>JBBRZC010000054.1:0-18215 GCA_038237075.1 Actinomycetales bacterium
CGTGGGCGACGCGGCCCACATCGTCGCGGTGGAACGGCACCGCGGGTGACCCGCGACGCCGCGAGACCACACGGCATACCTGTGCGGTATGCCGTGTCGAGGGGCGATGTCCTCCGCGGGCAAGGCGGACGCCCCCAGACCGACGCCCTGCGTTCACCCGCCGTTAACCCGGCAGGACCAACTCGTCACCCGAGCCGCCTATCTTCGCTCGCGGGGGTTGGACCGCATGGGACGGTCCGCGCCCACCAGCCACCTGAACCTCTCGAGAGGGAAACCCCGTGCGACTCATCCGTACCAGCGCTCTCGGCGCCATCGCCCTGACCGGCGCTCTGGCGCTGTCCGCCTGCGGCAGCAACAACAACACCACCACCCCCCCTGCGGGCGCGGGTGGCACAGCAGCCGGCTCGGGCAGCACCAGCGCTGCCGCCGGAGACTGCTTCTCCGGCAAGCTCGACGGCGAGGGCTCCACGGCCCAGAAGAACGCCATCGAGGCCGCCATCAAGACCTTCCAGACCGCCTGCTCCGACGCGACCATCAACTACAACGCGACGGGTTCCGGCGCGGGCATCAAGCAGTTCAACGCCAAGCAGGTGGACTTCGCGGGCTCCGACTCGGCGCTCAAGCCGGAGGAGGCCACCGCCGCCAAGACCGCCTGCGGCTCCGAGGCGTGGAACCTGCCGATGGTCGCCGGCCCCATCGCCGTCGTCTTCAACGTCAAGGGCGTCGACAAGCTCGTCCTCAACGCGGACGTCGCGGCGAAGATCTTCTCCGGCAGCGTCACGAAGTGGAGCGACCCGGCCATCGCCGCCCTCAACTCCGGCGCCACCCTGCCGGCCACCGACATCAAGGTCTTCTTCCGCTCCGACGACTCGGGCACCACGGAGAACTTCACCAAGTACCTCAAGGCCGCGGCGCCGTCGTCGTGGGCGGGGGCGCCTGCCAAGAAGTGGACCGGCAAGGGCGAGGGCAAGGAGAAGTCGGCCGGAGTCAGCTCCGCCGTCGCCCAGACCGACGGGGGGATCACCTACACCGAGTGGTCCTACGCGACGCAGAACAAGCTCGCCATCGCCGCGATCGACTCCGGCGCGGGTCCGGTGGAGCTGACCGGCGAGACGGCGGGCAAGGCCATCGCCACGGCGAAGCAGGTGGGCACGGGCAACGACCTCGCGCTCAAGCTCGACTACGCCACCAAGGAGGCCGGGGCCTACCCGATCGTCCTCGTGACCTACGAGATCGTCTGTTCCAAGTACTCTGACGCTGCCAAGGGCAAGGCCGTCAAGGCGTTCCTGACGTCGTTCGCGTCGGAAAGCACCCAGTCGGCGCTGGGCAAGCAGGGCTTCGCCCCGCTTCCCTCGGAGGTCCAGTCCAAGGTGCTCACCGCCGTCAAGGCCGTGGGCTGACCGGCTTCGCGCCACCACCGACGGGATGGGCATGACGTGTCATCAGTGACCGGCGTCTCGGCCGCCGACGCGACGTCCGGAGATGGACGTCCCCCACTCCTCGGGGACTCCGCCTCCACCGGGCGGCTCGGCGACCGCCTCTTCGGCGGGGCGGCGCGAGGCGCCGGCATCCTGGTGATCGCCATCGTCACCCTCATCGGGGTCTTCCTCCTCGCCCAGGCCATCCCGGCCCTGCTGAAGGACCAGGCCAGCTTCCTCACCTCGCGCGAGTGGGCACCCGGGGGGGACACCCCCCGGTTCGGCATCGTCGAGCTGCTGTGGACCACGGTCACCGCATCGACGCTGGCCATGCTCGTCGCCGTCCCGGTGGGCGTGGCCGTGGCGCTCTTCATCACCCAGTACGCGCCACTCTGGCTCCGCGGGCCGGCAGCGAGCCTCGTCGACCTCCTGGCCGCGGTGCCGTCGATCGTCTACGGCCTCTGGGGGGTCCTCACCTTCCGCGACGTCATCCGCCCCGTCGAGGAGGCCTTCCAGTCCACCCTGGGGTGGTTCCCCCTCTTCGCGAAGACGGGGATCAGCGGGGGGACGGTCTTCTTCATCGGGATCGTCCTGTCGATCATGATCCTGCCGATCGTCACCGCGCTGTCACGCGAGGTCTTCGACCAGACCCCGACGACACACAAGGAGGGCGCGCTCGCCCTCGGGGCGACCCGGTGGGAGATGATCCAGACGGCAGTGCTGCCCTTCGGGCGTCCCGGCGTCATCTCGGCCTCGATGCTCGCCCTCGGCCGCGCACTCGGGGAGACCATCGCCGTGACGTTCCTCGTCTCCAAGCTCTCCGACGGCACCGCGTGGACGTGGTCGCTCTTCAACGGCGGCGAGACCTTCGCCTCGCGGATCGCCAACAACGCGGCGGAGTTCGACACCCCGGCCAAGACCGGGGCCTACATCGCTGCCGGTCTCGTCCTCTTCATCCTGACCTTCATCGTGAACGCCGTGGCCCGCATCGTCATCGAACGCAGGAAGGCCTTCACCGAATGACGACCAGCCCGTCCGACGCCGGCGTACCGGCCCGCGCGGCCGTGCGTCCCGCGCGGCACGCCGAGGTCCGCCGGCCCGTCCCCGGCGACAACGCCGCCGGGTCTGCCGGCGACGCCACGGACGGTGTGCTGCCCACCGGTGCGCGGTCCCGCGGTTCCGTGGACCACACCGATGCCAGGGGCGTCGGGGCCGGCGGCAGCGGCGGGAACGGTCAAGGGTTGGGCCTCGGCAACAAGTCCACCGGCCGGATGGTCAAGGACGTCGTGGCCAAGGTGGTCATGTGGGCCTCGTTCGGTATCGCGATGATCCCGCTCGTCTGGATCCTCTACACCGTCGTGTCGAAGGGTGTGGGCCTCGTCGTCCAGGCTCAGTGGTGGACCAACTCGCAGCGCAACATCAACTCCACCGATGTCGGCGGCGGCGCGGTCCACGCGATCCAGGGAACCCTCATCCAGGCCGGGGTCACGGCCCTCTTCGCGGTCCCCATCGGCATCTTCACCGCGATCTACCTCGTGGAGTACGGGCGGGGCCGCCTCGCGCGGGGCGTGTCCTTCATGGTCGACATCCTCACCGGTGTGCCGTCGATCGTCGCCGCCCTCTTCATCTACGCCGTGTGGGTGACGACCTTCGGCCTGAACCGGGTCGGGTTCGCGGTGACCCTCGCCCTGATGCTCCTCATGATCCCTGTCGTCGTGCGGTCTACCGAGGAGATGCTCAAGCTCGTGCCCAACGAGCTGCGCGAGGCCTCCTACGCGCTCGGGGTCCCCAAATGGGTCACCATCACGCGGATCGTCCTCCCGACCGCCTTCTCCGGGATCATCACCGGCGTCCTCCTCGGGCTCGCTCGCATCATGGGCGAGACCGCCCCGCTGCTCATTCTCGGGCCGTACACCAAGAGCATCGCGACGAACCTCTTCAGCGGCCCCATGCCGACCCTGCCGACGATGATCAACCAGGACCGCACCGAGCTGGGCATCGCCCCGGCCGTCGAGCGGATGTGGGCGACCGCGCTGACCCTGATCCTCCTCGTCCTCCTGCTCAACGTGGCCGGCCGCGTCATCGCACGCTTCGGCTCCGTGCGGCGCTGACCCGCCACCGCGGCATACGCGACC
This sequence comes from Actinomycetales bacterium, assembly GCA_038237075.1. Taxonomy (GTDB): domain Bacteria; phylum Actinomycetota; class Actinomycetes; order Actinomycetales; family Dermatophilaceae; genus Lapillicoccus. The sequence continues at coordinate 3,554 of JBBRZC010000054.1, forward strand.
GGCGCACGACCTCCGAGAAAGCGACTCCTCCACCATGGCAAAGCGCATCGACGTCAAGGATCTCAACGTCTTCTACGGCGACTTCAAGGCCGTCGAAGGCGTGTCCCTGACCGTCGAGCCCCGGTCCGTGACCGCCTTCATCGGCCCCTCGGGATGCGGCAAGTCGACCTTCTTGCGGACCCTCAACCGGATGCACGAGGTCATCCCCGGGGGGCGGGTCGAGGGGCAGGTGCTCCTCGACGACCAGGACCTCTACGCGTCGACGGTCGACCCGGTGTCCGTGCGGCGCACCGTGGGGATGGTGTTCCAGCGGCCTAATCCCTTCCCGACCATGTCCATCTACGACAACGTCGTGGCTGGCCTGCGGCTCAACGGCGTCAAGGGGCGCAAGCAGCTCGACGAGGCGGCCGAGAAGTCGCTGCGCGGGGCGAACCTCTGGACCGAGGTGAAGGACCGGCTCAAGAAGCCCGGCGCGGGCCTTTCCGGCGGCCAGCAGCAACGCCTCTGCATCGCTCGGGCCATCGCCGTGCGCCCCCAGGTGCTCCTCATGGACGAGCCGTGCTCGGCGCTGGACCCAATCTCGACTCTGGCCATCGAGGACCTCATCAACGAGCTGAAGTCCGACTTCACCATCGTCATCGTCACCCACAACATGCAACAGGCGGCCCGGGTGTCGGACCGCACCGCCTTCTTCAACCTCGCCGCGACCGGCAAGCCGGGGCGCCTCATCGAGGTCGGACCGACGACGAAGATCTTCAACAACCCGACCGAACGGGCCACGGAGGACTACATCTCCGGCCGGTTCGGCTGACGGGTCTGCAGTCCTCGGTCCGACCTGTCAGCCGGCGTGCTCCGCGGGATCGGGGTCGACGCCCAGCACGCGGTCAATCTCCGGCTGCGTGAGCCGGTCGCCCTTGGATGTCGCCGCGACCACGAGCTCTCCCACGAGCTCGATCTCCTCGTGGAGCGCCGTGTCCTTGAGCTCGTTCTCCGGGGGGCTGTCGGCGGTCATGGCGACCAGACCAGGGCCGGGGCTCCCGCTCGGTGGCGAACGGGGGCGCCGGCTGCGGGACCGTCGGGTCGACGGCCGCGCGAGATCCGGGTCGCGTCGGGCCGGGAGCGCCTCACGGCACGAGGCCGCTCGTAGCGGCTCAATTTGGGACCCGGGGCTACCACGGCCCGACGCGTCACCAAGGATAACCCGACCGAGGCCGCCCGTCCCCCGAAACCCCAGCGCTCGCGATCGCCGACGCAGCGTCGGCGGGACTCGTTGCGTCCGGGGTTCTGGCTGCCCGAGCAACCGTTTCCCGGACGCTGCGCGGGATGGGGGAGTCGCGTGGTGGTGAGGGCCCTGCGACGCACCGTGCCCACCCGGCATACCCTTGCGGGCGGCGGTCAGACGAGCTCGTCCCGCCGCCACAGTGCGGCGTCGGCGGCCAGGTCCTGTGCGGTGGCGAGCAGCTGGGCCGCGCGCTGCGCCGCCTCCTCGCCCTCGGAGCGGTCGGCGCGCCCGGCCGCGACGACCCGGCAGAACGCCGCGGCCCGCTCGAGGGCGACGGCGAGGTCGCCCTCGAAGACCCCGGTGAGGATGGCGTCGGTCAGGGCGGTCAGCTCCTCGGGCCCAGGGGGCTCGGCGACCCCGACGACGACGTGGTTGACGTCGGTGAACCGCACTCCCGCGGCGTAGTCGGCACTGGCCTCGGTGGGCGCCCGCCGCACCCACTCCCGCAGCGCGTAGAGACGCCACAGCGCACCCGGCAGGCTCCGCGCGGGGCGGTGCGCCCAGAGGTCGGCGACCGTCGACAGCCCCAGCTCCTCGACGAGGGAGACGAGGCGGGCGGTGAGCACGGCGTCGCGGGCGGCGCGGCCCGCGTGCACGAGCACCGCGGCTGTCTCGTGCGCCGCCTCGATCTCCTGCGCCGGGTCGACGGAGCCTCCGTGGGCCTCCATGGCCGCGGGGCTGAACATCGCGGGCCGCCGCGGACGCTCGCGGCCGTCGTTTGTCACGGCGACCACCACCCGGTATGCCGTGCGGCCCGGGTGGCGCGCTGGCGGCACCTCACGGGGCACCTGCTGCCGTGCCTCGGCGCAGGATGCGGACCAACCGCAGCCCGCCGGCCCCGGCGAGGGCGGTGACGCCGATCCAGGCGCCGACCTGGCGGTTGCGGGCGTCCGGGTCGCCCTCGACGAGCACCGGACCGACCGCGGGGGCGGGGGCCGGCCTCGCCGCCGCGGGGTGCCCTGGGAGCGGCGGTCCGGGGCGCTGCGGGTCGAGGGTCATCGTCAGCGCATCGTACGGCGAGACGATGCCCCAACCCAGCGCAGCGTCCTTCGTGTCGGTGCGAGGGCGAAGTGCCGAGGCCTCGATGCGGTACTTCCACAGGGCCGGGCCTTCGGCCGGGTAGCGCTGCGCGAGGAGCGCCGCGGTCGCCGAGACGAGGGGGGTGGCGAAGCTCGTCGCCGGAGCGCCGCCTAGGAGGCAGTCGCCGACGTGGCCGAAGGCGGCATTGAGCCCCTGGCCGGGGGCCGCGGCCGTGATGTGGGGGCCCTGGATGTTGGCCGCCGTGTCCACCCCGTCGGCCGAGGTCACCGACGTCACCGACACGACGCCGGGCAGGGCCGCGGGATAGCGCGGGCCGTCCGTGGTGCTCGTCGCGGTGCCGCGGTCGCCGGCGCTGGCGACGACGAGGGCGCCGTGCTCGGCGGCGAAGGCGACAGCGTCGGCGAGGCCCTGGTCGGGGGCGTCCAGGCTCAGCGAGACGTTGATGACCTTGGCCCCGAGCTCCGCCGCCGTGCGGATTCCCTGGGCCAGCCGGTCCGTGCGAGGGGTCAGGGCCGCGAGGCGCGCGTCGGACCCCTGCTGCTCGCGGGAGACTCCGAAGACCTGGATCGGCAGGAGCGTCGCGTCCTTGGCCAGCCCGACCTGGCCTGACCCCTGAACCGGGCGACCGGCGATGAGGCTGGCCACCGCCGTGCCGTGCCCCGAGAGGTCGTTGTGGCCGACGGGGTCCGGTGTCCACCCCTCGACGGGGTCGAGCAGGGTGCGGCCATCCGCGACGGCCCGGCCCGCGGGCAGGTGCGCGTTGCCGGTGTCGATGCCGGAGTCGACCACGGCCACGGTGACACCGCTGCCCGTGGCGAGCTGCCAGACCGCGTCGGCGCCCATCTGGGTGAGGGCATTCGACGTCGTCGGGTCGTAGACCGGTGCCGTGCGCTGGTCGGTGCAGGTGTCAACGGCCTGGGCCGCCCCGGCGGCGCCGGAGCCGACCGTGAGCACCACCCCGGTGGCGAGGAGGACGACGCCGGCTCGGTGCGACCACGCCCAGACCCGGGGCCGGCTCACGGGCCGGAGCCGTCGAGCCGGGGCGCGGCGACGGCCGCCTCGCTCAGCGCCGGACCCGACGCGAACCGGGCCACCCACGCCGGCGGGACGTAAGGGGGCACGACGTCCTTGAAGCCGAGCCGCGTCAGGGTCTCGGCGGACGGGTCCGTGATGGTGAACGACTGGCCGGACTGGTCGATGACGGAGACGGGCCCTCCGGTGCCCGTCGAGCTGGCCCGCACCAGCCCTCCTCGGCCCGGCTGGACGTAGACGGACTGCCCGTTGGGCAGCCGCACCCGCGACGACTCCGCCGGCTGCATCATCAGGTGCGTCGTGGCCGGCTTGGCCGGTGTCGTCTCGAGAACCGCGCACGGCGTGCCCCCGGTGGTCGCCGGGACCGTCCTCGGCCAGTCCGCGGAGAAGAAGGACCGCGTGTCGCTGGGCTGGATCCGGGCCAGGTCGGCGTTGGAGACCGTCGTGGGCTGGCCGAGCGTCCCGGGAGCCGTGGCCTGGTAGACGGCGGCCGCGAACGGGGTGAGCGGGATTGTGCCGTTGTCGAGCATGACCGACATGGCGCTGCCCTGGTCCCTGTTGACGACGAGCTGCCCGATCGCGCCGATCTTGTTGCCGAGGGTGAGCTGCGTGGGCAGGGGCCGACCCGCCTGAGCGGGCGTGGGGAAGGCGAACGACCCGAAGGCCAGGTCGGTGCCGGGGTTGAAGAGGTCCACCCAGGTGCCTGGCACGGTCTGCGGTGTCTCTGGCTTGTCGAGGTACTGCTTGACCCCGTCGTACCTGTCGGTGGGGATGCGGAAGCGCCGCCCCCCGGCCAGGAGGTAGCGCACGTCCTCGCCGTTCCCGTCCACCCGCACGGTCAGTCCCCCGGCGTCGTCGAGTGCCCCGAGCGGCTGCGTCGAGATCGACGTCGCCACGGTCCGGCCGCCGTAGCAGGAGACCCAGCCGCTCTGGACCAGCGAGCCCGCCGGCGGCAGGTCGTCGGGGGCGCCGAGGATGCCGAGGGTGGCCCCGTGGGGGGTGGCCGCGATCTTGCCGTCGTCGACGACGAGCACCTGGAAACCCTTGGCGGACGGCAGGATCAGCCGCGCCGAGGTCGCGTTGAGCACGGGGTGCAGGGATCCCTTGATGCTGACGAAGCGGGCCGCCGAGGACTTGCCGATGACGACGTAGCCGTTCTCCCACCCGTCCGGCAGCGGCTGGGTGAGCAGACCGGCGACGGCGGCGCCGCCCAGGAGCAGGCCGCCGAGAACGAGCCCGGCGACGACGGGCCGGGACCGGGAGACGCTCTCGACCTCACGGCCTGCGGGGGCGCCACTGAGGAACGCCGACACGAGGCGCCGGCGGTTGTAGGTGTGCGCCTCGACGAGGTCGCGCTTGCTGGCCACGGGTCAGTACCGGAGGGCGCTGACGAGACCGAGGGCCAGCACGAGCAGGGGGATGAGGACGAACAGCGCCAACCCTTCGCAGACGTCGAGGGCCCGGCCCCGGCGCACCGTGGTCCTCGGCGGCAGGGCGAGACTGACGAGCACGCCGGCTGCTGCGGCCCCCGTCACCGCCCCCACGACGGGCCCCCACTCGGGGTGGGCGACGAGGGCGGCCACCGTGCCCGCGACGATGCCGAGCGCGCCGCCGAGCAGCCCGACGACGACGTCACGCGCGAGGAGGAACTGGCGCGTGCGCATCATCTGGACGGTGCCGGCCGCCCAGACGATGCCCAGACCGGTCCATCCGAGCTGGACGAGGGTCGGGGCGCTGACGATGACGACCAGCGCCACGCTGAGGGACAGGCCGAGGACGAGGTCGTGGGCGAGCGCGACCCGCCGGCCGACGCGGGCGGGGTCGATCGGCTCGGGGTCGGCGAGGATCTCGGCCTCGGACTGGAGGGGCGCGACCATGGTGCGTGCGGAGGTGAGGGCAAACCACGGGATGAGGCTGCCGAGGATGACGGAGACGACGGCGACGACGGCGACGACGCGGCCGGGCCCGAGCCCCGTCGTCAGGAGCACGGCACCGGTCGCTGCGCCTCCGAGACCGAGGACGAGGGTCGGCAGGAAGGCCCAGGCCCGGCCGCGCAGCAGGAGCATGGTCGCGGCACCCACAGCGGCGAGCCCGAGCCCCGCCGCGACCAGCCGCCCCCGGAAGACGTCGCCGTCGACGGCGCTGAGGCCGGCGGCCACGGCATACAGGCAGGCCGCGACGAGCACGACGGCCGCAGCGGGCTCGTCACCGCGGACCCGGGCGAAGACCGCCCCGGCGAGGACGAGGAGCACCGCCGCGGCACCAGCAGCCGTCGTGACGACGCCGCCGCTGTCGCGCTGGAGGAAGAGGGCGAGGGCGCCGAGGGAGAGCAGCAGCCCGGAGATGGCGAGCGTCGTCATCCGGGAGTCCTGCGCGGTCCAGCCCGGGCCGAGGTTCTCGACCGAGTCGGCGACGGCTTCGACGACGTCGTCGTAGACCTTCTTCTCCTCGGCCTCGGCGCCGGTGACGAGGGTGAGGACGGCGCCGTCGTGCACCCCTTGCGCGAGGAAGCTCATGTCCGGGTCGAGGGCGTGGCCGTCGGTGCCGACGAGCGCGTAGCCGCCGTAGGCCTCGTAGGCGTCGAGGGAGCCGACCAGCGAGGCGACCTCGGGAAGGATCTCGGCGAGCGGGAGCCGCGAGGGCAGGACGAGGTCGGTGGTGCGCTCGCCTGCGGACACACTGAGCCGCACGAGGTCAGCTGACTGGGTGTTCGTCGTCACCGCTGGTGCTCCCCTGATGGTCGACGTGGCTCGCAGGACTCTAGCGGACCGACTGAACGCAGCCGCCGGCGCGAACCGGCCGGAGAGACCCTGCGGCCGCCGGCCGGCCCGTCTAGCGCACCACGCCGTCCGTGGTCTTCCGCTCGTCGATCCACTCGTCCTCGGTCACCAGCGAGAGCCGGTCGGTCCCCCTCCTGTCCTTCCCCTTGCCGGAACCGACCCCGGACCCGGCTGCCACGACCGGGCCCCGCCCGCCGGCCGCGGACCCTCGCCCGCCGACCGAGCCGCCACGGCCTCCCGTCGCGACCCGGCCCCCGGTGGGACCTCCGGCCTTGCCGCGCCCGCCGGCGGGGCCTCCCCCGGCGACCCGGCGACCCGACGAACCACCGGCCGAACCGCCAACCGAGCCCGTGCGTCCGGCGCCGCCGCCGGAGTAGCCGGCCACCATGCTCGACGAGCCGGTGCCGGTCCGCCCCGCAGAGGCAGCGCGCACGGCTCCGCCGGCGCGGCCGGCCCGGGCCGAACCACCCATCACACCGGTGACGGAGCCGCCCGGCAGCGCCCCACCCCGGACGCCGGGACCTCCTCGGTTCGCGGACCCCGCAGCACCTGAGAACCCAGCCAGACCTGACGAGCCCGCGCGTCCCGCGGTGAGGCCCCGGGTCATCGCCGCGATGCCGACGGCCCCGCCCGCGACACCGGCCACCGCCGCGCCCGACGACAGTCCCGTCCCGACCGACCCGACCGACCCGACCGAGCCTCCCGACACTCCTGCGGCGCCTCCCGACGAGCCGAACGCACCGCCGGACACGGGGCCCGCCGACACCCCGCTCCCCACGAGCGACCCGTCGACCGAAGGCCCGTGCAGCGGGGCGCCCGGTGTCGTCGAGCCCACCACTCCCGAGCCGGACACCGCCGGTGCCGGCGTGAACGCGGGCACCGGGGCGTGGCTCGTTGCGTGCGTGAGGGTGGGTAAGGCCCCGGCAGACGCACCCACGGGAGTGGACGCATGGCCACCCGCGGGTCCTGCCGCAGGGGAGCCTCCTACCGAGCCGCCTCCTGCCGGGCCGGAGCCCGGGGGCGCACCGACGCCCCCGGCCGCGGAACCGCCGGCCGCGCTGCCCGACGGGGTGTCCCAGACCTGCACCGAGTTGGCCATCGCCATGGCGGCGGCAGCTTCGCCGAGGCCGATCTGCAGCGTGACGTACTGGCTCTGCATCTGCGCCTCGCGCGCCGACGCCGTGCCCGTGTATGCCGTGTGTTGCTGGTTGAAATGGCTCTGCGCCTGCAGGACGGCGGCGGGCGGGGCGGCGGTGCTCAGGTCGGGCGGCGTCGGTGCCGTGGGCGGCGGCTGCGCCCGCGACCAGTAGCTCTGGGCCGCAGCGACGACAGTCCTGGCGGCGTCGAGCGCATCGTGGGTGCGCTGCAGCTGCTCCGCCTTGGTCGTCAGGACGGCCGAGAGAGCCGCCGTCGACGCCACCGCCGCCAGGCCGTCCGCCGAGGTCCACGCCTCCTGCAGTCGCGGCGCGAGCCGCTCTAGCTGTGCGGTGACGACGGCGAGGTTGGCCTTCGCGGTCCGGACCTGCGTCATCGCCTCCTGGATCTGAGATGTCGAGGCGCCGTACGCCGCGTGGAACAGGCTCTGCTCGTGCGGACCCCCTTGGGGGCCTGCGCCGCCGGAGTCGACTGGGTAGCTCATCGATCTTCCCTCCCCTGGACTGGACTGACCACGTCTACGTGCACTCCGCTGCGCCCCCTGCTCCTCAGGAGCCACCCCCCGGCCCCGAGCAGGACCAGCGCCCCGATGCCGGCCGGCACGAGCACACCCGTGCCGCCCGAGCCGTTGCTGCCGCCCGACGACCCGGCGACCGCCGCCGCCGTTACCGGTGTCGTTACTGGTGCCGCTGCCGGATCCGGTGCCTTGGTGCGAGCCGTCGACGGGCTCGTCACCGAGGGTACCGGCGCCTTGAGAAGCGAGCCGTTCCCGTCCACCGCCTCTGGGATGAACGGCTTGACCGGATGGTCGCTCATGACGTCGGCCAGGCTGGCGTAGAACGGGTGCACGTCGGGAAGGACGGTCGGGTCGACGGTCAGGGTCGACTCGAACGAGCTCGTCCCGAACCCGCCGCGCGGTTCCCACACGACCGCTCCAGGTCTGCGGTTCGCCAACCGGAGCAAGGAGTAGAGCAGCTGGTTGCTCGTGGCCTTGGGCCAGCGCTGCTTCATGAGAGCCAGCTGCCCGACGACGATCGCGCTCGCCCCCGATGTGCCGCTTTGGAGGACGTCCGAGTCCCAGACCCCGCCCTGCAGACCCCCACCGAGGATGTCGCTCGCGGGAGCGACGAGGTGGATGTCGTCGCCGCCGGCGCCGGGGGCGACGAGCTGCGCCTCCTCCCAGGAGTGCGTGAGACTCGTCGGACTGTGTGGCAAGATCTTGGCATCCCGGTCGATGCCCCCCACGACGAGCACCCCGGGCAGGTCCCCAGGCGGCATCGGGGGGGTGGACGGGCCGTTGTTGCCGCCGCCCGAGACGACGATGACGCCGCGGTTGATCGCCCGGTTGAGGGCGGCCCGGAACTCCCCGGAGTTCGCGGGGAGGGTCAACGGCACCAAGACGACGTCCGCTCCGTCGGCCACGATCCGGTCGATCATGGCCGGCATCTGCTTGAGGTCGCACATGAGGTTCTGGCCGTAGCTCCGGTCCGCCGTGTTGAAGACGGCGTAGGTCCGCAGCGTCGCATCTGGTGCCACGCCGAGGATGCCGGCGCCACCCGGACCCGTGCCAACCCCGCTGCCGACGAGCAGGGCCGCCATCGAGGTCGTATGGAACGACGTCTCGTCGAGCGGGCCGTCGGCGGTCAACGGGCCGGCCTTCTTCCACCGGTCTCCGCACGCAGACCAGGTGGGCCGCACGTCGCGCCCCTTGAGCTCGGGGATGGCGGTGTTCACCGGGCCGTCGACCAGCGCGATCGTCACGCCCTTGCCGGTGATGCCCTGGGCGTGCCGCTGCCGCAGCTTGGTGGCGTCGATCCACCACTGACCCTTCGTCCAGTCGGCCTGCCTCGTCGCAGGCGCCTGCGACGGGAGTGCCGCGGACCGGGCCGACGGCACCGGGCCTGCCGGTGCGGCATACGCCACCCCACTGGGCGCGGCATACGCCACCCCACTGGGCAGGGATGCCAACACGGCCGCCACGAGCAGGGCGCGCGCTGCCGACGTGGTCGCGGATGCCCGCGCGGAGCGTGACCGGTGCATGGACCGCCCGCCGACCGTCAGTTCGCCGGCGCGTGGCTGGCGCTGTCGGTGGGCAAGGCCGGCACCGTCGCAGCCGCCTGGCTGGCGCCGTCGGTGGGCAAGGCCGGCGACGTCCCCGGCGCCTGGTAGGCCTCGTCGCCGGGCTGGATCCCCGTGGAGTCGAGGGTCTCGACGTGGCGGCGGTTGTCACGGGCGAGCTTCTCGAAGTCGACCTGCGCCGCCTCCTGGCCCTTGACGACATTGTCGACCGAGAGGTGCAGGTTGCGGGACAGCACGCCGATCGCCAGGTCGACCTCGGTGACGAGATCGCCGATGACGGTGGAGGCCCGGTCGAAGACCGTGCCGGTGCGTGCTCCCTCAGGCGAGCTGCCGAACAGTGAGCCGCCCTGGAGTGCGGCGAGGCTGGCAGCCGCATCCTGGGCCGCCTTGAGCGCCTCGGCGGTGTTGGCGTCGTTCGCCTGTGCTGCGGCCAGGACTTCGTCGGGCGACATCTCGAGCATGGGGTCCCCTCCCTGAGTGCTTACGCCCATTGTCCCTGATTGGTGGCGGCGCCGTCACCGCGTCACGGCAGCGAGATGGACGGGCCCGCGGTGACGGGTCCGTCCACCCTCGAGCCGTCGGACTAGCCAGCCCACATCCCGGAGTTGCGCTTCTCGGTGCTCTCGGCCTCCTGGGCGGCCTGGTTCACCACCGGGGGCATCTTCGCCACCGCGTCGAACATCTCGGCGAAGAGGGCGTCGACCCGCTTCTTGAAGCTGTCGTAGGCGTTGCGGGAGTCCGTGCCCTCGCCCCACTCCGGCAAGGTGCGCAGGAGATCCGACGAGAGGGTGTCGAACCCGTCCTTGAGTCGCTTGTGCGTGCCCTCGATCTGTTGGGCCATGCTCTCCAGCGAGGCCTTGCCGACCTTGATGACGTCTGAGCTGCTCATGCCATTCCCCTTGTGGTGTCGGAGGCCTCAGGCCTTGGTGGAGAGCCGCGTCGCGGCCTTGCTGAACGTCGACGCGGACTGCTCCTGTGTGGCGTTGACCGTCGTCTCCTGGTGGTCGAGCTTGCCGGCGAAGCTCTCCATGTCCTTGACGATGGCCGAGGCATCCTCGAGCCAGCCGCCCACGAGGGTGAAGAACGCGCTGGCTGCCGGGCCCTGGTAGTCCTTCTGGAGCCCCTGCGCCTCGCCCTCCAGGACCTGCAGCTGGGACTGGAACTCGCCCCGCCTGACGCGGACCTTGTCTGCGGCCGCCTTCTGGGCGCCCTGCTGTTGCTGTGTGGTGATCGGTGACACAACCCCTCCTCGTCCATCCCCCGAGAACCCGGGGTTCGTTGTCGGCCCGCACGGTGCACGGACCCCCTGACCTACGCTTCCGCCGGATCAACGCGCTGACATGACCCCCGAGGGGCCCCCTGCTTCGACTCCCAGACCATACCTCCGCGGCGGCCCGTCAGGTCGGATCCGTCGCACCAATCGGGCGCACCTGTGGATAACCGGGCGATCCCAGCCTCTTCGCCCCGGCTGACCACGTCATCCCAGGAAGCCCAGCGCGCGGTCCACGAGACCACCCGCCCAGAGGGCGAGGGGAAGGACGGAGAGCATCCCGAGCAGCTCTGCGGCGTCCGCCACGCGGGCCGCGCCGAGCGAGCGGAACCCGCCGCCGACGGCAGCCGACAGGAGCGCCATGCCCAGGCCCGCGGCCACCGCCGTCCCGGCCGCGACCACCGCTGCCGAGGGGTCCAGAGGGGCGAGGGCCGACACGGCCACTGCCAGGAGCGGCGCCACGGCGGCAACCCGCAGGAGGGTCCGGTCGCGCCGCAGCCGGTAGGACCGCGCGGCGCAGGCCGTGGCCAGGGCCGCGGCGAGGAGCAGCAGGCGCACCGCGGTCTCCTCGCGGCCGCGCGCCACCGCGAGCAGGATGGCGCTGCTCGCCACCGAGACCACGCCCACGGCGACGAGCGCGGAGAGCTGCTCGACCCCGGCAGCCACGACCACGGAGCCCACCGCACGGTCATCGATGCGCCAGCCACGGCGCAGGCGCCGGCGGGCCTCCCGCGGCGACCAGCTCGTCACTGACAGCCGGTCGATGTCGAGCAGCACGTCGTCGTCGACATCGAGGACGAGGTTGGGCACCACCCGGGTCAGGAGCACCGAGACGGCCAGGGCGAGGCACGCCACGGTCGCCATGGGAAGCCGGAGCCCGAGTGTCATCAGCGAGAGCAGCCCGACTCCGGCGGCGAGCGCCAGCCAGACCCTGGGCACATGCCGGTCCGCTCCGGTGGTCATCCGGCCGGCCAGCGCGACGAGCACGGCGCCGGCGCAGCCACCGACGAGGGGCACGAGGGCCCCGTCGGCGAGCGTGAGCGCGGCGAGGGAACCCGCAGCAGCGCCGAGCGCCGGAGAGGCGAGCCGCGCGAGGCGGTCGGCCGTGGCGATCTGTGCGACGGCGAGTCCTGCGCCGCCCAGGAGCAGGGCGGCGCCGAGGATGAACCACGACGCGCGCGACGACGCCGACGAGCGCGAGGCTGCCACCACGGTGAGCGCGGACAGGAGCACGGCCACGAGGACCCTGCCCCGACGGGCCCCCACCGCCCGCACGAGACCACCGGTATGCCGTACGGCCGGCACCGCGCCCCCTGGAACCACAGGCGCCGGGGCCGCGGAAGCCGACACCACCGCGGCCGGTGCCGCACGTGACCCGGCCGTGCCGAGCTCGCGCGCGCCGGGTGCCGTAGCGACCGTCGCCCAAGGACCCCGCCCCCCGACGGCTGACCGGGTGCCACCCCCACCGGGGGCTGATGCCGCGGGCATCGCGTGCGAGGCGCGACGCACCCGCGGCGGTGCGACGTGGGCCGCGGCCCAGGTCGTCAGGATCATCGACCCCGTCTCGAGATGCGCGTCGGCCACCCGCTGGTCGAGCGGCAGCGGCTCACCGGTCATCGTCACCGCCACGAGGAGGCCGCCCGGGAAGACAAGGTCGATGACCTCCGACAGCAGCAGCTCCTCGTCGACGGCGACGTCGTAGCGGCGCGGACCGACGACGACGCTGAGGCATCTGGTGCCCGTTCGCGCCGATCGCGTCGGTGCCTGCGTCACTCGTCTGCTCCCCTGACGTCCAACGACCCTCTGTCGCGGCAGCCTAGGCCACGACGCCGAGGGCCCGTCGATGCCGGGGCCTATCATCGGCGTCGTCGCCGTCGGTGCGTCGGCAGATCGACGGGCCGCACGGCATACGCGAGGGTCTGCCCCCGGACCACCACCCCGGGAGCCGGCGCTCGTCAGCCAACAAAGGGGAGCCATGTCCGCGATGCCGACCGCCGTCAGGCGTGAGGGGCGCATCGAGCCTCCTCCGATGCCCTATGGCGAGCTCGAGCTGCAGGCCCCGCCACCGCTCTTCGCCGGCGAGGGTGCCGGGGCCAACGTCCTCATGACCGCGGTGCCCATGCTCGGGTCGGTGGGCTCCGTCGTGTTCGTCGCGATGAGCGGAAAGTCCACCCAGAGCTACCTCGCGGCCGGGATGTTCATGCTCGCCTCCCTCGGCTTCGTCGGGGTGAGCCTCTGGCGGGCCCGCACGGGCAAGGCGGCGCAGGTGACGAGCAACCGCCGCGAGTACCTCAACTACCTGCGGGGCGTGCGCGAGCTCGCGCGCAAGGCGGGGGCCGAGCAGCGCCGGCACCTCACCTGGGTCCATCCCGACCCCACCTCCCTCGCCGCCGTCGCCGCAGAGCGGACCCGGGTCTGGGAGCGCTCCCCGCAGGACGAGGACTGGCTGCTCGTGCGCTACGCCCGGGGTCCGCAGCGGCTGGGTCTCGAGCTGCGCCCGCCCGAGTCCGACACCATCGACAAGCTCGACCCGGTGGCGGCGAGCGCCCTCCACCGGCTCCTCGCGACCCACCGGATCCTCCCCGCCCTGCCCACAGCGGTAGCCCTCGGATCCTTCGCCCGCATCGAGGTGACCGGCACCGAGCGGCACGCCCGGGCCCAGGCTCGTGCCCTCATCGTGCAGGCCGCGCTCTTCCACCCGCCCGACCAGCTCGTCGTCGCGGTCCTCACCTCGCCGCAGTCCCTCGCCGAGTGGGACTGGGTCAAGTGGCTGCCGCACGCCCAGAGCCGGCGTGAGGCCGACGCCGCCGGCCCGCGCCGTCTCATCTGCACCGACCTCGACGAGCTCGTGTCGCTGCTTCCGGCCGACCTCAGCGAGCGGCCCCGGTTCGGCCCGGCCATGGCCGCCACCTCGCCTCATGTCCTCGTCGTGCTCGACAACGTCTTCGTCCCCGTCGGTCACTCGGTGGTGACGGAGGACGGCGTCCAGGGCATGACTGTCATCGACATCCCCGAACGCTGGGAGGAGCTCTCCGACGAGTCCCGGGTGCGGCTGCACCTCGATGACGACGAGCAGGGGCGCGTCAGGGTGGCGGCGGTGGTGCCGCGGCAGGATCCCGTCCGCGGCTTCGCCGACCAGATGAGCATCCCCGCCGCCGAGGCCGCGGCGCGCCGGCTCACCCCGATGTATGCCGGGGAGGGTCCCGCCCGCGAGGACGCCCTGACGAGGAGCACCGAGCTGACCGACCTGCTCGGCATCGGCGACATCCACACGGTCAACCTCGAGCGCACCTGGCGGCCGCGGCCGCCTCGCGACCGGCTGCGCGTGCCCATCGGCGTGGGGGTCGACGGCGCGTCGATCAACCTCGACATCAAGGAGTCCGCCCAGCAGGGCATGGGCCCGCACGGTCTCGTCATCGGGGCGACCGGCTCCGGCAAGTCCGAGCTGCTGCGCACCCTTGTCGTCGGTCTCGCGCTGACCCACTCCCCCGAGATCCTCAACCTCGTGCTCGTCGACTTCAAGGGCGGCGCGACGTTCGCCGGGATGGCCGGGATGCCGCACGTGTCGGCCATCATCACCAACCTCGCCGACGAGCTCACCCTCGTGGACCGCATGCAGGACGCCCTGTCCGGCGAGATGACACGCCGCCAGGAGCTGCTGCGCGCCAGCGGCAACTACGCGTCGCTGCGCGACTACGAGAAGGCGCGGACCTCGGGCGACGCTCCGCAGCTCGCCCCCCTGCCGAGCCTGCTCATCGTCTGCGACGAGTTCTCCGAGCTGCTCTCCGCCAAGCCGGAGTTCGTGGACCTCTTCGTCGCCATCGGCCGGCTCGGCCGGTCCCTCGGCATCCACCTGCTCCTCGCGTCGCAGCGGCTGGAGGAGGGTCGCCTTCGCGGCCTCGACAGCCACCTGTCGTACCGCATCGGCCTGCGCACCTTCTCGGCGTCCGAGTCGCGCAGCGTCATCGGGGTCGGCGACGCCTACGAGCTGCCCGCGGTGCCCGGGCTGGGCTTCCTCAAGCC
>JBBRZC010000055.1:0-18193 GCA_038237075.1 Actinomycetales bacterium
ACCTCGACTGCCGCTCAGCCTCGTCTGCCGCTCAGCCTCGACCGCTGCTCAGCCTCGACCGCTGCTCAGCGCCAGCGCATCGCCATGCCGAACCCGCCGAGCATCAGGCCGAAGCCGGCGATGAGGTTGAGGTACCCGAACCTCTGGATCGGCCAGGCCCCTTGGGTCACGTAGAAGACGACGATCCAGGCGAGCCCGAGCAGCAGCAGGGTGACGAAGACGGGGACCCACCACTCCGGGTTCGGCGCGACCGCCTTGGACTTGCGCGGCGGGGTGAAACTCGCGGACGGCTTCGCACGTCCCTTGGACTCAGGCACCGGATGGCTCCTTGCAGAGGGGTTTGCCTTAGCGTAGTTGGTGTGCCCGCTCGACGTGCACACCCGCGGAGCTCGGCCGACAGCGAAGGAGGTCACGTCGCATGGCCCGGATGCCGTTCGGCCGGCTCGCGACCCGCCGCTCGGCTCGTCGCGCCGTCGCGTGGTTCGGGTGCCGGCCCACGTCCTGGTCGACCGTCGTGCCGGTCGTCGCGGGGCTCGCCGGGCTGATCTTCGCGACGAGCTTCACCACCGCACAGGGCACGGAGCTGCGCTCCGTCGGGCGCGACCTGCCCGACCAGATCCGCGGCATCAACCGCACGGTCGCCGCCAAGGCGGAGCAGGTCCGCCGGCTGCAGGGCGACGTCGACCGGCTCGCGGCGGCGACCGCGCCGGGCAGCACCCGGATCCGCGACCTGACCGCCACGTCGGAGGCGCTCGCCCCGCTCGCCGGCACCCGGGGCGTGCGCGGCCCGCTCGTGCGGGTGAGCCTCGACGACGCGCACCGCAGCGCCGACTCGCTGCCGCCGCCCTACGGCCCCGACGACATCGTCGTCCACCAGCAGGACGTCCAAGGTGTCGTCAACGCGCTGTGGGCCGGCGGGGCCGAGGCGATGATGATCCAGGACCAGCGGGTCATCTCGACCTCGGCGGTCCGGTGCGTCGGCAACACGCTGCTCCTTCAGGGCCGGGTCTACTCGCCGCCCTACGTCATCACGGCGATGGGTGACCCGGCGGCCCTCACCGCGTCGCTGGGTCGCGACCCGCAGGTCCAGATCTACCGTGAGTGGGTCGACGCGGTCGGCCTCGGCTACGACGTGACCGTCCCGGGCGGTGGCGACTTCCCGGCATACTCCGGCCCCGTGGAGCAGCAGGACGCGACGGTGAGCCGGTGAAGGACTGGCGCACCCTCGTCGGTGTCGCCGGCGAGCTCGCCATCACCGTCGGGGTCCTCCTGCTCCTCTTCGTCGTCTGGGAGCTCGGCTTCGTCGCGGTCGTCGACGGCCGCAGCCAGGCCGGGGACGTCTCGGCCCTCGAGCAGCAGTTCGGCGGGCCGCACCGCTCCGGTCCCGTCGTCCCCACCACGACTCCCAGGGCCTCCGTCACCGCCACCGTCGCACCGGCCACCTCCGTCGTCCCCCAGGAGGGCGAGCTCTTCGCCATCCTGCGCATCCCCCGCCTCGGCGGCCCCACCTGGGCCAAGCCCGTCTACCAGGGCACCAGCCTCGACCTGCTCGCCAAGGGGCTGGGCCACTACACCGGCACCCAGCTGCCCGGCGAGGTCGGCAACGTGGCGATCGCCGGCCACCGGGCCGGGCACGGCAACCCGCTCATCGACATCGACGCGATCCAGCCCGGTGACGTCATGGTCATCGAGACCCGTGAGGCCTATCTCGTCTACCGGGCGACACGGCACGAGATCGTCGAGCCGGACCGGCTGGACGTGCTCGCCCCGGTGCCCGAGCACCCGGGCGAGACCCCCACCGAGCGCTCGTTCACGCTGACCTCGTGCAACCCCCGCTACGGGTCGTCGCAGCGGTGGATCGTCTTCGCGAGCTTCGTCGAGCGGATCCCCCACGAGCAGGGGCTGCCCGCCGGCCTGCTCGCCGACCCCGCGACGAAGGCCTGAGACGATGTATGCCGCGCTGTGGCGGGCGCTGCCCGGAGGCCGGCTGCTCAAGTGGCTCGAGGCGCTGCTCCTGCTCGTCGTCGTCGTCGCGGTCCTTTTCCTGTGGGTCTTCCCGGCGGCCGCGCCGCTGCTGCCCTTCGAGAACGTCACCATCGAGACCCCTGCACCCGGAGCGAGCCCGTGACCACGCGCATCCTCGTCATCGACAACTACGACAGCTTCGTCTTCACCATCGTCGGCTACCTCCAGCAGCTCGGCGCCGAGTGCGTTGTCGCGCGCAACGACGCCGTGTCGCCCGCCGCCGCGGCCGACTTCGACGGCGTGCTCATCTCACCGGGCCCCGGGACCCCCGAGGAGGCCGGCGTCTCCATGGCGATGGTCGAGAGCTGCGCCGAGCTGGCCCAGCCGATGCTCGGGGTGTGTCTCGGGCACCAGGCGCTCGGAGTCGTCATGGGCGCCACGGTGGGTCGGGCTCCCGAGCTGCTGCACGGCAAGACGTCGCTCGTGCACCACGACGCCACCGGCGTCCTGCACGGGCTGCCGACGCCGTTCACGGCGACCCGCTACCACTCGCTGGCCATCGACCCGGCGACCCTCCCGGCAACCCTCGTCGCCAACGGCCACACGGACACCGGGATCATCATGGCGGTGCGCCACGCCACCCTGCCGCTGCACGGGGTGCAGTTCCACCCCGAGAGCGTGCTCACCCAGGGGGGCCACCGGATCCTCGCGAACTGGCTGCTCACCTGCGGCATGGCAGACGCGGTGGGGCGATCGGTCGGGCTGAGCCCGCTCGTCCACGACGCCGGAGCGGTCGCCCGCGCCGTCGCCGCCCGCTGAGGAATCTCCGCTGAGGAATCTCCGCTGAGGAATCGTCGCTGAGGGAGTCGCCGCTGAGGGAGTCGCCGCTGACCTCGGTCAGGGCGCCGGAGCCGGCGGAGTCGTCGTCGGGGTGACCTTGGGTGTCGTCGGTGTGCCGGTCGGGGTGGTGGGTGGGGCCGTGACGGTGGCCGTGGCGGTGGCGGTGGCGGTGGCGGTAACAGTCCTCGTGGTGGGAACCGGCGTGGGCCGCCGGGCGATCTTCAGTGCGACGTGGCTGCCGGAGTCCACCACCGTCGTCGGCGCCGGCGACTCATCGAGCACGGTCCCCTCGATGGCCGTGCTGTTGTCGACCTCGGTGATGTCCGCGACGAGACCGAGCCGGGTCAGCGTCGCCCCTGCGACGGAGATGTGCTGCGTCCGCACGTCGGGCACCGGCACCTTGCCGCTCGAGACCCGCAGGGTGACCTTGGTGGTCAGCGGCACCGCGGTGTCGTGCGTCGGGTCGGTGCTGACGACCTTGCCCTTCTGCTGGCTCGGGTCGTCGACGAGCTCGGGGGGGTTGAGCTGGAAGCCGGCCACGGTGAGCGCGGTCGTCGCGGCGTCCTGGGTGAAGCCGGTGACGTCCGGCACCGACGCCTCGCCGGGACCGGTCGAGACGCTCAGCTGCACCGTCGACCCGACCGTGACCCGGGCGTCGGGCTTGGGGTTCTGGTCGACGACCCTGCCCTTCTCGACGGTGCTGTTCGTGACGTTGTTGACCTGAGGAGTGAGGTTGCGCACCGTGAGCGCGGCCTGGGCCTGCTGGACCAGCAGACCGGTGACCGTGGGGACGGACACCTCCTGGACCTCGGGCTTCTGAAGGAACGCGCGCCCTGCGAGCAGGACGATGGCCAGCGCGGCGGCCACCGCGAGGGCGAGGAGCACGTATGCCGGGCCCCGCCGCCGCGGCTCCTCGTCGTCCGGGTCGCGTCCCACCGCCGGGAGGCTGCCGGTGTTGCCTACGCGCTCGCGGTCGCGCAGCCGGCTCCCGAGCACGGTTGGGCCCCCGGTGACCTCGGTGGCGGCGGCGCCCGCACCAAACGCTGCGGCGGTGGCTGCGGCGGCATCGCTGAGCGGTTGGTCGGACCGCGCCGCGACCAGGTCGTGGCGGAACTCGGTGGCGCTCTGGTAACGGCTCTCGCGGTCCTTGACGAGGGCGTGCAGCGTCACCTGGTCGTAGGCGGCGGGCACGTCGGGGTTGAAGCTCGAGGGGGCGCGCGGGGCCTCGCCGACGTGCTGGTAGGCGATCGAGACCGGGGAGTCGCCGGTGAAGGGGGGGCGGCCGGCCAGCAGCTCGAAGAGGAGGCACCCGGTCGAGTAGAGGTCCGACCGCGCGTCCACGGGCAGCCCCTGGGCCTGCTCGGGAGAGAGGTACTGGGCCGTCCCGACGACTGCGGAAGTCTGGGTCAACGTCGCGGACGAGTCCGCGACGGCCCGGGCGATCCCGAAGTCCATGACCTTGACGTCGCCGTTCTCGGTGACCATGACGTTGGCCGGCTTGATGTCGCGGTGGACGATGCCCATCCGGTGGCTGTAGGCGAGGGCCGACAGGACCCCCTCGGTGATGCGGGCCGCTTCCGCCGGCGCGACGACCCCCTCGCGGACGAGCTTGGCCCGCAGGGTCTCGCCGCCGACGACCTCCATGACGATGTAGGGCAGCGGCACGGAGGCCCCGCCCGCCTCGGTCCTCGAGTCCTCGCCCGAGTCGTAGATCGCGACGATCGACGGGTGGTTCAGCCCCGCCGCGGACTGGGCCTCACGGCGGAACCGGCCCAGGAAGTTGGAGTCGCGGGCGAGGTCGGAACGGAGCAGCTTGATCGCCACGGGTCGGCCGAGCCGGGTGTCCTGGCCGAGGTGGACCTCGGCCATCCCGCCGCGGCCGATGAGCTCGCCCACCTCGTAGCGCCCGCCGAGCAGGCGGGGTGTCGTCACGGCCGGCTCGCCGTCGTCGGGTCAGCCACGCGTGCCTTGCGACCCCGTCCCCGGGCCGCTCTTCCCGGGGCCGCGTCCCGCGGTCGCAGAGCCGTCGGAGACGGTGATGGTGACGGGAGTCGTCAGCGGCACCTGTCCCGCCGGGCTCACGTCGGTCACTATCCCCACCGGTTGCTTGCTGACGGCGGTCGCCTGCGTGAAGTTGCGGAACCCGAGAGCGGTCAGGGTCGCCCTGACATCGGGAAGGGTCTTGCCGACGAGGTCGCCGGGCGTGATGACCGCCGAGGTGGGAGTTGTCGGCGTGCTTGAGGACGACGAGGTGGTGGTCGTGGTGCGGCTGTTCGTGCTTGAGGACGACGATGTGGTGGTCGTCGAAGGCGTCGTCGGCTGGAGCGTCGTCGTCACCGTCACCAGGGGAAGGGGCTTCGACGCGTTGTTGCTCGCGTACTGCCAGACGAGGAACCCGATCGCCGCGAGCGCGACGACCACGGGCACCCACCACCAGCCGGCGCCGGAGCGCCTGCGCTTCGCCGGAGGCTGGAGCCGGCCGGACCGGTCGTCGTACCCGCCGTCGTCGTAGGGCAGTGGGGCGTCCCGGGAGGCGGTCGGTGCGGGCAGCATCGCGGTCGCCCCGGCCCCCGCAGCGACCCCCGCGGCGGCGCCAACGGCTCCGGCGGCCAGCGCACCGGGGATGACCTGGGTCGCCCCGGGGTCGGTGTCGCCGGTGTGGATCACGCTGGTCGCGGGGCTGACGTGCGAGAGCCCGCCGACCGGCATACCCAGTGCTGCGGCGAGAGCCGCCGCCGAGGCGGGACGGGCGGCCGGGTCCTTGGCCAGGCAGCTCATGACGAGCCGCCGCAGGTCGCCGGGAACCGAGTCGGGCAGCTCCGGCGGCGGGTCGTTGACCTGGGCGAGGGCGGTCGCGACCGCCGCTCCGGCGTCGAACGGCTTGCGGCCGGTGAGCATCTCGTGCGCGACGACGCCGAGGGCGTAGATGTCGCTGGCCCCGGTGGCGCCGCGGCCGAGGGCCTGCTCGGGGGAGAGGTAGTGCGGCGTCCCGAGGACCTCACCGGTGCGTGTATGTCCGGCGCTGTCGCTGGCCCGGGCGATGCCGAAGTCGGTGAGCTTCACCCGCCCCTCGGGGGTGACGAGGATGTTGGCCGGCTTGACGTCGCGGTGGACGACGCCCGCCGCATGGGCGGCGGCCAGCGCCAGCGCCGCCTGCCCCGTGATGTTGCGGACGCGCCCGGGGGGCATCGGCCCCTCCGCGACGAGCTGCGAGAGGGGCTTGCCCTCGACGAGCTCCATGACGAGGTAGGGCGCGCCATCGTCCTCACCGTAGTCGTAGACGGTGGCGATGTTGGGGTGCGTCAAGGACGCGGTATGCCGTGCCTCGTCGCGGAAGCGGTCGGCGAAGGTCGGGTCGTCGGATGCGTTGGGCCGCATGACCTTGACGGCGACCTCACGCCCGAGGACCGAGTCACCGGCCCGCCAGACGTCGCCCATGCCCCCGGACGCGATCCGGTCGGTCAGGGTGTATCTGCTGCCGAGCGTCATGCCTTCGTGTGGGTTCATTGTGCGAGCACCGCTTCCATGACTGCCTTGGCGATCGGACCTCCGAGCCGCCCACCGGCGGCCTCGTTCCCGGCGTTGCCGCCGTCCTCGACGACGACCGCCACCGCGACCTTGGGGTCGCCCGCGGGGGCGAACGACGTGAACCAGGCGTGCGGCGGCTTGCCGTTGCCCTGCTGGGCGGTGCCGGTCTTGCCGGCGACCTCCACCCCCGGGATCTTCGCGGGGGTGCCGGTGCCGTTGTCGACGACGGAGACGAGCATCCGGGTCAGGGTGGACGCGATGTCGTTGGACACCGCGACGGACAGCTGCTCGGGTTGGTGAGTGTCGATGGTCTCGAGGCTCGCGCCGAGCACCTGCTGCACCAGGTAGGGGCGCATGACCACACCGTGGTTGGCGATGGCCGCGCTGACCATGGCCACCTGCATCGGCGTGACGCGCACCTCGAACTGCCCGATCGCCGCCTGCGCGGACTGCGGCTTGTCGAGACCGGCGGGCACGGTGCTCGGCTCGACCCTCGTGGGCAGCCGCAGGGTCTCGCCGAAGCCGAACTTGGCGGCCTGGCTGCGCAGCGCGTCCCCGCCGAGCTGGAGGCCGAGGTAGCCGAAGGCGGTGTTGCAGGAGATCTCGAGGGCGTGCTGCAGCGTCGTCGTCCCGTTGGGGCCGCACGCCTGGCGGTCGTAGTTCGGCAGGCCCGCGGTGGTCTGTGGCAGGTCCATGACACCGGGTGCGGGGATCTGGCTCTTCTCGTCCACGAGCTTCGTCTCGAGGGCCGCCGAGGCGGTGACGATCTTGAACACCGAGCCCGGCGGGTAGAGGTTGCCGGAGATCGCCCGGTCGGCCAGCGGCCGGTTCGTGTCGGCGTTGAGCGCCTGCCACGCCCGCACGACGCTGCCCTGGTCGTGCGCGGAGAGCCGGTTGGGGTCGTACTCCGGGTGCGAGACGAGGGCGAGCACCGCCCCGGTCTTCGGGTCCAGGGCCACGACCGCTCCCCGCTGGTTGCCCAGCGCCTGGCTCGCCGCCTGCTGGGCCTTGGGGTTGATGGTCAGCTTGAGGCTGGCCCCGACCTGGCCGCGGCCGGTGAGCATGTCGGTCACCCGGCGGTAGAAGAGCTGGTCGGAGGATCCCGAGAGGAGGTCACCGGCCGAGCCCTCGAGCCCGCCTCCCGCGCCGTAGGTGTAGGAGAAGTAGCCGGTGACGTGCGAGTAGAGGGGAGCCTGCGGGTAGGTGCGCAGGAACTTGAGCTCCTCGTTGGGCGAGGGCACCGAGCGGGCGACCGGCTGGTCGCCGACGATGATGCTGCCCCGCTCGCGGGAGTAGTTGTCGAGCAAGGTGCGCCGGTTGTCGGCCCTGGCGTTGAGGGTGGGGGCCTGGACGAACTGGATCAGGGTCGAGGAGATCAGCAGCGCGACGAAGAGGGTGGCCACGACGACGGAGATGCGTCGCACGGGAGTGTTCATCGCAGCATCACCACCTCGGTGTCGGCGGGAGGCCGGACCGGCTCGGGCAGGGCGTCGTCGGGCACCGGGCGACGGGCCTGGTCGGAGATGCGCAGCAACAGCGCCATGAGGGTCCAGTTGGCGAGCAGGGCCGAGCCGCCCAGTGACATGAAGGGGGTCGTGAGGCCGGTCAGCGGGATGACGCGGGTCACCCCGCCGATGACGACGAAGACCTGGAGCGCGACGGAGAAGGACAGGCCGAGGGCGAGCAGCTTGCCGAAGCCGTCGCGCACCCCGAGGGCAGTGCGCAGGCCACGTTCGACGAACAGCGCGTAGAGGGCGAGGAGCGCGAAGACTCCGAAGAGCCCGAGCTCCTCACCGAAGGCGGGGAAGATGAAGTCGCTGTTGGCGAAGGCCACCATCCACGGCCGGCCCTGCCCCAGACCGGTGCCGAAGAGGCCACCGGCGGCCATGCCCATGATGCCCTTGGCCAGCTGGTCGGACTGCGCCAGCGACGCGGCGGAGAAGGGGTCGAGCCACAGGGCGACGCGCTCCTGGACGTGCCCGAAGAGGCGGAAGGCGAGGTAGGCGCCGCCGGCGAAGAGGGCCATGCCGATGGCCATCCAGCTGACGCGCTCGGTCGCGACATAGAGCATCCCGACGAACAGGCCGAAGAAGAGGAGCGACGACCCGAGGTCCTTCTCGAAGACGAGCACGGCCAGGCTGAGCAGCCAGGCGATGAGGATCGGCCCGAGATCACGGCCGCGGGGGAACGTGAAGCCCAACACCTTGCGCCCGGCCAGCGACAGGACGTCGCGGACCTGGACGAGGTAGCCGGCGAAGAAGACGGTCAGCGCGATCTTGGCGATCTCACCAGGCTGGAACGACATCGGACCCACCCGGATCCAGATCCGGGAGCCGTAGATCGTCTGGCCGAGCACGGGCAGCAGCGGCAGCAGGAGGAGGGCGAGACCAATGGCCATCGCCGTGAAGGTCTTGCGACGCAGCAGCCGGTGGTCGGGAAGGACGATGACGACGACGGCGGCGATGACGACGGAGAGGGCGGTCCAGAGGAGCTGCCGGGCGGCGTCGCTGTCGATGCCGGTGTGGCCCTGAGACAGGTCGATGCGGTGGATCATGACCAGTCCGAAGCCGTTGAGCAGGGTGGCGATCGGCAGCAGCACGGGGTCGGTGTAGGAGGCTCGCCACCGCAGCACGAGGTGGAACGCCAGGGCCAGCCCGAGCAGTCCGCCGCCCACCGTGGCGAGCTGGGCGGGCACCGTCTCGTTGACCCCGAGGTCGACGTTGACCCAGGCCACGAGGGTGATGCCCACGGCGAGCAGGAGCAGCACCAGCTCGACGTTGCGGCGGGTGCGGGGGGCGAGGTTCTGCACGGTGGTGCTCACGGCGCCGGCACCGCCGTCGTCTGCGGGCCGAGGGCGGCGGCGGCACCCGAGGTCGGTCCCGCGGTGGTCGGGCGCGATGTGCCCACACCCGTCCCTGTCGGGCCCGCCGGTGTCGCGGTCGGCGTTCCCGTCGTCGTCGTCGTCGTCGATGTCACAGTCGGGGTCGGCGTCGTCACCGGGACGGACCCGCAGGCGACTCCCTGCGCGGCCTGCCGGCGGCAGTCGGCGGCGGCCTGCCGCAGGAAGGCGAGGCGGGCGTCGGCGTCGGCCTTGTCGTCGACGGTGATCCGGCTGTTGACGACGTCCTGCTCGTGGGTCGGCAGGTCGGCCAGCGCGATGTCGGAGACCGCTTCGGCATGGGAGAGCCGCACCGGGCCGAGGTCCTGCGTGACGCCCTCGAAGAGCGCGACGTAGCCACCATCCGGGCCGATGAAGAGCTGGCGCTGGGTCCAGGCCCACCCGGCATACGCCGCGCCCGTCACGACGGCGAGCGCGACCACGGCGACGAGCAGCCGGCGGCCCCAGACGACGCGGCGCGAGCGGCCCTCCTCGGCGAGCAGCGGGGCGTCGTCCTGCGGGTCCGGCGCCGCGCCGCTGGCGGAACGCGAGAGGTGGGCGGCCTTCTCCGCCGGGCTGATCGGCAGGCCGCGGGTGCGCTTGCCCTCGCGGTCGCGCAGCGACGCCGCGCCGACGACCTCGGGCACCGTGCTCGGCGCCCGGTCGTGCTCGAGGTCGACGACGTCGGCCACGACGACGGTGACGTTGTCGCGCGCGCTGGCCTTGAGGGCTACCGCGATGAGCCGCTCCGCGGCCCGGTCGGGGGTCGGCTCGCCGGTGAGGATCTCCTCGATGACGTCCCTGCGGACGAAGTCGCTGAGCCCGTCGGAGCAGAGGAGGTAACGGTCACCGACCTTGAGCTCGCGCATCGACAGGTCGGGCTCGTCGTCGGCCTGCCCCGTCATGACCCGGGTGACGAGCGAGCGCTGCGGGTGGTCCTCGGCCTCCTCGGGGGTGATCCGGTGCTCGTCGACGAGCTGCTGCACGAAGGAGTGGTCCTTGGTGATCTGGGCCAGGGCCCCGTCGCGCAGGAGGTAGGCGCGGGAGTCGCCGATGTGGGCCATGGCGAGCTTGTTGCCGGCGCGAAGCATCGCGATCGTCGTGCTGCCCATGCCGGTGAGGTCGGAGTTGTCCTTGACCGCCGCCCGCAGCCGGGCGTTGGCCTCGTGGATGGAGCGCTCCAGGGTGCGCAGGGCGTTGTCGGCGCCGATGCTCTCGCCGTCGAGCGGTGCGAGCTGGCCGACGATCATCGAGCTCGCGACGTCTCCCGCGGCGTGCCCTCCCATCCCGTCCGCGAGGACGAGCAGGTGCGGCCCGGCATACCCGGAGTCCTCGTTGCGGGACTTGGGCCCGAGCCCCAGGTCGGTCCGCGCCGCGTAGCGCAGGGCGATCGCCATGGGTCAGCCCCGCAGTTCCAGGGTCGTCCGTCCGATGCGCAGGACGCTGCCGACCCCGACGGGTGCCGTGCCGGTCAGCCTGTTGCCGCCGAGGAAGGTGCCGTTGCGCGAGCCGAGGTCCTCCACGAACCAGCCCTCGGGTTGCGGGAAGATCCGCGCGTGCCGGGTCGAGGCGAACTCGTCGTCGAGGACGAGGGTGCACTCGGGGGCGCGGCCGATGAGGACGCCGGCGCGGCCGAGGGGCAGCGACGTGCCGGCGAGCTGCCCGTCGGTGACGGTGAGCGTGGTGGGCCCTCGTCGGGGAGCCCGCTCGCGGGCCGCCGCCGGGGGGTTCGCCGCGGACGCCGGCTGCCGCGCCGCCTGGCGGGGCGCTCTGGCCTGCCGCTCGAAGCGCCGCGAGATGTGGGTGCCGTAGATGTCGCGGCGCAGGACCGTGGCGACGCTGAAGATGAAGATCCAGAGCAGGGCGAGCAGCCCGAGGCGGATGAGCGTGAGGGTGAGCTCACTCACTCGGCGTCACCGCTTTCCGGGGCGGAAGGCCGCCTGGGTGCGCCCCACGGTGATCTGGTCGCCCTCGTCGAGGCGGGCGCTCGTGATCCGCTCGGTGTTGACGTAGGTGCCGTTCGTCGACCCGAGGTCGCGGACCGAGGTGACAAGGTGCGGGCCGTCGTTGCTGACCCGCAGCTCGCAGTGCCGCCTGGAGATGCCCGGGTCGTCGAGGACGATGTCGGCGGTCTCGTCGCGGCCGATGACGGTGATCGCGCCGATGAGGGGGTAGCGCTCGCCGTCGATGACGAGCCAGGGTCGCTGCGCGCTCGGCCTCGGTGGGGGTGCCTGCTGCTGCCACGCTGGCTTCTGTTGCCGCGCCGGCTGCTGGGCTTGCTGGGCGGCCGGTGGCTGCTGTGGGGCGGACTGCGGCGGGGGCTGGCTCGGGGCGATGGAGCGTCGCGAGGTGGCCGGGCGCACCCGGAAGACCCCGGTCTCGAGGTCCTGGCCCTCGGTGAAGGAGACCTGCACCGGCCCGCCGGGCTGGTAGCGCTGCGACTCGGCGTGCTCCTGGGCCGCGGCGACGAGCTCGTCGGAAAGCGCGTCCTCGTAGCCGGACAGCCGCTCGTAGTCGGTGGGGCTCAGCTCGATCGAGAAGAGGTTGGGCACCATGGTGCGCCCGTGGCCGAGAACCGCGGCGCGGTCGTCCATGGCCCGCCGGATCGCGGAGGCGAGCTCGACCGGCTGCACCTCGGACTTGAACGCCTTGGCGAAGGCGCCGTTGACCGCCCGTTCCAGGCCGCGCTCGACCCTGTCGAACAGTCCCACGTGCACCTCCTCGCTCAACCCGCCGGTCGAGTCATCGTAACGGGCACGACGATGGGACGGGTCCGCCCCGCGCGGGGTCCGGCCGGGGCGACCGCTCTGCCTGGTCGTCAAGCCGCGTCGGTATGCCGGGTGGCTGGGTCGGTCGACGGCTGACCTTGCGTCGTGGTTGTGCTGAGGGCGTGGGCGGGGTTTGATCGAATCGCCGGCGAGCGGGCTGCTCTCGCGGATGACCAACGTCAGGGAGGTGTCATGGCCGAGGTGCCGCGGGGCTACCTGCCACCCCAGCCGACGCATCCCACCTACGGTTACATGACCCCGGAGGAGCTCGAGGCGTTCGAGGCGACGGAACGGGAGCGGCTGGGTCTCGTCCCGGAGGTCCAGGAGCCCGCCCTCGCGGCGCATGTCGAGGAGCCCGCAGTTCCCGAGCCCGTCGCTGCGCCGATGTCCCCGTGGGCGCTGGCGCCGTCTCCGCCCGCGCTGCCGCTGTCGCCTCCGCCCGCGCAATCGCCTCCGCCCTTGCAGCAGGGGACCCAGAGTGCGGAGCCCGGGCTCAGCGAGGAGGAGGTCGAGGTGCCGGATTCGGCGGCGCCCGAGCCGGCACGGGTGCCCTGGATGCCGAGCCCGCCTCCCGAGCCGTGGGTCACCCACTCGGTGCCCGAACCCGGATCGCTGCAAGAACGGGCCGTGGTGCTAGAGCTGGCGCCCGCGCCGGTGCCCGAACCGGCAGTGGAGCTGGAGCCGGCGCCCGTGGCGGCACCGGTCCCTGAGCCGGCCGCGGGACTCGGGCCCCATCCCATCCCGCTCGCTCCCGCGCCCGCTGCGGATCCGCGTCCTGGCGAAAGGCCCGGTCAGGGCGAGTTCGGGGACTTCGTCTGGGACGCCTATCGGCAGCAGTGGGTGCGTCAGGGTCCGGAGTCGGCCAGTGACGCGTAGACGTGGTTGAGCGAGTCGGGCGAGCGGTGCCGGCCGTACGGGCAGCGGCGGGTGCTCGTTCGACCGACCCCGAGGCGGGCGGCGAGCCGACGGCATACGCAGGAAGGGATGGGGAGGGATGGAAGGACCTTGATGACCCCGCCCCGGGCGGGGGTGGCCCAACTGCCTGCCTGACCTGCGCCGATGCGGGTGAGGTGGGAACCGGTTTGGTGATCGGGCCGCGGATGCCACACACTGGACCCCGCGCGCGAGTGGCGGAACGGCAGACGCGCTGGCTTCAGGTGCCAGTGTCCGCAAGGACGTGGGGGTTCAAATCCCCCCTCGCGCACCATCGAAACCCCAGGCCCACCCGGGTTTCGCGCATATCGGACGGGGCCTCGAAACCCGTTGGAGGCACGGTGGTAGCAGGGCAAGCGCAGGGGAAGGTAGACCTTTGTTGGGTCCTCCGGCAGGCGATCTGCAAGGACCGGCGGCGCGCTCAGGCGTTGCTTTCTCGGCAAGTGCGCGACACAGACCAGACGCATGATCTCTCCGAGTTCGAGGACGGCGAGGACGTTCGGATCACGTCAAGCGGTCGGTGACGATCTCGGTGCGCTCCTCCGACAACGAGATCGCCGAACTTCGGGCCCGTGCCAAGCAGGCAGGCGTCAAGGTCACCTCCTTCTTCCGTGCGGCCGCCTTGGAGGCATCGAGCCCGGACGATCGAGCTGCCCTGGGTGAACTGGCCCGTGACCTGGAGCGGCGCGCCTACCGCGTGGCACCGTTGGTCAAAGGGATTGAGGTCCGTCGTGACGGTGACATCACAAGCTCGACGGAGCGGTCGACCCCGGTTGGAATCCGACGCATTGGTCATCGCGACGGTATGCCGCAACGGGCTCCTCGTGCGTGGGGGCCCCGTCCTAGGCGGGTCGTTGGGAACGGTTGGTTCACTCGCTGAGATCATCGAGGAGGTGCTTGGGCCATACCTCGGTCGGCCGCACGACCCTCACGCCGTTGA
Organism: Actinomycetales bacterium; assembly: GCA_038237075.1. Classification (GTDB taxonomy): domain Bacteria; phylum Actinomycetota; class Actinomycetes; order Actinomycetales; family Dermatophilaceae; genus Lapillicoccus. The sequence goes on from JBBRZC010000055.1 coordinate 13,853, forward strand.
CCTCTTGCCCGAGGGGGAATCCGCCGTCGGTGGTCATGAGGTAGTCGCACCCGAGCCGGATGGCTGCCGCAAGATGGGTTGCGTCTGCCCCTCCGAGTCTCTTGCCCTTGTCGGCACGCTGAGGGTGCCAAACTCGCGCCAGTTTCGCAGCCTCGCGGGCCAGGAAGCGGTCAACGTCTGTCCACTCTGTTGCTTCTGCTGTGAACCAACCCCGCACCTGAGTCAGGACCGGCTCGGTTCCGTCCCTCACCGCGCCGACACACTGCACCTCGGCCTCGATCAGGGCTGATGCAGCCAAGATCACCCGGCCGTCATTGACCGCATCGAAAAGCGCCTTGGCGCTCTTCCAGCGGGGCTCGCCGGTGTCGGCGTGCGGCTCCGTGTTGGCCGTGAGGAGGTCAAGGTAGACGCAGGTGTCGACATATATGCGAAGGGCGGGAGTCGTCTTAGGCATCCCGTGCCTCGCGCAGGAACTCATCCACACTCAGGCCATCGAGCCAATCGGTTCCGACGCCAAGAAGGACATCGGTGGACGGGCGACCAGAGTTGCCCTCAGGGAGGAGTTCAATGAAGTCAACCTCAATCCGAATGGCTTGGCCGCGAGCGTTCCGACGCACCTTGCCCGAGAGAGCGACCCTGTGACGCCAAGCCGTTCGAAGGTCCTCGGCCATCGACTCGGGTACGACACCTTCGACGGCCTGCTTGCCGGACGTTTCTCGGACTGTTACCCGGACGGACGACTTACCTTTCGTCTCCCTGACCCCTGAGAGAGTGCCCGTCACCGAGCCGTATGACACCTCGAAGGGCTTCACGGCCGCCGCCGCGTTCTCACGCAGCGGATTCGAGAGAAGAACGCCGGTGCCCACTTGACCGTTGTACGTAGCGAGAGTGACGGACTGGATTCCTTCTTTGGGCTCCGCCATCGCCCCGAGACGAGTCACTGTCTTGGGTGCGAAGAGCTCCGGCACTACAGGCTGCTCGGACAGGACCTCGGCGCCTCGAACCAGCGCCTCCACCGGAACCATCATGTCGAGCAGACCGCGCGTAGCCGGGACGTTGCGTGGCTCTAGCCGAAGGATCAACTCTTGGTCACGGCGTTCCATATCGGCCATGACCCATGTGGCTCGGGTCCCCCGCAGGAGATGAACCTTGTCGATCTCCTGGAGAGACCGAACGACCTCGTTGAGGGTGCGAGCGACGCGTGTGGCCTCAGCCCGCTCGCGTGCTTCGCGGAGGCGGACCTCCAGCCCCGTTGACGTCATATCTCAACGCTACCGCGGGGGTCAGACGGTGGCGGGGACCGACGATGCGGATTCGGAGCGCGAAACGTCCTGGGCGGTGTCCAACAGCAGCAGCGTAGGGCGGAAGGGTGGGGGGCCCAGGCCCGCCGATAGCTTGACCTTCTCGCGCTAACGGCCGACCTGAGCTGGCTCACCCGCCGGGGTGGGCGCGGCGGCGGGCATCCGCTTCCTCGCGGTCGCCGCCGCGCGGCGAGACCCGCGGCAGCCAAGGCGAGCCCTGCCCCCGGAGCGAAGTCGGCGGGATCGAAGCGTGCGTGGGTGATCCCCGCGCACGGGTTGATGCGCCCCCACCGACCGAGTTCATTTCCAGCCACGGCGGGGCGACGACCACCATGGCGCCGCTCTCGCGCGCCGCGCCCATGGTGAGCTCACCGGCATACCACCGGATCAGTGGACCAAGTGCTCGTCGTGACGATGCCGTCCTCGGTCGGTCCCGGTGGGTCGGTGCAGACCTCGGCGACGGTGCGGTCGGCCGCCATCCAAGAACCGGTCGTCGCGACGAGCGTCGGTCACGTCGAACCGCACCACCCGGCTGCGGGGGAGTGACGCCGGGTCGATCAGGTGCGCGATCGTTCACACAGCGCCTTGAGGGATCCTGGCTCCCGCTGGGCACGGGACTACAACGAGACCCGCCTGCTCGGCTCGGCGACGTCGACGGCGCGGACCTCCGCCCAGACGGACGTCGCGCGCTTCTGGAGCGACCCACCGTATGTGCAGAACCAACGAGCCCTCCGTGCCTACGCCGAGGCCAACCAGCTCGGAGTCCTGCGCACGGCCAGGCTGTTCGCGCTCGCCGACACGGCCAGTGCCGATGCCCTCATCGCCTGCTTCGATGCCAAGTACTCCTTCGAGCTCTGGCGACCGTTCTCGGCCATCCCCCGTGGTGCTTCGGACGGCATTGACGCCACTCCGGCCGACCCGGCCTGGGTGCCGTTGCTCCCCACGCCGAACTTCCCGGAGTACCCCAGCGCGCACAGCTGCTCGACCACGGCGATCGCCACCGTCGTGGCGGCTCTGGCTCCGAGGCACCGCGTCGACCTCACGATCACCAGCATCGTGACCGGGACCACCCATCACTTCTCGTCGGTTCGCGAGCTCACTGACGAGGTCGCCAACGCCCATGTCTGGGGCGGTCTGCACTGGAGGTTCGCCACCGAGGACGGGACGACGCTCGGGCGCAGCGCCGCGCGGGCCGTTCTGCGAGAGTGTGGTTGACCCACTGCCAGCATGACCCTGGTCCGCCCACAAGGGCGGACCAGGGTCCCGGATGCAAGGCAACCTCTGGTGCTGGAGTGGTGGGCGCCGTTGACCCTGAGACCCCGGAGGCCTGATGCCCGCCGTCCCTCGACCCGTTCCCGCCAGCGCGATCCTCGACCACGTCCGCTCCCACACGGACGTCATCGTCTCCCTCGCTGCCGGCGAACCGAAGACGGTCGTGGACGCCCTGTGCGACGGCGGGGACGCCTTCGAAGACGTGCAGATCCATCAGATGCACGCCATCCACGACCGCCCCTACCTGCACGGCAAGGTCCCCGGGCTGCGCCACATCGCCTACTTCCTCGGCGCGGCCAGTCGGGCCGGACTGCGCGAGGGGACCGTCGACGTCATCCCCGCCCACTTCTCCGAGGTGCCCGCCGTGATGCGCCGCGTGGCGCGCAGCCCCGTACTCGCAGCGTCGGTGTCGCCGCCGGACGCGGACGGCTACGTCAGCCTTGGCGTCAGCTGCGGCTACATCGGCAGTCTCGTCGGCAGCCTCCCGACCTTCGTCGAGGTCAACCGCCAGATGCCACGGACCGCCGGGCCGGTGCGGATCCACCTCTCCGAGACCCTCGGCTGGTGCGAGGCCGACTACCCCATCCCCGAGTTCCTCCCCGCCACCGGGTCGGCGGTCGACGAGCGGATCGCCGAGCTCGTCGCCGAACGGGTGACGGACCGCGCGACCATACAGATCGGCATCGGCGCGATCCCCAAGCTCATCTTCCGAGCGCTGCGCGGCCACCGCGACCTCGGCGTGCACACCGAGCTGTTCTCCGACGGGCTCATGGAGCTCGTCAGGCTCGGGGTCGTCACCGGCGCCTACAAGCGGCACCGTCCCGGAGCCTCGGTGACGACCTTCGCCATGGGGTCGTCGGAGCTCTACCACTGGCTCGACGGCAACGCCGCGGTCGAGTTCCACGCGGTGCACTGGGTCAACAGCCCGCGGGTGGTCGCCGAGCAGGACCCCTTCGTCTCCGTCAACGCGACGACTGAGGTCGACCTCTACGGGCAGTGCGCCTCCGAGACCATCGCCGGCCGCTACTACTCCGGCAGCGGCGGCCAGGCCGACTTCACCCGCGGCACGGCGATGGCCGAGCACGGCCAGGGCTTCATCGTGCTGCGCTCGACGACCACGGACGGCACCGTCTCGCGGATCCGGGCGACGCTCACTCCCGGCTCGGTCGTGACGACGGACAAGAACACCGTCGACATGGTCGTCACGGAGTACGGCGTCGCCTGCCTGTGGGGACAGACCCTGCGCGCGCGGGCCCACGCCCTCATCGCCATCGCCCACCCCGCGTTCCGCGACGAGCTGCGGGCCGATGCCCTGCGCGCGGGCCTGATCTGACGACTGGCTCGCTCGCCCAGGCGACGCGCTCAGGCTTGTACGTCAGGAGTGGGCAGCAGATAGACGAAGGCGATGGCGAGCATGAGGACGAGGAACAGGGGCGTGCTGAGCAGCCCCAGCGCGGTGGCCACCGGGTAGACACCGAGCCCGAGGTTGTAGCGCTTGTTGCGGACCTGGAGCACCTCGCGGCTGACGTCCGGCCGCAGCAGTGCCGGATGCCGCAGCAGGTAGCGCCAGAGGACGTTGAACGCCACCGCCATGGCGGCGCTGGCGCCCCCGTAGACGAGGACCGCAGTGCGCTGGTCGTCCGGCGTCCCGTGGATCGCATACTCCGCCAGCACCGAGGTGGGCCACGGGAGCACGCTCACCGGCAGGAGCAGCAAGAGGTTGAGGACCTGGGTCATGTGGTCGGTCCGCGCCAGCAGCTGCACCGTC
>JBBRZC010000056.1:0-18188 GCA_038237075.1 Actinomycetales bacterium
CGTCGAACACCGCAAGGACGTCTACCGCCCGCGCTGATCATCGGAGGGAGGTGCCAGGGTCCGTCCCGAGCATGCCGCGGCATACCCATAGGCTCGTCGTCATGAGCGGCAGCCGCGTCCCCGTCGTCCTCGCGTCGGCGTCGCCCGCCCGGCTGGCGACGCTGCGGAACGCCGGCGTCGAGCCCACCGTCGTCGTCAGCGACGTCGACGAGGAGGCCGTGGAGGCGCACGCGCGGGAGAGGTACGCAGACCTCGAGCCGGGCGACGTTGCGCTGCTGCTGGCCCGGGCGAAGTGCGAGGCGGTCGCAACCGCCACATCGAGCAGCCAGGGCGCTCTCGTGCTCGGCTGCGACTCGGTGCTCGAGCTCGAGGGCAGGGCTTACGGGAGACCGCTCGACGCGGCCCAGGCCGTCGAACGGTGGCGGTTGATGAGGGACCGCAGCGGCGTGCTCCACACCGGCCACTGGCTGCGCGACGAGCGCGACCCCGGCGCCGGCGGGACGGGGGCGACCCTCGGCGCCACGGCGTCGACGACGGTGCACTTCGCCCGGCTCACCGACGACGAGGTGCGCGCCTACGTCGCGACGGGCGAGCCGCTGGCGGTGGCCGGCGCGTTCACTGTGGACGGGCTCGGCGGGGCCTTCGTCACGGCGATCGAGGGCGACTACCACAACGTCGTCGGCCTCTCGCTGCCGCTGCTGCGCGAGCTGCTCGGCGACATCGGCGTGGGCTGGTTCGACGTCGTGACCCGCTGACCGGCCGCGGGTGGGCGACGACGCCGGGCGGGTCACGGGAAGAAGATCGGCCCGTCGAGGTGGCTGACGACGAGGTAGTTCTGGATCCACCACACCTGCTGCCCGAGCCCGAGGACGACGACGACCGCCAGCCCCCACCACTGCCAGCGCCGCCACCACCTCAGCCGCAGGAACCACGCGATGAGCAGCGTGAAGGGGAAGGCGAGGATGGCATATCGCAGCCGGGACGGCCCGGTGTTGGTGACGAGCAGCTGGTATGCCGGGTACGCCCCGGCCCAGCCCCAGATCTCCGGCCCCCAGCGCCAGGTCCGATGGGTGAGCATGAACCAGCCGAAGACCGCGACGACGGTGATCCCGAACAGGGCGCCCACCCAGCCATAGGCGAAGACGAGGTAGTTCCACCAGGTGCCGATCTTGAGCTCGGTCCCGATCTTCCACGCCTCCATGGTCTGCGCGTAGCCGTCGGGCGTGTGCGTGGCCAGCCCGATGAGCGCCGGCCAGAGCCCGGTCAACGCGGCCGCCTCGACGGCGAGGGCCCCGAGGAGCACCCGCTCCCGCATCGGGAAGCCGCCCCGGTCGGCGCGCCACCGGACGACCGCGTGGGCCGCGAGGACCGGGGCCATCGCGGCGACGACGTTGCGGCTGAGCGCGAGCAGCACGAGGACGACGGCCACCCACCAGTAGTGCCTGGCCCGGACGAGCATGAGGGTCACGATGACCAGCAGGATCGCCAGCGACTCGGTGTAGGTCATCTGGAGCACTGGGGCGGAGATGAAGGTGCACAGGCCGACGACGGCGACGATCGCCTCCCACCGGCCCACCGCTCGGTCCACGAGCCGGAAGAGCAGGACGACCGCAACGGCGCCGACGAGCATGGCCGTGAGGCTGGCGACGACGTAGAAGCTCCCCCCCGTCACCCGCATGATGACCCCGACGAGTATCGGGTAGAGCGGAAAGAACGCCCACGGGTTCATGTCGACGGTGCCCTCGTCGGTCAGGGGCAGGGTCGTCGGATAGCCCTGGGTCGCGATCTGCTGGTACCACTGGCCGTCCCAGTTGCCCATGACCACCCAGTAGCCGGGCGCCTTGTCCGTCGGGAACATGATCCGCAGGATGCCGTTGGGCGCCGGGAGGGCGACCTGCGAGCGCTGGGCGACGAGGACGGCGAGAACGGTGAAGATCCGGGTCGCGAAGTACACCGCGAGCGGGAACCAGACCTCGAAGCGGCGCCACCAGGGCAGGGCGACCGGCGTGGCGGCGTCGGTGTCGGTGTCGGTGGTGGCGACGGTAGCCAGGACGCGCTCCAGGAGGCTCGGACGGGCGGACAGGACACCAGAGGGGCGAACCGAGGTGGACCTTCAGAGTACGGCGTCACACGGGCGGGATGGAGCGACGGCGCTCGCTGAACGCGCGGTCTCGCCGAGCGGCATACCGCAGCCGGTGGAGCAGCTCGCCGCGCAGCTCCTCGGCCTCGAGGACCCCGTCGAGGACCAGATCGGCGGCGAGGCGTTCGAGGTCGACGTCCTCCTCGTACTCCCGCCGCCGGTCGGCGACGAACGCCTCCCGCGCCGCGACGCCCTCGGACGCCTCGACCTCGGCGATCTTGTTCGCGTAGACCGCGTTGACGGCGGCCTCGGGGCCCATGACGGCGATCCGCGCGGTAGGCAGGGCCAGCGTCGCGTCGGGCCCGAAACCGGGGCCGCCCATGGCGTAGAGCCCGGCGCCGTAGGCCTTGCGGACGATGACGCAGAACTGCGGGACGGTCGCCTCCGCGACGGCCGAGACCATCTTGGCGCCGTGCCGGATGATGCCGCCGCGCTCGACCGCGGAGCCGATCATGAAGCCGGGGACGTCGGCGAGGTAGATCAGGGGGATCGAGAAGGCGTCGCACAGCCAGATGAACCGGGCCGCCTTGTCTGCGCTGTCGGCGAAGAGGACGCCGCCCTTGACCGCCGAGTTGTTCGCGACGATCCCCACGCTCTCGCCGCCCATCCGACCGAACCCGATGACGAGCTCGGCGGCGAAGAGCGGCTTGATCTCGAAGAACGACTCCTCGTCGACGAGGCCGTCGATGACCTCGTGCACGTCGAAGGGCACCGACTCCCGCTCAGGCACGGTATGCCGGGTGAGCGGCACCGTGGGCTCCTCGCCGTCGTAGACGGGCGGCGGCTCGCGCCAGCTGCCCGGCAGGTAGGAGAAGTAGAGCTTGGCCAGCTCGATGGCCTCGACATCGTCCTGGGCGAGCAGGTCGCCGCAGCCGGAGACGGTGCAGTGCATCCGGGCCCCGCCCATCTCCTCGAGCGAGACGGTCTCGCCGACGACCATCTCGGCCATCCGGGGGCTGCCGAGGTACATCGACGCGTTGCCCTCGACCATGATGACGATGTCGGTGAAGCTCGGGATGTAGGCGCCGCCGGCCGCGCTGGGGCCGAAGAGGCAGCAGATCTGCGGGACCCGGCCCGAGAGCGCGACCTGGTTGTGGAAGATGTGACCGGCGCCGCGCCGGCCGGGGAACATCTGCACCTGGTCGGTGATCCGGGCGCCGGCGGAGTCGACGAACCAGAAGACCGGCAGCTCCTCGCGCAGGGCCATCTCGGTCGCGCGGACGATCTTCTCGACGGTCCGCGCGCCCCACGAGCCGGCCTTGACGGTGGGGTCGTTGGCGATGACGACCGCCGGGCGGCCGTCGACGGTGCCCCGCCCGGTCACGACGCCGTCGGCCGGCAGCCCCGCGGCGGTGGCGTTGGCGTAGCGCCCGTCCTCGACGAAGGACCCCTCGTCGAGCAGGAGCGCGACCCGGTCGCGGACCGGGATCTTGCCCTGCGAGTCGAGCTTGGCCCGGGCCTTGTCGGTGGGCTTTGCCGACGCCTCGTATGCCGCGTGGAGACGCTCGCGGACGTCGCCCACCCGGGCGTCGGGCTCGTAGGTCATGCCGGCAGGCCCAGGCCCCGGGCGATGAGCATCCGCTGCACCTCGGAGGTGCCCTCGCCGATCTCGAGGATCTTGGCGTCGCGGAAGAACCGGGCCACGGGGTAGTCCTCCATGAAGCCGTTGCCGCCGAAGACCTGGGTCGCGATGCGGGTGGCCGAGACGGCGGCCTCGGTCGAGTAGAGCTTCGCGATGGCGGCCGCCTGCTTGACCTCCTTGACCGAGCGCCCGCCGAGGTGCAGCTCGTCCTTGAGCCAGGCCGCCTTGTAGGTGAGGGTCCGTGCGGCCTCGACCATGACGGCGAGGTCCGCGATGGCGAACGAGACGCCCTGGTTGGCGCCGATCGGGCGACCGAAGGCCTGCCTCGTCCGCGCGTAGTCGGTCGACAGCTCGAGGCACGCCTGGGCGCAGCCGACGGCGAGCGCGCTGATGGCGATGCGGCCGTCGTCGAGGGTCTTGAGGAACTGCTTGAACCCCTCCCCATCAGTGCCGAGCAGGTTGGCGACCGGGACCCGGCAGTCGTGGAAGGTCAGGCCGTGGGTGTCGGAGGCGTGCCAGCCGAGCTTGCGGTATGCCGGCTCGACGACCAGTCCCGGGGTGCCCGACGGGACCATGATCGCGCTGATCTGCGCGGAGCCGTCGTCGTTGGTGCCGGTGCGGGCGGTGACGGTGACGACCGAGGTGATGTCGGTGCCCGAGTTGGTGATGAACGCCTTGGCGCCGTTGACGACCCACTCGCCCCCGTCCCGGGCCGCGCGGGTGCGGGTCGCGCCCGCGTCCGAGCCCGCCTCGGGTTCGGTGAGGCCGAAGCCGGCGAGCGCGCGGCCGGCGACGAGGTCGGGCAGGAACCGCTGCTTCTGCTCCTCGGTGCCGTAGGTGAGGATCGGGTTGATCCCGAGCCCCACCCCGGCCGAGAGGGTGATGCCGACCGACTGGTCGACCCGCCCGAGCTCCTCGATCGCGACCACGAGGGCCGTGAAGTCGGCGCCGTCGCCGCCCGCCGAGCCGCCGTACTCCTCGGGCACCACGAGGCCGAAGAGCCCGAGGTCGCCCATCTTGGGCACGAGGTCGACGGGGAAGTGGGCGTCGCGGTCCCACTGGGCGATGTGCGGGGCCACCTCGGCCTCGGCGAACTCCCGGACCACCTTGCGGAAGTCCTCGTGCTCCTTGGTCAGCTCGAACATGCCTTGTCCCTCTCACACGTGCGGGCGCCCTGGCGGAGGTCACCCGCGGGAGCACCCGGCATACTTGACGTTGACGTAAAGGTAAAGCATGATGAGCCCCATGACAAGTGGGGACACCTGGACCATCGCGCAGGTCGCCGACGAGTTCGAGGTCACCCACCGCACGGTGCGCCACTACGAGGACCTCGGCCTCATCGCACCTGAGCGGCGCGGGACGCAGCGGCTCTACCACCGCCGCGACCGGACCCGGCTGGGCCTCATCCTGCGCGGCAGGCGGCTCGGGTTCCCGCTCGAGCAGATCCGCACCATCATCGACCTCTACGACGCTCCCCGCGGCCGCTCCTCCCAGCTCGAGTACGTCCTCGGCGAGATCGACGCCCGGCGCGTCGACCTCGAGCAGCGCCGGCGCGACCTCGATGACGCCCTGAAGGAGCTCGACGTCTTCGAGCAGTCCTGTCGCGCCGACCTCGCCCGCCTCGGCTGAGGCCTACCGGACCCAGAGCTGGGAGAGCTCCGCGCCCAGCCCGGTGCGGGCCTGGTAGTTGCCGACCCGAGTCGAGACGACCTCCATGCTGCTGCGGTTGCCGAGGGTGACGAACGCCCCGTCGTCGGTGAGCATCCGGTCGACCTGCGCCCAGAGCCCCAGCGCCGCGCCTGGGTCGGTCGCCTCGAGGTCCAGCGCCTGGCGGGCGACGGCCTCGACGGCCTGGTTGCAGTAGCGGCTGATGTTCACGTGCCGGCACGAGAACAGGTTGTCGTAGAAGGTGGACGCCGAGTCGTAGTCGGCCAGCCAGCCCAGGGACGTGAAGAGCTGGTAGCCGTCGTATGCCGCGTCACGGAGGACTTTGTCGCTGTGCTCGGGCGGGATGTCGGCGATGTCGACGCGGTAGCCCAGGTCGCGCAGGACGGTCGCGACGTAGTCAGGGAACGCGGACCAGATGTTCGGCGAGGGCACCGCGAGCCGGTGGATGGTGACGGGCGTTTCCAGGGTGCCGGACTGGGCGACGCGCTGCCTGGCCCGGACCAGGTCGGGTCCCTGGTAGGGCCCGTCCGCAGGTCCGGTCTGGTACGGGCAGTAGGGATGGTAGGACGAGAAGCTCGGGGGCAGGAGCTGGCAGCTGGGGTGGGCGACGGCGCTGCCGCCGTGGTAGAGATCGACGAGCTTGCGCCGGTCGACCGCGTCGTTGAGCGCCCGGCGGACGAGGACGTTGTCGAAGGGGGCCAGGTGGGTGTTGACGTAGAGGAAGTCGGTGTTCGCCTCGTCGAAGATGTGCGTGAGGGTCGGGTGAGCCGCGGCAGTCTGGGCGACCTGCTCGTAGGGGACCCGCGCCAGGTCCGCGACGCCGGCGAGCACCTCCTTGACGCCCCCGTCCGCGGCCCCGGCGACCCGGTGGACGATGACGTCCGGGTAGCCGGCGGGCTGGGCCGCGAAGGACCACTGAGCGAAGTAGGGGTTGCGGCGCAGCGTGAGGGACTTGTCGGCCGCGAGCGCGCCGACCAGGTAGGGCCCGGTGGAGGGGATCCCGTCGCGACCGACCGCCGTGAGCGGCGTCCCCGCAGGGGTGGGGGCGACGAGAGGGCCGAGGGCGCCGAGCTTGTAGAGGAACTGCGGGTCGGGCTCGAGAAGGTGCACGGTCAGCCGGCCCGAGGCGTCGTCGGCGGTGACGCCCCGGGAGAGGTCGCAGAGGTTCGGGTAGTCCCGATCGTCGATGCACTTTGTCGCTCCGACGATCCCGTCGAAGAACCCCCTGCCCGAGCGGAGCACCGCCCGCCGGAAACCGAGGACGAAGTCGGAGGCCATGACCTCGCGGCCGTCGGAGTAGTGCACGCCTCGACGCACCGTGAAGACATACGTCCGGCCGCCGTCGCTCGGCGAGGGCAGAGAGGTGGCGAGGTCGGCAAGGATCGTCTGGCCGGAGAGGCCACCCGGCCGGCTGAGCGCCACGAGACCGTCGTAGACCTGCCGCAGCATGGCGATGATCGTCGGGTAGTCGGCGGCGACCGGATCCGCCATCCCGTCCACGAACTCGAAGTCGTCGACCACCGTGAGCGTGCCCCCCACGTGCTCCTGGCTGGCGAACGCCCCGGACGCGGCCCAGACCTCGGCGCCCACCCGAGCCAGCGCCTTGGGTGAGCTGCCCAGCCCCAGCGTGGTCACGGCGTTCGTGGCGGGGTCGATCCGCGAGAGCCCGCCGGCGTAGGCGTTCGCCACCCAGACGCCGTCGGGGGCGACGACAAGCGAGGACGGGCCGTCCTCGACGGCGATCCGGGCCACCTGACCAGTCACCTTGTCGACGCGGGACACCGTCTTGGACAGCTGGTTCGCCACCCAGACGTCCGTGCCCGTCACCGCCAGCCCCATGGGGCCGGGGTCCACCGACGTGTCGGCCGAGACGCGCTCGCCGGTGCGAGCGTCGAGCCGGGTGAGGGTGCCGCTGCGGCCGTTCGCGACCCACAGCGTGCTCCCGTCGAGCGCGAGCGCGGCGGGCCCGTTCCCGACCGGGAAAGCCCGACCGGCCTTGCCCGTCGTTGCGTCGATGCGCTGCACCGTGTTGTCGCCACTGTTCGCCACCCAGACCTCGCCCTGGCTGGCCACGACGGCCGACGGCTGGTTTCCCACCGGGATGCGGTCGACGACCTTGTTGGCGAGCGCGCTGACCCGGGTCACCGCCGACCCGCCGAAGCTCGCCACCCAGACGTCCTCCCCGGTGACGGCGAGACCCTCGGGTTCGGGCCCGACGTCGGCGATGGTCTGGATCACCCGTCGGGTCTGGGGGTCGATCCGCACCAGCGCCCTGTCGCTCGGCCGGGCCACCCACAGTGAGCCCGCACCCGAGACAAGGGCGGCAGGACGGCCCCCGAGGTCCACCGGGTCGCCGACGAGACCCCGGGGGCCGACGACGCCCACGCTGTTCGGTGGCAGCGGCGACACGTCGCCGAGGTGGGCGACCTTGTTGACGGCGCCCACGAGTGCGCCGAGCGCCACAGCCACCACTGCCACGACAGCCAGCCGCCGCCGGCCTGTGAGCCGACGCGACCGCGTTGCCGACGACGGTGCCGACGACGGTGCCGACGACGGTGCCGACGACGGTGCCGACGACGGTGCCGACGACGGTGCGGGCGACGGTGCGGGCGATGGGGCGGACGACGGTTCAGGTGCCGGTGCCGGTGCAGCGGCCGGCGAGCCAGTCCCCTCGTCGACGGCATACCCCGCTTCCTCCAGGATGGGCGAGCCCGCCTTCGGCGTTCCACCGGCCCAGGCGAGGCCGGGGTCCTGCTGGAGCATCCGCTCGTGGAGGCGCCGCACCTCCGGGCCGGGCTCGACGCCGAGCTCGTCCGTGAGCAGGGTGCGGACCTGCCGGTATGCCGCCAGCGCCTCGGCCTGTCGGCCCGACCGGTAGAGCGCGAGCATCCGCAGCGCGTGGAGCCGCTCCCGCAGCGGGAATGCCTCGACGACCCGGCCGAGCTCGGCGACGACGCCGAGGTGCCGGCCGAGGGCGAGCTCCGCCTCGGCCCGGTCCTCGACGGCGGCGAGCCGGATCTCCGTGAGCCGGCTGGCGACAGGCTGGACGAAGCCGAGGTCGGCCAGGTCCGACAGCACGTCGCCATGCCACATGGCCAGTGCGTCGGCGAGCACGACGGAGGCCTCCTGCGGGTCCCCGGCCTCGAGCGCGGTCCGCCCGTGCGCCACCCGCTCCTCGAAGACCATCGCGTCCACGCTCTCGCTCGGGACGTCGAGCCGATAGCCGCCCCCGGGGACCGTGACGAGCACCCCGCCGGGCGCTCCCCTCGGGCGCTCCGGTTCGAGGACCTCCCGCAGACGGAAGACGTAGGTCTGCACCGTGGTGAGGTAACCGGTCGGGAGGTGCTCGCCCCAGAGCGCGTCCGCGATCCGGTCGACGCTCAGGGGGCGGCCCGTCTCGACGAGCAGGCAGGCCAGCACCGCGCGCTGCTGCCGGCCGCCGAGGCGCAGGGCATCCGTGCCACGTCGGGCCCCGAGCGGGCCGAGCATCGTGAACCTGAGCTCGGCACCGGGCTGTGGCGGTGGCGTCACTGTGGCCATGGTCACCGCCCTCGTGGGGACCAGCGCGTCGTCGGACCCAGTTCACCGTACGCGCGACGAAAGGCGCGCGAAGGGGAATCAACCGACTCCAACCAGGGGTCGCGCAGAACAACAGGGCTGTCGGCGGCTCCAACCAGGTCCTCAAGCAGATCTCCGAGCCGACCTCCAAGGAGCCACCGAGCGCCTTCCGAGCGCCTTCCCCTGACATGGGTCCCATCACCCCCCGTCGACCCTCCGGGCGACACCACCCAAGGAGCACCCCATGTCCGTCAGCACCTGGACCCGTTCGATCCTCCTCGCCGCCGTCGTCACGACCGGCTGGCTCGTCCTCGCCGCCGCCCACGCCCAGGCCATGGTGGATCCCGACCCCGGGGGCGGCGCCGCCCTGCCCCCCGCCGCAGTCGAAGGGCCATCCGTCCTCCAGCTCGTCCTCGTCGCCGCGCTGGCCTGCCTCGTCGCCGTCGCGGCCACCCTCGCGGTCCAGGCCATCGTCCGCCGCGCCCACGCCGCCCACGGGATGGCGCAGGTCTGACGAACCGGCACCGAACACGCACCGACCAGGCACCGCCCACCACCGAACAGGAGAGGACCCATGAAGATGCGCCGCCTGACCCCCTTCCCGCGAGCCTGCGCCGCCGCCGTGGTCGTCGTCGGTGTCACGTTGACCCTCGCGTCGGCTCCCGCGGACGCGCACCGCCGGCCTCAGAGCGCCTCGCCTCAGAGCACCTCAGTGCTCGACTGGAACGAGGCCGCCGGCCGCGCGGCCCTCGCCGCCTGCGAGGCGCCGCTTGACGACCCGTTCCATGAGTCGCGGACCTATGCCATGAGCCAGCTCGCGGTCCACGACGCGCTCAACGCCATCGAGCGACGGTCGACGCCGTATGCCGCGGACTTCCGGGCCCCCGAGGGCGCGTCAGTGGACGCCGCGGTCGCCGCGGCCGCCCACGACGTCCTCGTGCCCGGCTTCGCCTCGCTCGGGGCTCCGTTCCCGCCGTCGTGCGTCGCCGCCGGGGTGGCCAGCGTGGAAGCCTTCTATGCGTCCGCGTTGGCCGCCGTCCCCGAGGGCCGGGCCAAGGCCGACGGCCTCGCCGCGGGTCGCCGGGCCGCCGCCGTGATCCTCGCCCTGCGCCGGGACGACCGGTCCGACCTGCCGCTCGTCGACCCGGCATACCCGCAGGGCACGACGCCCGGGGCGTGGCGCTTCGCCCCGGGGCGCGACTTCGCCTTCGCGACCCAGTGGAGCCTGGTGACCCCGTTCGCCCTGCGCGCGGCCGCCCAGTTCGAGGCGCGGCCTCCGCTGGCCCTCACGAGCAGGCGCTATGCCGTCGACCTCAACGAGGTCAAGGCGTACGGAGGTGACGGCGTGACCACGCCGACCCTGCGATCGGCGTGGCAGTCCGAGGTGGCCCACTTCTGGTGGGAGAGCTCGCCGCTGATGTGGAACGCCATCGGCCGCACTGTCGCCGGGCGGGCTCGCCTCGACCCGTGGGAGCAGGCCCGCCTGCTGGCCCTGCTCGACATGGCGCTTGCCGACGGGTACGTCGCGGCGATGGAGAACAAGTACCGCGACCTCTTCTGGCGCCCGGTCACCGCGATTCGCGAAGCCGCGAGCGACGGCAACCCGGCCACCACCGCCGACCTGACGTGGACCCCCCTGGAGGTCACCCCCCCGATCCCCGACCACCCCTCTGGACACTCGGTCGAGGGCGGCGCCGCCGCCGGGGTCCTGCGCGCGTTCTTCGGCACCGACCGGTTCTCCTTCTCCGCGTGCAGCGTGACGGTGACCCCCGGCGCCGGCACCTGCGGCTCGGCGAACCCGATCCTCCACCACTTCACGTCGTTCACCCAGGCCGCACGCGAGAACGCGGAGTCGAGGATCTGGATCGGCTTCCACTTCCGTTACGCCACCGAGCAGGGCATGGCCGAGGGGCTCAAGATCGGGCGCTTCACGGTGCAGCACGAGCTGCGGCCCCGGCACTGACGCACTCCCGCGGCCGGCGCCGGCGTCCGGTCTCCGCGACGGCGCCCGGCCGCGGGTCACGGCCTCCGGGTCGGTGCGATGACCGGCCCGGAGGCCACCCCCGCACCAATGCGGTCCAGCGGTGCGGGGGAGCAGCCGTATGCCGTGCCACCGATGGGTGGCACGGCATACGACGTGGTTGGTGCCCTGCTCAGGGCGAGACGAGGACGAGAGCGGTGCTCTCCTTCGCCGTTGTCACCGGCAGCTCCGGCTCGAGCGTCACGACGGCGCGGATCTCGTCGTCGTTGTTGGCCGCGGACCCGAGGGCGTTGTCCTCGTTGAGGTCCGTCCACGGCAGGGTCCATGCCTGGGTGCGCTGCACGCTGGCCTGCCCGTTGGACCGCTGGGGTGAGACGAAGAAGAAGCTGACCCCGACCTGGTTGTCGCCGGCCGCGCCGTCGTCCCCGTCCTGGCCTGTGTCGTCGCCGATGATCTTGTAGGTCTCGTGGTAGCCGACGTTCGTGAGCTGGTCGAAGGTGTCGTAGTTGACCGTGTAGACGAGGTCCACGTCGGCGTTCGCGACGTTGCGCGTGATGGTGAAGCTGTTGATGGTGACGGTTGCCATGATGGTGCCTTTCCCGCTGGGTTGTCCGCGCACGGTGCGTCGGACGGTCCGGCCTCCCCGGTGGAAGACCGGCGAGAGCTCCACGTTCTGGTGGAGGTGTTCTCGTCCTACGACGGTAGGTTTCGGCGACCCGGGGGCTCTAGCGGGAAACCCCTACAACGCAGCGGCAAGGGGGGTGGGGCCGAAGGCCCGGCCGTGGGGCGGCCTTCAGCGCATGCGCCACAGGCTGGACGCGCAGCCAGCGAGGCGGGTCTGTGTCACGAGAGGGCTCCTGACGTGATGACGGTGGCGAACTCCCGGTGCAGGCTCGCCAGCGCGATGTCATGGACGAGCCGGGCGCGGTACTGCGTGCCGTCGGCGCTCGTGCGTCCGAAGGTGGCGCATGCGTCCGCGACCACCCAGGTGGCGAAGCCGAGGTTGGCTGTCATGCGGGTCGTCGTGGAGACGTCGTGGTCTGTGGTGAGCCCGCACAGCACGACGCCTGGTGCCGCCAGGGCATGCAGGCGTGCCTCCAGGTCGGTGCCGATGAACGCGCTGTTGACCTGCTTGTGCAGCACCGGCTCGGTCGGTCGTGGGACGACCTGGGGCTTCAGGTCATGGCCCGGCTGCCCGGGGCGAAGCGGTGAGCGCGGCTCGACTGAGTCGTGCTGGATATGGATCATCGCCAGCCGCGGGAGCGCCAGCTCCCCAGCAGCGCGGCACAGACGGCCTCGGCCTGCGGGTTGTTCCGTCGACCCCACGAGAGGTCGTCGAAGCCAACCTGGACGTCGACGAGCACCAGCACCGAGCCATCCGGGCTGTCGAAAGAGGATTCCATGGCTCGAGCCTGCCCGATGCGAGGCCTCGCCGCCTGCGGCACAGCGCGGGCACTCGTCCCGTCGTTCGTCCGTCGCCATCTCCGCCGAATGACGTAGGGCCTCGCGGTGGTGTTCCCTCCCTGGGCCCCTAGGCTCGCAGCGGCGAGGGTGCGGGGCCGAGCGCCCGGCCGAGTGCGGCGCGCGACCGGATGCCGAGCTTGCGGTACATCCGGGTCAGGTGCGCCTCGACGGTCGCCTCGCTGATGAACATCTCGCTGCCGATCTCGCGGTTGCGTCGACCCTCGACGACGAGTGCGGCGATCCGGCTCTCGGTCGGCGTGAGGCCTGGGGCGGTCGGTGCCGAGCGGACTCGGGCCAGCTCGTCGTCGACCCGCGCGGTCCACGGGGTCGCGCCGGCGGCGCAGAACGCGCTGCGGGCCCGGGTCAGTGCGTCGGTCGCCGCGTTGCGATGGCTGGCGCGCAGCAACGCGCGCCCCAAGGACAGCCGGGCCCGGGCGCCGTCGAGAACGTATCCCAGCCTCTCGAAGGAGTCAGCCGCCGAGGTCAGCGCCTCGACAGCGGCGTCGGCGTCGCCCTCGAGGAGGTGGAGCAGCCCGCGGCCGTGCGCCGCCGCCGCGTCCACCCAGGGCAGCCGCAGGTCCGCCGCCTGCGCGACGAGCCGGGCGACGAGGCCAGCGCAGCGGTCCCGTTGCCCCGCAATGGCCGTCGCCTCGACGGCATGGAGCAGGATGGGGAAGGCGCCCGGGTGGCGGTAGCCGAGCCGCGTCGTCAGCTCGACGCCGCCGACGAGCTCGTCGGCGGCGGTGCGCGCGTCGCCGGTCGCGAGGGCGAGCTGACCCCGAATGTCGTATGCCGTGACGATCCGGGGCGGCTCGCGATGGCGTCGGCCCCAGTCCTCGAGGAAGGCCGCCGCCGCGAGGGCCTCGTCGGTTCGCCCCTGCCAGGCGTTCACGATGCCGCCGGGGATGTGCAACCAGGCCAGCGCGGGCACGTTGGCGGCGTCGCGGGCGGCGTCGATCCCCTCCTCGACCAGTCGCCGGGCCGCGTCGAGGTCGCCGGCCGCGACCTCGACGGTCGCGAGGTCGAAGAGCCGGTAGGGCCGCTGGAACTCGGTGCCCGACGTCGCGAAGACCACCTGCATCTGCTCGAACGTCGCTTTGGCAGAACGCAGCTCGCCCGCCCACAGGTCCTGACGGCCGCGGAAGATCTGCGGCCACCGGCCGAGTGGTGGCCCTCCCCGGGCCGTGACGACGGCCTCGGCCTCGGCGATGAGAAGGGGCCGGGGTGTGCCGCGCAGCAGGCAGATCGTCGACACCACCGTGGCCGCCCGGGCCAGCAGGTCCGGGTCGTCGTGGGTTTGGGCGAGCTCCAGGGCGCGCTCGCCGTGGGCGAGCCCGACCTCGAGGTTGCCGCGGTAGATGCCGGTGACGAGGCCCAGGAGCTCGAGGAGGGCGCCGGCGGTGAGCGGGTCCGGGTCTTGCCCGAGAAGCTGTTCGAGGTGCTCCTCGCTGTGGTCGAGGTCGAGGAACGAGCGCTGGATGATCGCGGAGGTGCGCGACGGACCGGGAGGCAGCGCCTCGATGAGCCGGTCGGCCAGCTCGATCGCGCGGGCCGGCTCCCCGGACGCCGCCCGGAGAGTGACCTCGGAGAGGGACCGGCGCTCCCGCGCCTCCACGTCGTCAGCCGGGGTGAGCCGGACGCTGTGCCCGGCCAGGAGCGCCGCCGTGTCGCAGGCGCCGCGACGTGCTGCCCGCCGTGACGCGTCCTCGAGCTCCTCGGCCATCACCGGGCACGGGACGGACGCCGAGAGGGCCACGTGCCGGGCGCGGGCGTCGGGCTCGGTGACGATCTCGGCGAGCCGCGCGTGGAGGGACCGGCGGTGCACGGGGGTCAGGCCCGCGTGGACCGCGGCTCGCAGCAGAGGGTGCTCGAAGTCGACGAGCAGGTCGTCGCGAACGGCCAGCCACCCCGTTTCCGTGGCCGCCCGCAGAGACGCGTGAACGTCCGCCGCGGTGTGGACGTCCTGCGCGGTGTGGACGTCCTGCGCGGTGTGGACGTCCTGCGCGGTGTGGACGTCCTGCGCGGTGACCACGGCCAGCGTGTCGAGGTGCACGGGAGCGAGCAGCGCCGCGGCCTGCAGGAGCGAGCGGACCGGCGGGTCGAGACCGGCCAGCCGGTCGGAGAGCGAGGCGTCGATCGTCGGGACCGTCGTCGCGACGTCCCAGGTCAGGCCGGAGGCGCGCAGGTGGCGGGCGAACTCCAGTGCGGCGAAAGGGTTGCCGCCGCTGACCTCGTGGATGCGGTGCAGCTCGGGGGCGGACATCGTGCCCAGGTGGGGTCGCAGCACCTGCCGCAGCTCGGCGGGGCTCAACGCCGCGAGCGCGACTCGTTCGAGACGGTCGTGGGACAGCAGCGTGGTGGCGAGGGTCGCAGCACCACCGTGCGTGGTCCGCACCGTGGCCAGCACGCTGACCGGCTCGTCCTCCAGCCGGCGCAGCGCGAACGCCAGCGCCCGCGCGGAGAGGCTGTCGAGACACTGCAGGTCGTCGACGGCGAGGAGCACCGGCCGCTCGCGGGCCATGCCGCGCAGGACGCGCAGGACCTCGCGGCCCCGGTCGAAGACATCGACGTCGGGGGCGAGCACGGCGTCGCCGCCCGTCACGGAGTCGAACAGGTGGACCAGCCCGGTCATCGCCAGGGTGAGCTCGTCCTCGACCGCTCGGGTCCGCAGGACGGTGGCACCCGTGGCCAGTGCCTCGCCGATCCCGACCTGCCACAGGGCGCTCTTGCCGATGCCGGCCACGCCGGTGACGAGCAGGCCCCGGCCGCCCGGCGAGCAGCGCGCGACGAAGCGCCTCACCTGGCCGGTCTCCAGGACACGGCCGACGAGGACCGGGACCGGTGGTACGGGAACCGGCCGGTGCGCGGGAGCAGGGTGGCTGTCTGTCACGGGTCGACCTCCGCCCGTGAGGAGCGTCCTCCTCGGCAGCCAGATACCGGGGGGTCGCGCCACCGGGCGGGACGGGCGGGACGGGGCGGCGCGGGACGGGCGGCGGGACGGGCTGGGGGCACGCCAGGCGGCATACCGGGGTCGTCGTGGGTGTTCCATGGCATGGGCGCGCCGTCTCCGCGCCGCGACCGACGTGCCACCATGAGCCCGACCCCACACCGGACCGACAGAGGTGACCCCGACATGACCGCGCCCCAGGACGACAGTGCCACGTTCGGCGACTACGCCCACCCCGGGCGGCTCGTCTCGACGGGCTGGCTCGCCGACCGGCTCGAGGCTGGCAACGCCGACGGGATCGTCGTCGTGGAGTCCGACGAGGACGTGCTGCTCTACGACACGGGGCACATCCCCGGCTCGGTCAAGGTCGACTGGCACGTCGACCTCAACGACCCGCTGACGCGCGACTACGTCGACGGCGCCCGCTTCGCGGAGGTGCTCGGCGCCCGCGGGATCGGCCGCGACACCACGGTGGTCATCTACGGCGACAAGAGCAACTGGTGGGCGGCATACGCGCTCTGGGTGTTCAGCCTGTTCGGGCACGAGGACGTGCGGCTCCTCGACGGCGGCCGGGCGAAATGGGTCGCCGAGGGCCGCGAGCTGACCCGGAAGGCGCCCACGCCGACGCCGGTCGACTACCCGGTCGTCGAGCGCGTCGACGCCCCGATCCGCGCGTTCAAGGACGACGTGCTGGCCCACCTCGGCAAGCCGCTCGTCGACGTCCGCTCGCCCGGCGAGTTCTCCGGCGAGCTGCTCCACATGCCCGACTACCCGCAGGAGGGCGCGGTGCGCGGCGGCCACATCCCCGGCGCGAAGTCGGTGCCCTGGGCGCGAGCCGCGAACGAGGACGGCACGTTCCGCTCGCGGGCGCAGCTCGAGGCGCTCTACGAGCAGGAGCAGGGCCTCGACCCGGGCGACGACGTCATCGCCTACTGCCGGATCGGCGAGCGCTCGTCGCACACGTGGTTCGTCCTGACGCATCTGCTCGGGTTCGAGCGGGTCCGCAACTACGACGGGTCGTGGACCGAGTGGGGCAACGCCGTCCGCGTGCCCATCGAGAAGTGAGCCACACTGGTGTCCGTGAGCCCTGACGACCGCGTCGCCCTGCCGCCCTCGCTCGCCGAGATCGCGGAGGACTTCTCCGCGGCGACGGCGCAGGAGCGCCTCCAGCTGCTCCTCGAGTTCAGCGACGAGCTGCCCGAGCTGCCCGAGCGGTATGCCGGTCACGCCGAGCTGCTCGAACGCGTCGACGAGTGCCAGTCGCCGCTGTTCCTCGTCGTCGAGGTCGTCGCGGCAAGCGAGGAGACCAGCGTCGACGAGCGGGTGGTCAACCTCTATTTCCAGGCACCGCCCGAGGCTCCGACGACCCGGGGGTTCGCCGGCATCCTGCATGAGGGGCTCGACGGGCTCACCGTGGCCGAGGTGCTCGCCGTGCCCGACGACGCGCCGTTCCGGTTCGGGCTGGGCGAGGCGGTCTCGCCGCTGCGGCTGAGGGGGATGGTCGCGATGCTGAGCCGAATCAAGCGTCAGGTCCGCGTCCGCACCGCATCCTGACGCGCGCCCGGTTCGGGTAGCGCGACGGTGCCTCTGCGCGGCCGAACATGCAGACGGATGCTGACCACCCGGCATACCAGGATGTTCCGGGCACTTTGGGGCCCGTTGCCTGTTCCGGGGAACACCCCAGGCATACGAGGGTGGCCGTGAGGTGTGCGCGCGCGAGCCCGAGCTCTGGCGGCACCTCGCTCGAGGTGATAGGCCGTGCGTGTGGTCGAGAGTGGGCACGGCGAGCCGGCACGACCGATGACGCGCGATCCGAATCGTCAGATCCTGCAGACGTCGGGCGGCGGCGTCGAGGTCGTGCTTCGCGGCGACCCCGGGCGCAACCGCCCGGTCCTGTACTTCCACGGAGGGCACGAGTCGGCGACCGCGGCGCCCGCCTCCGAGGTCTATGTCGAGCTCGGCTACCCGGTGCTGCGGGTATCCCGCCCCGGATACGGCGGCACGGACGTCGGCAGGCTGTCACCCGCGCAGTTCGCGCCGCTCGTCGACGACGTCCGGGCCCAGCTTGGCATCGAGTCCTTCGCCGCCGTGGTCGGGACCTCCTTCGGCGGCCCCCAGGCCATCGAGTACGCGGGGCGCCACCCCGGCCGGACCACCGCGCTGATCCTGCACTCCGCAGCCCCCTCGACGCTGCCATACCCCGACTCGGCCGCACAACGCCTCCTCGGGCCGGTGATGTTCCACCCGTCGCTCGAGCACCACGTGTGGCGCGCGGTTGCCCTGTTGATGCGTCGGGCACCGCGGCTCGGGCTGGGTCTGATGATGGGGTCACTGTCGACCGAGCCCGCCCGCTCGTGGTTGCCCGGCCTCGCGGAGGCGGACCGCGCGGCCATGCGCAATGTCTTTGCGAGCATGCGGTCAGGGCGAGGCTTCGTCACCGACCTGTCCTACGCCGGCGCCGACCACGAGCAGACCCGACGCTCCGCACAACGGCACGTCTCGTGCCCCAAGCTCGTCACCGCCTCCCGGCAGGACGGCGGGGTCGCCTGGGCACACGCCGAGGACTTCGCCGCGACCATGCCGGACGCACGCCTGGTCGAGGTCCCCGCCCCGTCGCACCTGTTCTGGATCGGACCCCTCAGGACCGACCTGCTCGCGGTCATCCGCGACTTCCTCACGCCCCTCACCCTCTGACGGTCGACACCGGGGTCAGCCGCCGATCTCGCTGCGGACGGCATACAGCTCGGGGAAGAAGGTGAGGTCGAGCGCGCGCCGCAGGAAGTCGACGCCGCTGGACCCGCCGGTGCCGCGCCGGTGCCCGATGGTGCGCTCGACGACCTTGAGGTGC
>JBBRZC010000057.1:0-18112 GCA_038237075.1 Actinomycetales bacterium
ACGCGACCGGCGGGCTTGCCGGGCCTGCTCTGGGCAGTGGTGGGGCTCACGAGACCTGCTCCGTTGAGTGGGAAGGGGTGCGGACGAGGGCGTCCACGGGTCTGGGTATGCCGTCCGGCGGCGGCGGGGGGTGTCCGGCCAGGTCTGCGGCCCCGTCCTCGAGGAGGATCTCGGCGAGGCGCGTCCCCACAGACCGGGGGTCGTCGACGGATCCCACCAGGGAGCGGCGCAGCTCGCCGGAGCCGTCCTGCGCCCCGACGACGGCGCGCACCGACAGCTCTATCCCGGACTCGCCCTCGACGACCTCCGCGAGCGCACCCACGGGCGCCATGCAGCCGGCCTCGAGCGCTGTCAGGACGGCGCGCTCGGCGGTGACACAGGCCCGGGTGTCGGCGTCGTCGAGGTGCGCGAGCGCCGCCCGGACGTCGGATCGGTCGGCTCGGCACTCGACGGCGAGCGCACCCTGCCCGGGTGCCGGCAGCATCTGCAGCGGGTCGAGGACCTCGCTGACCTCGTCGAGCCGCCCGAGCCGAGCGAGGCCGGCGCGGGCCAGCACCACGGCATCGTAGCGGCCGGCCCGGACCTGCTCGACCCGCGTGTCGACGTTGCCGCGCACCGGTCGCACGTCGAGTCCAAGGCCGAGGGCGTTGAGCTGGGCGGTGCGGCGGGGCGAGCCGGTGCCGACGACGGAGCCTTCCGGCAGCTCGCCGAGGGTGAGCCCGTCGCGGGCGACGAGGACGTCCCGCGGGTCCTCACGCGGCGGGATCGCGGCGACGACGAGGCCCGGCTCCGGCGCGACCGGCAGGTCCTTGAGGGAGTGGACGGCGAGGTCGATCTCGCCTGCGAGCAGGGCGCGGCGGATGGCCACCGCAAAGACGCCGGTGCCGCCGATCGTCGTCAGCGCAGCCGACGAGCGGTCTCCGTCGGTGATGATCTCGACGAGGTCCACCTCGTGGCCCGCAGCGCGGAGCCGGTCGGCAACCCAGGTGGACTGTGTCGTCGCCAGCACACTGCGTCGAGTGCCCAGTCGCAGCGAGGTCATGCGTCACCCCCATGCTCGAACACCCGCGAGCCGATGGGCTCGCCGAGGAGCGTGGCCCGGGCCCCGACCTCGGGCAGGTAGGGCCCGTCGATCGTCGGCCGCCCCGGCAGCGGCGTCTCGGGCGGCACCGACACCGCCGCCACCTCGTGGGGGTCGAGGTCGAAGAGCTCGCGCAGGGCTGCGGCGTAGCCGCCACCGTGTCCCTCTCCGGTCAGCTCCTTGACCCGCACGGTGGGCGTGTGGAGCAGCTTCTCGACGACCCGGTGGACGGTGCGCTGGACCTCCGCTCTCGCGGCGGCGTCGAGGTCAGGCACCTTCTGGTCGAGGCGGCGGAGCTCGGCGTCCACGACCTCCGCGGCCCGCGAGCGCAGCGCGGCCACCGTCGGGCCGACCGCCTTGACCATCCGGGCCGTGAGGTATGCCGCGACCTCGCCGGTGACGAGGTCGGAGACGGCCTGGACCTCCGGGAGCGTCGTGGTGTCCGACCGCTCGGCAAGGGTCCGGCCCAGCTCCTCGAGACCGATGACGCGCACGCCGGGCAGGTCGGCCACCCCCTGCTCGACGTCGCGGGGCAGCGCGAGGTCGAGGAAGACCTGGGGCCGGCGCACCGACCGTCGGGCGGCCGCGACCTGGTCGGTGCTGATGAGGTGACCCAGGGACCCCGTGGAGCTGATGACGACATCCGCATCCGCGAGTGCCTCGTCGAGCTGGGCAAGGGTCATGGCGACCCCACCGCTGGCCTCGGCCAGCCGTCGCGCCCGGCCCGGGGTGCGGTTGACGACGGTGAGGCCCGCGACGCCGCGCCGGGCGGCGGTGAGGGCGGCCAGGCTGCTCATCCCTCCGGCGCCGACGACGAGGACACGCGCCGACCCGATGGAGCCCACGATCGCCGCCGCCTGGTCGAGGGCGGCCTCGACCAGCGAGTGGCTCACCCTGTCGATCGCCGTCTCGGAGTGGGCCCGCTTGCCGACCCGCAGCGACTGCTGCAGGAGCGAGTTGAGCGACTCCCCGACGGTGCCGGTCCGCTGGGCCGAGCGCAGCGCGTCGCGCATCTGACCGAGGATCTGCGACTCCCCGACGGCCATCGAGTCGAGTCCCGAGGCGACGGCGAAGGCGTGTGCCACCGCACGGTCCTCGTAGTGGACGTAGAGGTGGGCGCTGAGATCAGCGAGTGAGACACCCGAGGTCGCCGCGAGCGTCTCGCCGATGGAGGCGACGGCACCGTGGAAGGTGAGCGCCTCGGCATACACCTCCAGCCGGTTGCACGTCGAGACGACCACGGTCTCGGAGATGGACTCGGACGCGCTGAGCCGGGCCATGAGCAGGTGCGGGCTCGTCGCGGCGACCGCCTCGAGGAGGCTGATGGGCGCGGTGTGGTGCGACAGGCCGATGACGAGCACGCTCACTGGGCGACCCCCAGCTCGACGTCGAGCGCCTTCTGCTGCTCGCGGAAGGCGAGGACGTGCAGCTCGGTGCCCAGGTCGACCCGCCGCACGTGGACGTCTGCGGGCACCACGAGTGCCACCGCCGCGAAGTTGAGGACCGAGCGTATTCCGGCGGCGACGAGCGCGTCGCAGACCTGCTGGGCCGACCCCGCCGGGGTGGCGATGACGCCGATGGAGACGTGCCTCTCGGCCAGGATGCGCGCCAGGTCGGACATCGGCGTGACGGACAGGTCCGCGACCTGCTCCCCGGCCAGGGCCGGATCCTCGTCGAGCAGCGCGGCGACATGGAAGCCTCGAGTCGCGAAGCCCGAGTATGCCGCGAGCGCCCGGCCCAGGTTGCCCATGCCGACGATGGCGACCGGCCAGTCCTGGGTCAGACCGAGGGCCCGGGAGATCTCCATGGCGAGGTGCTCGACCTCGTAGCCGACCCCCCGGACGCCATAGGAGCCGAGGTGGCTGAGATCCTTGCGCAGCTGGGTCGACCGGACGCCAGCGGCCGCCGACAGCTCCTCGGACGAGACCGAGGAGACGCCCCGTTCGGCGATGTCGCTGAGGGCGCGCAGGTACTCCGGCAGCCGGGCTACCGTCGCGTCGGGGATCTCTCGACGGATCGCGGGGTCGGCGGACACGGTGGCTCACCGGCTCCTTTCACCTGTGGCCCTTCCAGATGGGACATCATCCGGGGCGGGCTGGAGCGCATGGAATGACGCCAGACTAAGCGTTTGTGAACGTGGGCACAAAGTTGCGCGAAGCCCCTTGTGGTGCTCACGCGGCGAGCGACGCCACTCGCGCCCGTCGGGTGACCGGGGTCACGGCACCGATGGTGGGGGCACCGCCAGCGCAGCTCGCAGTCGGCCCTCAGAGACCCGCCAGAAGTCGTGCTGCCTGCCGTCGACGAGGGTCACCGGGATCGACTCCCCGTAGCGCTCGCGCAGGTCGGCGTCCTCGTCGACCGACCACTCCTGCCACGTGACGCCCAACTCGTCGGCGACGGCGGCAATAACCGTGCGGGCGTCGTCGCACAGGTGGCAGCCCGGGCGGCCGATGAGGGTGATGCGAGGTGTCGGCACGACCCCAGTGTCCACCTGCCCGTCCGTCCGGTCCGCTTTGCCAGGTCCGTCCCCGATATCGCCCCTGCCGCGCGACGCCGGCGCGAAGTTGCTTCGGCCATCGCGCGCGCTGACCCCTTCATTCGGGGAGACTGCTCTCGATGTCTGGCGTTCCTGTGGCAGCGGGGCCCGCACGCCGAGTGGCGACCGCGGCTGTGGCGGGCGCGCCCGGAGGCCTCCCAGCGACCGCGCCGGCCACTGCTCGGCTTCTCGCCGACCTGCGGCTCGCGATGAGCCTCGCGGGCACTGGTCCGGCCGGAGCGGAGTCGACGGGGGGGTCGACAAGGGGCTCGTCGCCGGCCGCAGGCTCGACCGCCGCCGGCTCGACCGCCGCCGGCTCGGGGGCCGCCGGCTCGGCGGCCAGACGCGCATTCGCCGGGGTCGACTCCGCCCGGGCCGGTGCCACGCCGGCCGATCTCGAGCGCGTCGCGGCGCTCGTGGAGCTGGCCCAGCAGGGGGACGCCGAGGCCTTCGGCCAGCTCTACCAGCGCTACGTCGACACGGTGTTCCGCTACGTCTACGTGCGGGTGGGCTCGCGCGAGACCGCGCAGGACCTCACATCCGAGACCTTCCTGCGGGCGCTGCGCCGCATCGACTCGTTCTCGTGGCAGGGGCGCGACATCGCCGCATGGTTCGTCACCATCGCCCGCAACCTGGTCATCGACAACGCCACGTCGGCACGTTTCCGGCTCGAGGTGTCGACGGCGGACATGCTCGACGCCGACCGGCGGGTCGACGCTCCCGACGACGAGGTGCTGCAGCGCATCCGCGATGCGGCCCTCGTCGACGCCATCCGCCGGCTCAAGCCGGAGCACGCCGAGTGTGTCGTCCTGCGCTTCCTTCAGGGCCTGTCGCTCGCGGAGTGCGCCGAGGTGCTCGGCAAGTCCGAGAACGCGGTCAAGCAGCTGCAGCTGCGGGCCGTCCGGGCCCTGCGTCGGGAGCTCGGCGATGCCGCGCCCTGACCCTCGACCTCACACCTCGCCCCCCAGGGCCGTAACCTCGCCCCGGCGCCATCGTTCTCATGAGGTGAGGCCCAGGCCGACCTGCGGCCACGTCAGCGCCTCGAGGCGGGAGGCTGCGGCATGTCCCTCCTGACCCGGCCCTTCCTGACTCGCGCGG
Organism: Actinomycetales bacterium; assembly: GCA_038237075.1. Taxonomy (GTDB): domain Bacteria; phylum Actinomycetota; class Actinomycetes; order Actinomycetales; family Dermatophilaceae; genus Lapillicoccus. The sequence goes on from JBBRZC010000057.1 coordinate 4,716, forward strand.
CCGACGAGCTCCAGGACGCCCTCGAGGCACCGGAACCGGCTGACGCCCGCGTCGATGACCTCGTTGCGACCGCCCGGGCCGTCAGCTCCCTGCCGGTCGCCGGCAACCCGGACCCGGCCTTCGTCGCGGCGCTGGGCCGACGCCTGCAGGATGAGGCAGCACTGCACCCGGCTCCCCCGGCACCGCAGCGTCGCTCCGGCGGCCCCGCGCCGCGGCCGGCGACCCGCCGTCCACGTCCGGTCGTCATCCTGATCGGTCGCGGGCTGCCGCGGATCCTCGCCGCGGCTCTCGCCTCGGTCCTCGCCGTCGTCGCGATCATCGGGGTCGTGTCCCGCTCGTCGCTTCCAGGGCAGGCCCTCTACCCGGTCCGGGAGCTCGTCGACACGGCGTCGGTGTCACTGTCGGTCTCCGACCACGACAAGGGCTTCACGCTGCTCGCCCAGGCGCGGGACCATATCGTCGACACCAGTCGGCTCACCGGCGGCGGCTCGTCCGTCCGCGGCGACGTGGACCACTCGCTGAACGACGCCATCGACGCGGTGACGCAGGGCGACCAGCTGCTTATCGCCGACTTCGCGGCAACCCGGAACCCGCAGTCGCTCCTCGCGATCCGTCAGGTGGCGGCCCAGGCCGCGCCGATGGTCGACGCGCTGCAGGACGTCGTCCCCGTGGGATCGAGACGGCTCGTGGCGCAGCTGCGGACCCTCCTGGCCCAGGTCGGCGGCGCCGCTCTCGACGAGCTCGCCCAGTGCTCGACCTGCGGCGCCGCTGCGGACGCCGCCCGCAACGAGACGCGGCCAGCAGCACCGGCGCAGCCCCCGACGTCCGCGTTCGCCGGGGCCCCAGGAGGCGCTGCAGCCGCCGAGCCCACGGCAACCACGCGAACCACAGGGACCGGCTCCGGCACGACCGCGGGCCGGCCCACCGCTGGCCTCGCCCAGCCGACCGTCCCCCTGCCCACCGTCCCGCCGCTCATGAACCCGGCCCTGCCCGGGGCATCGGGCTCGCCCGGATCCCCAAGCCCTCCGGCGCCGACGATCCCGGGGGCCGGGTTGCCCGGTGCCACGACCAGCGTGGGCGCCGTCCCGCCGCCGGTGGACAACGGAGCCACCCTGCCCGGCATCTCGGCCACGGCGACCCTTCCGGGCATCGCCGCCACCCTGCCGGGCGCCACGGCCACCGCGTCCGCGGGGCCTCGCTAGAAGAAGACGGAGCGGCGCTGCATAAGCAGCGAGTAGAGCGTCTGCTGGATCGTCTCGCGGATCTGGTCGGTCAGGTCGAAGACGAGCATGGGGTCGTCGGCAGCCCCCGAGCCGAGGCCGTCGGTGTCGACGGGGACGCCGAACTCGATGATCCACTTGCTTGGCAGCGGGATGAGGCCGAGCGGACCGAGCAGGGGCCAGGTGGGAGTGACCGGTGCGTAGGGCGCTCCGACGAGCCGCGCCAGGGTCTTCATGTTGCCGATGATCGGGTAGATCTCCTCGGCGCCGACGATCGAGCATGGGATGATCGGCACCCCCGTGCGGATCGCGGCGGCCACGAAGCCGCCCCGGCCGAAGCGCTGCAGCTTGTAGCGCTCGCTGAACGGCTTGCCGACGCCCTTGAAGCCCTCCGGCCACACCCCGACGACCTCACCGCCGGAGAGCAGACGCTCCGCATCGGGGTTGGCGGCGAGGGTCGAGCCCGACTTGCGGGCCAGCTGGCCGATGACCGGCGTCGAGAAGACGAGGTCGGCCCCGAGCATCCTCAGGTGTCGGTGCGCAGGGTGCTCGTCATAGACCGCGAGCTGCGTCATGAGCGAGTCCATGGCGATGGTGCCCGAGTGGTTGGCCACCACGAGTCCGCCGCCCACCGCGGGAATGTTCTCGATGCCGCGCACCTCGACCCGGAACCACCTCTTGTAGAGGGGGCGCAGGACGGGCAGGTAGGCGTGGGTCGTGAAGTCCTCGTCGAAGCCGAAGTCGTCGACGAGGAAGTCGCCGGTGAGCCGCCGTCGCAGGAAGGCCAGCGTCCCCGCGACCCTTCGCTCCACCTCCTCGGGGGCGATCCCTGTCGCCGCGACGACGGTGCGCAGTGCGGTCACCACGGCCTGGACGAGGTCCTCGAGGCCCGGGGTCACGAACCCCGAGGTCGTGCCAGCGGGCACCCGCGGGGCGGCCACCAGGTCGGCGCCGACGTCGGGGACCGCCTTGAGGCGGCCCCGCTCGGCGGCGCCGCGCCCGGTGCGCCGTGGCTCGAGAGGGGCACGCGGCTCGGCACGGGTGCCCGAGTGTGCGACAGCCCGTGCCGAGGGCGGTCCGGGCCGCGGCACCGGGCGCGGACGGTGCTTCTCCGTATGCCGTGCGGGATCGAGGGCCCCCGCCTCCACCTCCGCCCTGGGTGGCAGGGTCGTCCGGGAGACGACCAGCCCTGGCGTGGTCGTCGCCGACACGGTCGTCGCCGGCTCTGTGGTGGGCAGGGCTGACACCGTCGTCATACTCGCGTCGACGGCCGGGATCGCCTCGCCGGTCGCGTGCACACCGTCCGGCGGCGGGACGGTGATGAGCGGGGTGCGGGTGCGCCGCGCGCGTTCACCGGAGGCCCGGGCCGCCCCGGCGGCGAGCTTGTCGCGGCCCGCCCCGCCACGCGGCATGGCGCTGGGACTTCCCGCGGCAGCCCCCACGCGCACCCGCGCCGCTCCCGAGGCACTCCGTTTCGTGGGTGCCTTCGGGGCGCCGGCCTTCTCCGACGTCGTCCTCGTGGGCCGGGCCGGTTCTGGCTCCGTCGCCATCAGTCGTTCCTCCCCGCTGCCCAGACCTGGGCAATCGCGTTCACGGCGGTGCCGGCGGCACCCTGCACCGCATGGCTGACCGCCCCGACACCCGGGACGGGCGTCCCGACGTGGCGGGCGTAGTCGACGAACGCCTGCCGCGTCGTGTAGGCGGGCTCGAAGTGGAGCACCCCACGCATTCGGGCCGTGTCGAGCCCGCGGCCGTAGGCGAGGTACTGCATCTGGTCGTTGGAGAAGTCCGCGAGCCCGGCGCGCTTGACGAGGGTCCCGAGCAGACCCGAGGCCGAAAGCGGGACCGGCACGATGGGGCGGCCGACGAGTGCGGCAGCCTGGGTCACGGTGATGACGCCGTCGCCCGAGATGTTGACGATCCCCGCCGGCTCGGGGGCGGTCGTCGCCACGATGAGGGCGGCCGTGGAGTCGGCCTCGTGGACGAACTGGAGTCGGGCGTCGAACCCCAGCGGCACGGGGATGACGGGCAGCGCGAAGTAGTCGGTCAGCGAGGTCCGGATGCCCGGCCCGATGATGTTGGCGAACCGCAGGGTCGAGATCCCCACGTCGGGCCGGCGCCGGGAGAACCCCCGGACGTAGCCCTCGACCTCCACCGAGTCCTTGCCGAAGCCGGCGCGCGGCAGCGTCTTGGGGCCCATGTCCTCGGTGAACATGGCGGGGTCGCGCGGCGAGGACCCGTAGACGGCCGCCGACGACTTGACGACGAGCCGCCTGAGATCGGCCGCCTTCTGGCAGGCCGCGAGGAGCTGCATCGTGCCGATGACGTTGATCTCCTTCTGGGAGACCCGCCCGCCCGCCGAGAGCGGCGTGGCGATGACGTTCATGTGGACGACGGTGTCGACGCCGGCCTGAGCGATGATCCGCCCGATCATCGGGTTGCGGATGTCGGCGCGGACGAACTCGGCGCGGCCGATGGAGTGCGGCGGCGGGACGACGTCGACCCCGATGATGCGGGTGACGTCGGCGTCGGCACTGAGAGCCCGGGTGAAGGCTCCGCCGAGATAGCGGGAGACCCCCGTGACAAGGACAACCGAGGCCACGGGAACACCTCCAAGGTGGGAGTCGGGCTACGTGTCCCACCCTACAGAGGCGCGCTACACGGCATACCAAGGAGCCCTGCGCGGCCCGTCACACCAGCCGGCGGGCATGACGCAGGCCCCCACCCGAGCGGCGGAGGCCGTATGCCGTGGCGCGCCCGACAGCAGGTGCCGGGGCGCGCGTGCTCACTTCTTGTTGCGACGCTGGTGCCGCGTCTTGCGCAGCAGCTTGCGGTGCTTCTTCTTCGCCATCCGCTTGCGGCGCTTCTTGATCACAGAACCCATGGATCGTCCTTGCGTTGGTGGCTGTCGGTCGATGCTGTCGCTGAGTGGCAGCCTACCGTCTGCTCGGGCGCGTCCCAAACCGCGAACCGCTAACAGCCCGGCACGGAGCGGTCCCCGGTCGAGCCCGCCCGCTGCCGGGGCTCAAGCGGTGTCGACGAACGAGGTGCTCAGGTACTTGTGCACGGCGTCCTCGGGGACGCGGAACGAGCGGCCGACCCGGACCGCCGGGAGGTCACCGCCGTGGACGAGCCGGTAGACCGTCATCTTCGAGACGCGCATGATCGAGGCGACCTCGGCGACGGTGAGGAACCGCACCTCGGAGAGCTGACGCTCGGTGGACATGTTCACCCTCGATCTGCACCACGGGTAGCGCCGGGCTTCCCCTCCGACGAAGGACTACGGGGGTGCAAGGTCACTTTAGGGGCAGGTGTGACGGATGGGAAGCCGAGGCGGCCCGAGCGCAAGCCGACACGCCGAGCGCAGTGGCGCAGATCTCGTCCTGACCCGCATCGGGCGCCGTTCAGTCGAACCAGACGTCGAGGCCGTGCAGCGGGAAGGTGGCCTGCCGGGTGGCCATGACCGCCCGGTCCACCGGGTCGTCGGGGTCGTAGCCAGTGTCCCAAGAGCGCCACCACAGCGGCCCGGCGTCGGCGGCGCGGTCGCCCATCAGCGAGGGTCCCGGACGGCCGGTGCTCCGCTGCACGTGCTCGCGCCAGAGCACGGGAAGCGGCTCGCTCACCGCGATGGGCCGGTGCTGTGCGATCGCCGTGAGGTGCGTCCACGTGCGCGGCACCACCTCGACGACCTCGTAGCCGCCGCCGCCGAGGGCGACCCACCTGCCGTCGCAGATCTCGTGGCTGAGCGCGTGCAGCGCCTCGGCCGCCGCGCGCTGGGCGTCGACGGACAGAGCCATGTGCGCGAGCGGGTCAAGCGCGTGGGTGTCGCAGCCGTGCTGCGTCACGAGCACCTGGGGCCGGGTGGCGCGCACGACCGGAAGGACCGTCGCGTGGAAGGCCCGCAGCCACCCCGCGTCACCGGTGCCGGGCGGCAGTGCGACGTTGACGGCGGATCCGAGGGCGTCGGGGCCGCCGATGTCGGAGGGCCATCCGGTGCCGGGGAAGAGCGCCCGGCCCGACTCGTGGATCGAGACGGTGAGCACGCGGGGGTCGTCCCAGAAGATGCGCTCCACGCCGTCGCCATGGTGCACGTCGATGTCGACGTAGGCAACCCGCTCGACGCCCGAGTCGAGCAGCCACTGGATGCCGACAGCGACGTCGTTGTAGACGCAGAACCCCGAGGCGTTGCCTGGCATGGCGTGGTGCAGGCCACCGCAGAAGTTCACCCCGTGCGCGGTCCGGCCCAACCACACGTCCTCGCAGATGTCGCGTGTCCCCGCCGCGATCCGGGCGCTGGCGTCGTGCATCCCGAGGAAGGCGGGGTCGTCCTCGGTGCCGATCCCCCAGACCGGGTCGGCGTGCTCCGGGTCGAGGGACCCGGCCCGGACGCCCTCGATGTAGTCGCGCCGGTGCACCGTCGCGAGGACGGAGTCGTCCGGCACGTCGGGGTTGACCAGCATGACGTCGGCGTGGTCGAAGAGGCCGAACGCCTCGCAGAGCCGCGCGGTCAGGTCGAGGCGGACCGGTGACATCGGGTGGGTGGGACCGAAGTCGTAGTTCGTGAAGCTCTGGTCCCAGACGACCTCCGTCTGCGTTGGCATGATGGTGACGCTACCGTCCCGGTGCGCCACGAGCGCGCCAGAACGACCAACGTCGTCCGAGCACCCAGGCGAGGGGCAGCACATGGCGAGGACCCGCATGTTCGACGAGAGCGTCATCGTCATGGGGGTCGGGTGGCTCCCGTCGTCAACGGCCGAATGCTCGACGACATCGAGTTCGACGACATCGAGTTCGACGACGGCCTCGCCATCGCGCGGATGAAGCCGCCGGCCGAGGCGATCCGCTAGCCTCCCGTCCCAGACTCGGCTCCGGAGCAGGTACGGCGTCACCGTCGTCGAGGTCGTGGCCCCCGGCGAGGGCTTCACGTATGCCGTGCCCGAGACGAAGATCTCAACGAACGCCTCGCCGCCCGACGCTGACCGGGGCCGCCCGACCTGCCTCAGGACACCCGGTAGAGCGCGAGCCCGGCGACCAGCATGGCCGTGGCGACGACCATCATGGGCCCGTACAGCTTGTCGATCGCGTAGACCCGCTTCCGCAGCACGACGGGGACCAGATCCGGGGACAGGTGCCGTTGCAGCAGCCGCCGGGCGGTGAGAGCACCGGCCACGAGCAGCGCCAGCTGGACCAGGGCGAGCCCGAGCTCCGACGGCGACCCCATCTCGAACCTCCTCGGCCGGGTGGCTGCACACGCTGGTGACGTCCCACGGCGCCCAGAGTCTCACAACGAGATCCACCCCGGGCCTCCGCGCACGTCGGCGTCAGTGTCGGCCCGTCAGTGTCGGCCCGTCAGTGTCAGCCCGACGAGGGTCAGGTTCAGGGCGATGATCAGTGCCGCCACGGCCGCGGCGACGCCTGTCGTGACCCTGGCGTTGACCAGGCCACCCATGAGGTCACGACGGCGGGTGATCAGGACCAGCGGCACCAGCGCGAACGGGATGCCGAAGGACAGCACCACCTGGGAGATCACCAGGGCCTGCGTCACGTCGACGCCCAGGGCGATCACGGCCACGGCTGGGATCAGCGTGACCAACCGGCGCAGCACCAGCGGGATGCGCCGGCGCAGGAAGCCCTGCATCACGACCTGACCGGACAGCGTGCCGACGCCCGAGGCGGCGAACCCCGAGGCGAGCAGTGCCAGGGCGAACAGGGTCGCCGACACCGGCCCGAGGGCGTCCCGCAGACCCGCGTGCGCCCCTTCGATCGTCGTCAGGGGCGTGGCCGAGTGGAACAGCACCCGGGCCGCGACGACGAGCATGAGCAGGTTGACCAGCCCCGCGAGGCTCATGGCGGCGACCACGTCGACTCGCTGGCTGCGCAACAGGCTGTGGCGGTGCGCCTCGGTCTCCCGGACGTACCGGCCCTGGGTCAACGCCCCGTGCAGGTAGATCACGTGCGGCATGACCGTGGCGCCGAGCATCGCCGTGGCGAGCATCAGGCTGCTGGTGCCCTCGAAGCGCGGCTCGAGCCCGGAGGCGATGCCGCCCGGGTCCACGCCGCCCGCCACCAGGCTGTAGAGGAAGCCGCCCAGGATGACCAGGAGCAGCCCGGCGATGACGATCTCGAACCGGCGCGCACCCCGGCTCTGCAGCCCGAGGAGGGCGAACGCGACCACCGCGGTGATCAGACCCCCGGCGAGCAGCGGCAGCCCGAACAGCAGGTGCAGCGCGATGGCACCACCGAGCACCTCAGCCAGGTCGGTGGCGATCGCCACGACCTCCGCCTGCGCCCACAGCCCGAGCGTCATCGGCCTGGGGTACACGTCGCGGCAGAGCTCGCTGAGGTTCTTCCCGGTGGCGATCCCTGCCTTCGCCGAGAGGTACTGGATGAGCATGGCCATCAGGTTGCTCACGACGAGGACCCAGACCAGCAGGTACTGGTAGCCCGAACCGGCTGCGATGTTGGTGGCGAAGTTGCCCGGGTCGACATACGCGATCGCGGCGACGAACGCCGGACCGAGCAGCGGCAGCGGCCCACGGATGGACGCGGCCGCGGCTGCGCGCGTCGTGGTCGTGCGCTGGTGCACCTGGTCGCTCTCCTCCGTATGCCGTGCGGTGAGGCTACGCGAGTTCGAGGACGTCAAGGACCTCGAGCTCGTCGAGCTCGGACCGGGGGGTGGCCTTGACGTCCTCGAACAGCTTCGCCTGGGCGACGGTGATCCTCGCGTCGACCAGGGCGCTGAGGGCGTACGCGATCGCCCCGGTCTGGCGCACCGTGACGTCGTCGACGAGCGGTTGGCGTCGTGACGTGATCGCCACCCCGCTCGCCCGGCCGTCGTCGTCCTGAGCCAGTCCGACCGAGAACCGCTCCCGCGGGTCGAGGACCGGGTCGGCATAGTGGTCGCGCAGCCGCATCAGCACCTCGTGCCATTCCGAGGTCTGCGCCTCGGGCTGAGCGGCATCCAGGTCGGCCTGGGTCAGGCCGTAGCCCGCACCACCCTCACCGGGCGCATCCCCGACGTCGGGGCTGAAGCAACGGCCGTAGGAGAGCAGTGCGGTGGTCCAGACCGCCTCGAGGACCACGTCGTCCGGCGTCCTGGCCAGCGGGCCGACGCCCACCGGCGCGAGCTCGGAGACCAGACGCTCGCAGCAGCGCAGCACGGTCTGCAGCTCCTCGAAGATCTCGCACGACCTGACCAACGACGCGGCCGCCGGAGACTCGAGCCGGCGAAGCGTGGTCGGGGCGGGGCGCTCGGTGTCGTTCGTGGTCATGGTGGTCCCGTCTGTGGTGGGGCGGTCATCGGTGCCCCGCGCGTGCCTGCCTGCCCGGCAAGGTGGGGCGCGCGCGGGGATGGTGGCGCTCGGGTCAGCCGACCGAGGGCCCGAGACCGAGTGACTGGGGGGTGCTCGAGTCCGGGGAGGGCTGGTGCAGGCCCTCGTCGAGCGCGCCGAACTCGGTCATCAGCGACCTGCTCCCGCCCCACGGCGTCTGCTCCTCGGCGATGAGGGTGTTGGTCGTGAGCAGCAGCCCGGCCACGGAGGCGCCGTTCTGCAGGGCGGACCGGCAGACCCGCAGGGGGTCGATGATCCCCATCTCGATCATGTTGCCGTAGCGGCCCTCGAGGGCGTCGAAGCCGTCGTCGACCCCCATGGCGGCGATCTTGGCCACGACGTCGTGCCCGGAGTACCCCGCGTTCGAAGCGATGAGGTAGGCAGGCTCGGACAGCGAGCGGCGCACGATCTCGACACCGAGGGCGTAGTCGTGGTTGACGTCGAGGTTGTCGAGAGCCGGCGCGGCGTGCATCAGCGCAACCCCGCCTCCGGCGACGATGCCTTCGGCCATGGCGGCCCTCGTCGCGGACAGCGCGTCCTCGACCCGGTGCTGCAGCTCCGTGAGCTCGGCGTTGGTGGGGGCGCCGACCTTGATGACGGCGACCTTGCCCGACAGCGAGCCGATCCGCTCCGTCAGGACGTCCTCGTCGATCCCGAAGGTGGCGCGCTCCATCTCGGCCCGCAGCTGGATGACGCGGAACGCGACCTCCTCCGCCGACCCCGCCCCGTCGATGATGGCGGTGCGGTCCGCGGTCACCCGGACCTGCCGGGCGCGCCCGAGATGGGCCAGGGTCATGTTCTCCAGGCTGAACCCGGAGTGCTTGCTGTAGACCTGACCGCCGGTGATGGTGGCGATGTCCTCGAGCTTGCGCAGCCGGCGGTCGCCGAACCCGGGGGCCCTGGTGGCGCAGGCCCGGAAGATCCCGTTGACGTGGTTGTTCACGAGCATGCTCAGCGCCGAGCCCTCGACGGTCTCGGCGATGATGAGGAGCGGTCGGGGTGCCCGCATCACCTTGTCCAGGATCGGCATCAGCTCCTGCACCTTGGTGATCTTCTCCGCGCAGAGCAGGATGTAGGGGTCGTCCAGGATCGACTCGAGGCTGGCCGGGTGGGTGACCAGGTACGGCGAGAGGTAGCCGTTGTCGTACTCGAAGCCCTCGACGAAGTCCACGCTCATCCCGTGGACGGCCGACTCCTCGACCGTGACGATGCCCCCGTCGCCCACCGTGTGCAGCGCCTCGGCAAGCACCGACCCGACCATGTCGTCGTTGTTCGCCGAGATGGCGGCGACGCGGGCGTAGTCGTCCCGGGTCTCGACCGGGTGGGCGACGGTGCGCAGCCGCTCGACCAGCGCGGCCACGGCGAGGTCGATGCCGCGCTTGACCAGCACGGGGTTGCCGCCCTCACCGATCGCCTTCATGCCTTCGCGGATGATGGCCTGGGCGAGCACCGTGGCAGTCGTCGTGCCGTCGCCGACGATGTCGTTGGTCTTGATCGCCGCCTCCTTGACCAGCTGCGCGCCCATGTTCTCGAACTGGTCGCTCAGGTGAATCTCGCGGGCGATCGTGACCCCGTCGTTGGTGACGACCGGCGACCCGGTGATCTTCTCGAGGATGACGTTGCGGCCCTTGGGGCCGAGGGTCGACTTCACCGCCTCGGCGAGCTGGTCGACGCCGGACTGCAGCAGGATCCGGGCTTCTTCGCCGAATCGAAGATCCTTGGCCATGGTTACTCCTTGGTTGTCAGGTTGGTGAAGCGGGAGCTGGGTGCGGCTGAGGAGGTGCGGGAGGCGGTCGGACCTGCGGCTACGGCACCAGGATGGCCCGGCCCCGGACCAGTCCGGCATCGAGGTCGCGCAAGGCGTCCGGTGCCGCGTCCAACGGGTACTCCTTGGTGTGCAGGGTGACCTTGCCGGCCTGCGCCAGCACCATCAGCTCGGCCAGCTCGTTGTAGGTGCCGACGATGTTGCCGACGATGTTGCGCTCGGTGGAGATGACGTCCAGCGTCGGGACGCTGATCGTGCCGCCGTATCCGATGACGTAGTACGACCCCGCCGGGCGCGTCATCGCGAACCCGTCCTGTTCGGCGCCCTGTTCGGCCACGAAGTCGAGGACGACGTCCGCCCCGGCGCCGTCGGTCAGCTCTTGCACGGCCTTGACCTGGCCCCCGTCGGCGAGCACCGTATGGTCGGCGCCGAGGGTGCCGGCCAGGTCCAGGGCCGCCTGGTTGCGGTCGACGACGACGACGGTCGCCGCCGTGAGGGCGCTCAGGCACTGGATGCCGATGTGGCCCAGCCCGCCCGCGCCGATCACCACGCAGGTGGTGCCGGGATAGAGCAGGGGTAGCGCCTTGCGCACCGCGTGGTATGCCGTGATGCCGGCATCCGCGAGGGCCGCCACGTCCTGCGGACGGGTGGCAGCGTCCAGCTTGACGCAGGCCCGCGCGGACGTCAGGAGGTACTCAGCCATCCCGCCGTCGCTGTCGAGACCGGGGAAGCTGCTCAGGGAGCAGTGCATGTCCTGCCCTGCCCGGCAGGCCCGGCACAGCCCGCAGGTCGGCGTCGGGTGCAGGATGACGGTGTCGCCCACCGCGACGTTGGTCACGCCCCCACCGATCTCGTGCACCCAGCCCGCGTTCTCGTGGCCGATCGTGTAGGGCAGCTCGACACCCATCGCCTGGGCCCACTGCCCCTCGATGATGTGCAGGTCGGTGCGGCAGACGCCTGCCCCTCCGATCTTGACGATGACATCGAGAGGGCCCTTGATGCTCGGCTCCTCCACCTCCTCCACAACGGGCTGCTGGTGGTATCCGTGCAGGCGCACCGCTCTCATCCGACGTCCTCTCCCTGGCCTTGACCGATCATGGTGGGGTAGCGCTCGGCGAGCAGCCCACGGCATACGCCGCTGTTGGCTTCGGCGCTGACGCGGGTCAGCCTCGCTCGGCGCAGGTGCATCGGCAGCGCTGCCGCTCCGACGGCCTCGCCGGTCACCGCATCGACCAGCAGCGCGGCGTCGTCGTCGCTCGGCAGCCCGAGCTCGGCACGGCGGCTGCGCAGCCGCTCCCGGTCCGGGCCGGGCGGGGCCTGGCCCAGGGTGAGGCCGGCGAGCTCGTCGGTGGTGACGCCCTGAGCCATCAGCGGGCGGCAGACCCGGTCGGTGCCGGCCAGCACCGCCCGCCGCACGAAGTCGGCTCGCAAGGCGCCGAGCTCGTCGACCGCCTCGCCCTCGAACGACGCGACGAAACCGGCGCGGGCGGCGACCCCCGCGTTGATGGTGTCCGACGCGAAGTGGTCGTCCAGGACCACTTCGGTATGCCGCACGCCTTCGACGGCGCTCACGGCGTCGAACGCGTCGGCCACCATGAGGAAGGCGAAGTTGGGGGCGCAGAAGTACGTCGGCAGACGCAGGTGGACCTCCGCGCCGCCGTCCTCGGACACGGTGCACGACGCGACGAAGCCCAGGGTGGTGACGGGCTGGTCGAGCTCGGGGTCGCGCACCGCGTCGAGGGCGGCCAGCACGTGGGTCGCGGTCGTCACACCAGCGCCGCCGCGTCCTCGACGAGAGCGGCGTCGTTGGGGTCGCCCGGCTCGCTGGAGGGGGCGGCGAGCTGGCACTCCGCGGGCACCTCGATGCCGTAGAGCTTGGCCGCGTTGAGCCCGAGGATCTTCTTCTTGGTCTCCACGCTCACCCGGGGGTAGTCGGAGAACTCGTCACTGGGGTAGTCCCAGTCGACGAAGCCCTCGACCTGCCACTTGGGCTCCCAGATGCTGTAGTCGCTGCCGAAGGTCATCTTGTCCTCGCCGACCCAGAACAGCAGCTCGCCCATCACCTTGGCGAAGAACTTCGGCCGTGCGTGCATGAGGCCGCCGATGACCACCGAGAGACCGGCATACACGTTGGGCTCCTGGGTCGCCATGAAGCAGAAGTCCTCGATGCGCGGCAGCCCGACGTGCTCCACGATGAAGTTGAGGTCGGGGAAGTCCGTTGCCGCGTGGTCGACGTCCGCGACGTCGAAGGCGTCCTTGTCGAGCGGCCAGATCGTCGGGCCCTTGTGGACGTGGACGTTCTTGATGCCGAGCTCCTGCGCCTTCTCGAGGTAGCGGTAGGCCTCGGGATCCTTGAGCGTCCAGCCGCGGGAGCCGTCCTTCCACTCGGCCGTATAGAGCTTGACGCCCGTTGAGCCCCACCGCTTGATGTTCTCGGCAAGCTCGCGCAGGCCGTGATCGCCGTCACGAGGGTCGAACCTCGTGTTGACGATGAACTTCCCAGGATGCGCCTCCGCCAAAGCGCCATTGCGCTCGGTGGTGTTGAAGCCCTCTTTGTACCACTCCTTGAGGTAGGTCGGCTGGAACACCGCGACGTCGACGTAACCATCCTCGAAGACGTCCTTCATGAGGTCCGCCTCGGAGCATTTCTGGAAGTGCTCGATGGGCCAGTGGGTCTCGGGCGGGCCCAGGCCCTGGTAGGCGTGGAAGCACTCGATCCAGCCCTTGGCGTAGTTCTCGTGACCCTTGACCCAGTTCTCCGGGCTGGCGTCCCAGAAATGCATGTGGCTGTCCACGACGAAGTACTTCTCACCGTTCTTCTCGTACATGTGCACTCCTAGGTGGCTGGTGTCGAACGGCTGTCGGTGGGGGCGCGCGGGCGGCTGGGGGCCACGGCCCCGGGGCCGTCCTCTGGCGTGGAGGGACGACTTGACCGGGCGAAGGCGATCGGGCCTTACCTGGCGCGATCTGGCGCGTCGGCCGACCAGTTCGGCTGTTGGACAGGGCGATCAGGTCTCTTTGCGCCTGCTGTCACGCGGCTGCGGTGGCCCACCCTGCCGAACCGGGAACAGACGCCACGGC
>JBBRZC010000058.1:0-18050 GCA_038237075.1 Actinomycetales bacterium
GACAGCCTGACCCATCTCAGCAGTGACCGGCCGACGAGCGCCCCGAGCCCGGACACGCAGACCAGTGCCGCACAGGCGCCGACCCCGACCGAGAGCGGCTCGTGGTACTTGACGACGAGCCCGGCCGTCAGCAGCTGGGACGGGTAGCCCCACTCGGGCGAGGAACAGGACGACGAAGCTGGTCCCGACCGCGCGCCAACCGTGCAGGCCGGCATGGGTCCGGTCCTCGACCTCGTGCTCCGTCTCCTCCGCCTGGAGTCCGCGTCACCGGCTCCGCGCAGCAGGAGGATCCCGCCGACGAGGAACATGAGGCCGGCGAACACCTCGACCGGGGTGCGCGGCAGCCGGCCGAGGATGCCACCCAGCGTCACGGCGATCACCGTCTGGACGAGGAACGCCGCCGACACCCCGATCCACACGAGCAGGGGCCGATACCTGGTCGCGAGCACCAGGGTGGCGATGAAGGTCTTGTCGGGCAGCTCGACCGGAAGGATGAGAACGAACGCGGTGAGGGCGACGGCGACGTTCAAGACGGTTCGAGCCTATCCAGCGCCGAGGCCGAGCAGACGGCCCCGCTCAGCGCACCCGGCGGAGGCAGCCCTCGTCTAGCTGGTACTCCGCGTCGGCCTGGTCGGCGAACCCCGGGTCGTGCGTCGCGACGAGGACGACGGCGCCCCCTGCGGCCTCGGCGGCGAGGAGCCCCATCATGACGTCGCGGTTCGCCGCGTCGAGCTCGCTCGTCGGCTCGTCCGCGAGCAGGACGCTCTGGTGCAGGGCCAGGGCCCGAGCCACGGCGACCCGTTGCTGCTGGCCCCCCGACAGCTCCTCGACGAGGTGGTTGCCGACGTCGCCGAGGTGGACCTGCGCCAGCGCGGTATCGGCCCGACGGTGAGCCTCCCCCGCTGGGACGCCGTGGATCATGAGGGGGACCACGACGTTCTCCCGGGCTGTGAGCGGGGCGACGAGGGCGACGCTCTGCGGCATGAGCAGGATGCCCCTGGGCGACCGCGGCGCCGCGGCGCCGCGGTCGCCCAAGGGGCTCCCGGCATACGTCACCGTGCCGCTGGAGGGTGCGAGTGCGCCGGCCAGGATCCACAGGAGCGTCGACTTGCCGGCTCCCGACGGCCCGGTGATGGCAGTGAACGACCCCGGTGCGAGCGTCAGGCTGACGTCGTCCAGGATCCGGCGCCCGGCGATGGCGAGGGTGACGCCGCTAGCCGTGAGCGTGAGGGGACGGGGCTGCTGGTCCGTCTTCCGTGAGCGCCCGTGCATCAGGTGGTCGGCCGGCACCGGGTCGCCTCCGTCCAAGGGTGGGCGCGCGCACGTGGTCGCGCAGTCCGCTCCCGACGCTAACAGCGACCGCTGGGACACGCCGCCCCAGCCGCACCGGTGAGACCCGGCGGCACGCGGTATGCCGTGTACGGTGCGTTTGCGGGTCGCCGCGCGCGCCGACCGGGAGGACACATGCTGGCGTTGCTGCGGTACCGACGGGCGCAGGCCGTCGTCGTCGTCGTGCTCGCGGCCCTCGTGACGACGTGCCTCGTCCTGGCACCGCTCTACACGAGAGCGCTGGAACAGGCCACGGTCGCGACCATGCTCCGCGGGGCCGCGGCGGAGCAGACGGGCCTGCGCCTCGCGTCCTCGAGCTCCACCGAGGCGTCCCTCGCCGTCCCGCCCGAGGCTCTCGCAGCGATCGTGCCCGACACCGTCCGAGGGCTGTTCGGGAGTCCGACTGCCAGCACGTCCGTCGAGGTGCGCCGGATGCCGCTGCTCGGCGAGCCCGGGGGCCGCCTGCTCACGCGCGAGGGCATGTGCGACCACGTGCGGTTCACGGGCGGCCGCTGTCCGTCGACGCCGCAGGAGATCGCCGTGTCCGCCGACCAGGCCAAGGTCTACGCCATGCCCGTCGGCGCGAGCCTCGACGCCGGCGAGTGGGACGACGGCGTGAGCAAGCCCGAGGCGGCCCCACGCACGAGGCTGCGTGTGGTCGGCATCTACCAACCGCTCGACGGGCCCTACTGGTTCGGCGACCGGCTCACCGGCCAGGCCTCGCGGCGGCTCGGCTTCGACACCATGCTCACCCCGGTCGAGACACTTACCGGTCAGGTCACCGCTCCGAACGGCGACGCGGCGTCGTGGTTCGAGCCACGGTATGCCGTGGACCTCCCCCTCGTCACCGGCCGGGTGGGAGTCGACCAGATCGGCCCGCTCGCCTCGAGCGTCGGACGCCTCGTCGAGTACCCGCTGGGCGTCGAGCGCGCCGGGAGCCACGTCGCCGACACGGTCACGGTCCGGAGCGGGCTGCCGGCCATTGCCGACGAGGTCGCGGTGGGCAGCGCGCAGGCCGCCGTGACCGTGCCCCTGCTCATGGCCCAGCTGGGGCTCCTGCTCGGGTGTGTCCTGTGGCTCGTCCTCGTCGCCGCGGCGGAGCAACGCCGCGGTGAGGTCGCCGTGGCCCGGCTGCGGGGCCGAGGGTCTCGCGGGGCGCGGCGGCTGCTCCTTGGCGAGACCCTGCCGCCGATCGTCGTCGGCGCCCTGCTCGGCGCCCTCCTCGCCGTAGCCTGCTCGTCCGTCGCACGGCATACCGTCCTGACGTCGGACCCGCCTTTCGAGGTGCCCGTCGGCGCCGTCGGCGCTCTCGCAACGGGGTTGGCGCTGATGGTCGGCCTCGCGGTGCTCTCCGTCCGGCGGGTATGCCGTGAGCCGGTCGCCGAGCTGACCCGTAGCGTCCCTGCGCGCGGGACAGACCTGCGGCTAGGCGTCCTGGAGGCGATGCTCGTCGCGGCGGCGGCGGCGGCCTTTCTCGCCCTCGTCACGGGCTCGGTCGCCGGGCCGGTCGGCCAGGTCGCCCCGACGTTGCTCGCCGTGGCCGTCGGGGTCATCGCCGCTCGCGCCATGTCGCCCGTCCTCGCCGCCGGCGGCCGGCGGCTGCTGCACCGGGGGCGGCCGACCGCCGGTGCCGCACTCCTCACCGCAAGCCGGCGTAGGACGACGCGCTGGCTCGTCCCGGTCGTCACGGTGGCCCTGTGCCTCGTCGTCATCACGGCCGACGCGCTCGCCGTCGGGGCCCGCAACTGGGAGGGCCGGGCCGCCGCCGAGGTGGGGGCCGCGAGCGTGCTCACCCTGGACTCGGTCGACCTGCCGGCCGTGACGCAGGCGGTGCGCGCCATCGACCCCGCGGGCGAGCACGTCACGCCGGTCGCCGTCCTCGCGCCCTCCGAGCAGGGCGGGGGGACCACCGTCGGCGTCGTCCCGGGCGCCTTCCGCCGGATCGCCCTCTGGCCCGGCGTCGGTGTCACCGCGCTGCCCTTCGAGCGGCTGACCGCACCGACGGTGCCGCCGCTGGTCCTCGCCGGAAGCCGCGTCGCCTTCCACGTCGCGGCCCCGGCCTTCCGTGTCGTGACCCCCATCTCCCGGCCGGCACCGAGATCGCTCGTGCTCGCCCTGCGGGTCGTTCACGCCGACGGGACCGTCGAGCCCGCCGCGCTGGGCACCCTTCCGGCTCAAGGGGTCGAGGCGAACGGCGAGGTCACGGTGAGCTGCACTGACAGCTGCAGAGTCGCGGGCATCGGAGTCCTCGGGCCGCCTTCGTCCGCGGCCGTCACCGGCACCGTGACGCTCTCCCGCCTCACCGTCGACGGCCGACCCGTCGACCCCGGCGGGGCAGGATCGTGGCGCGAGGCGGCGGCCGACGGTGTCGCCGTGAGAGCGACCTTCGGCGATGGCGCGCTGACGCTCGGCTACGCCACCAACGGGGCCCAGCAGGCGTTCCTGACGCATGCCTCCGTGCCGGACGTCGTGCCCGCCCTCACCACACCAGCGGCCACCCCGAGCGCGCCTGGTGCGACCATCGGCGGGTCCTACCTCGACGGCAGCAACCTCCTGCTCCGCTCCGCTGCGGGGGTCGCGTTCGTCCCCGGAGGCCCGACCTCGGCGAGCATCGTCAACCTCGACAACCTGCTCACCGAGGGATGGCGCGGGCGGGGCTCGGCCGTCCTCACCGCATACGTCGACACCCGCGACCCGGCCTATCTCGCCCACGTCACGTCCGCCCTCGCCGGGCGCGGCATCGCGGTGGTCACGACGACGCACGCGGACGAGGTTGCCGCCGGCTACGGGCGGAGCGCGGCGGCGTGGAGCCTGCAGCTCGCCCTCGCTGTCGGCATCCTCTCGATGCTCGTCGCGGCCGTCGGGATCGTCGTGCTCGCCTCGACGTCGTCGCGGGCCCGCAGCCGCGACTACGCCGGCCTGCGCCTGGTCGGCCAGGGGCCGCGCGGCATAGCGTTGTTCGCCCAGCTCGAGACGGCTCCGGTCATCCTGACCTCCGCTGTGATCGGGGCCGCGGTGGGTCTGTGGGCGGCTCCCCTGGCGGTCGCCAGACTGCCGCTCTTCACCTCGCCGCCGCCGACCTGGGCGGTCGACCTGCACACCGCGTGGGGCCCCGCGATCCTCGCGGGCCTCGTGGGACTCGCCGCGCTCGGCGTCGTCGGTGCCGCCACCAGCCAGCGCGTCGCACAGCGAGCCGACCTCCAGCGACTGCGGGAGACGGCATGACGCTCCCCCAGGCCATCACGACCCTCGGGCTGGTCCACATCTACCGGTCCGAGGGGCAGGACGTCGCGGCCCTGTCCGGAGTCGACCTCAGCGTCACCGCCGGCGAGGTCATCGGGCTCCTCGGGCCGTCAGGGTCCGGCAAGTCGACCCTGCTCGCCCTCCTCGGCGGCCTGTTCCGGCCGAGCGCCGGCAAGATCTTCGTCGGCGACCACGAGCTGTCGGCGCTCTCCCCCGCGCAGCTCGACGCGTTCCAGGCTCGCGAGACCTCCCTGATGCTCCAGGGTGCCCAGCGCAACCTGATCCCCTACCTCACCGTGCGCGAGAACGTCGCCTTCGCGCAGGCCGAGGCCCTCCGGCTCGGGGCGCAGGTCATCGGCGTCGACCGCGGCCTGGACCTGGTCGGGGCCACGGAGTTCGCCGACACGCGCCTCGCCCACCTCTCCCAGGGCCAGCTGCAGATGGCCGCACTCGCCGTCGCCATGGCGCCGCTGCCCGGGGTCCTGCTGGCCGACGAGCCGACGAGCGCCCTCGACCGCGGCGCACGCGAGCGCATCCTCGACGCGCTCGTGCGGGTCAACGACGAGCACGGCACGACAGTGGTCGTCGTGACCCACGACCCCGAGGTGGCCGCGCGCCTGCCCCGCACTGTCACGATCCGCGACGGCCGGATCGGTGGCGAGGGACGCAGCGGCAAGGAGTATGCCGTCGTCACGGCCGACGGCTTCATCCCCCTGCCCGTCCACCTCCGAGAAGAGCTGCCTCCCGGCACTCTCCTGCGTCTCGAGCGGGCCGAGGGGGGCTACGTCATCGTCCCCGAAGTCAAGGGTCAGTAGCCGGGCGAGCCGTTGGCCCAGAACCACCCTGCCGACGTCAGCCAGACGACGACGAGCGTCGAGAAGACGACCCCACCGAGCAGGGGCAGCGCCCAGCCCGGGACCCGGCTGCTGCGCAGGGCGAGCATCTTGGTGAGGAAGGCCCCGTAGAAGCAGCAGCCGAGGACGGAGTGAACCAGGACCCGAGGACTGTCGGTGGCCAGGCCGAGCGACCACAGACAGTGGAAGGCCACCGGCAACGTCACGAGAACGGCAACGACGCCGGAGACCCGGTGCGTGACCGCCACGGCGCGGGGGCTGGGGCCGCCCCCGAACCGCCCGTACATCCGTAGGGCTGTCGAGACCTGCGCGACGCCGAAGGCCAGGCCGGCGGTCGCGAACCAGGCCTTCATGTCGAGCATTGTCGGGAACCCGAAGGTGGTGATCGCCTCGCCGGTCGCCTCGTGCACCCGCCCGTAGACCCCGAGAGCGAGGGCCAGAGCGGCACCGACGAGGACGAGGACGATGAACATGCCGCTGCCCCGGGGGCGAGCGTCGCTCGTGCTCACGGCATACCAGGTCGGCTCGACGGGGCCGGTGCGCGCGGTGTCACAGCTGCACGCCGCGGGTCAGCGCGCCGTCGACGAGGAGGTTGGTGCCGCTGACCCGCCCCGCAACCGGGCTCGCGAGGAAGACGACCGGGCGGGCGACCTCCTCGACGGTGCCCATCCGCCCGGTGGGGTTGAGGTCGAGCGCCGTCCTGAACAGCTCGGGGTTGCCGGTCTCGATGCTGTCCCACACGCCGCCCTCGAACCAGGTGTTGCCCGGCGAGACGCAGTTGGCTCGGACTCCCTTGTCCGCGAGCTGCATCGCGAGTCCGTGGACGTAGCCGATGATGGCCGTCTTGGCGGTGCCGTAGGGGCCCGAGGCGAAGTCGGACTCGCGGCCCGAGACGCTCGAGACCGCGACGATCGACGCGGCGTCGCTCCGCTCGAGGTGCGGCATCGCGGCCCGGACCAGCCGCACCGTGTGCATGAGGTCAACGTTGAGGCTGGCGGCCCAGCTCTCCTCGGTGTCGGGGATCGCCAGGGCGCTCACGTTCGCGACGACGACGTCGATGCCCCCGAGCTCGGACGCGGACTGCTCGACCCACGCCGCGAGCGCGGCCCCTTCGCCGACGTCGACGACCGCGCCGCTGACGGTGCCCCGCTTGCTCAGGGCCTCCTGCGTCGAGGTGACCTCCTGCTGGTCGCGGGCGCAGAAGGCGACGACGGCCCCCTCGTCGAGAAAGGCGCCGACGATGGCGCGGCCGATGCCGCGGGTGCCGCCGGTGACGAGGACCCGCTTTCCGGTGAGCTGGAGGTCCATGGTGATGTCGCCTTTCGGGGCAGGGCTGGTGCGGGGATCGGGCGGGTGGTCAGAGGCGCCGCGCGCGGGCTCTCAGGTCGTCGTGTATGCCGTCGAAGGCCGAGGCCGCGGGCAGCAGCGCCTTCGCGGCCTTGACGACGACGCTGTAGTTCGCGTCGACGACGTTTGCCACGGGCACCTGGGCCACCTGCGACACGAGCTGGTAGGCGTCCATCACGTGCAGGCCGAGGAGCTCCGCGACCCAGTGCACGAGCTCGGCGTTGGCGATTCGCCAGGAGTCCTCCATCGGGCGGCTCGACCCGACCGTCATCCAATGCGTGTCGTCCTCGATCCGCGGCCAGCCGGGGGCGCCGCCCTTGATGAGCTCGACAATGAGCGTGGTGGTCATGGCCCCCTCGACGGCCGTCCCGCAGGCCTCCCCCTCGCCCTGTCGGTAGTGACCGTCGCCGATCGAGAAGAGGGCCCCCTCGACGTTGACACCGAGGAACACCGTTGCCCCCGCACGCATCTGGGGGGTGTCCATGTTGCCGCCGAAGCGGTCGGGGACCAGGGAGGAGCGGACCTCGCGGCCCGCCGGCGCGACCCCGACGGTGCCGAGCATCGGCTCGAGAGGCAGCTCGATCCGGTGGTCGGAGTGGCGGGCCGCGAAGGCGACGGTGTTGCGTGCCCGGTCGAGGTCGTAGATCCACGTCGTGTCGGGCAGGGCTGGTTGCAGGCTGACCGTGCGGTCGGTGCTCGTCATGCCGCCGAAGAAGGGGATCGCCGCCGACACACCCCAGTCGCGGGCCGGCTCCAGCTCGACGAGGTGGAGGACGAGGGTGTCCCCGGGCTCGGCGCCCTCGACGTGGAAGGGGCCAGTCTGCGGGTTGACTGCGCCGAGGTCGACCCTGGCCGAGGAGAGGTCGTCGACGCTCGTCAGGGCGCCTCCGAAGGCGTCGTCGGACCAGAGCCGCAGGGCTTCCCCGGGCCTGACCCGGAACGCGGGTGGCGCGCCGCCGAAGGTGTAGACGTACTGATCGCGGTTCGGGGTGTACTCCCGGACGTCCATCCCGGCAACCTACCTCAGCGGGTGCGGATCCTGACATGATCCGGACCGAGCTGCGTCACAGCGGTGACTCCGAGCAGGGCCATGGTGGACGCCGCCTCGCGGGTCAGGATGTCGGCCGCCCGCTGCACCCCCCGCTCGCCGCCGGCCATGAGGCCATAGAGGTAGGCCCGGCCGACGGCGACTGCCCGCGCCCCCAGCGCCACCGCGGCGACGACATCCGCGCCGTCGAGGACGCCACCGTCGAGGTAGACCTCGGCACGCTCCCCGACGGCGGCGACGACCTCGGGCAGGCACTCGAGCGGCGTTGGGGCGCGGTCGAGCTGGCGTCCGCCGTGGTTCGACACGACGACGGCGTCCGCGCCGGCATCGACGACGGCACGGGCGTCGGTCCCCGACTGGATGCCCTTGACGACGAGCGGGCCACGCCAGACGGCTCGCAGCCACGCGACGTCTGCCACGGTCGCTGCCGGGTCGAACAGTGTCGCGACGAGCTCGCCGATGGTGCCGCCGAACTGGGTCAGCGACGCGAACTCCAGCGGGTCGGTCGTGAGCAGGTCGAACCACCACGACGGGTGCGTGGCCCCCTCCGCGAAGGTCCGCAGGGACAGCGAGGGCGGCAGGGTGAGCCCGTTGCGGACGTCGCGTCTGCGGGCCCCGGGCACGGGGGTGTCAACGGTGAGGACGAGGGCCTCGTAGCCTGCGGCCTCGGCTCGCTCGACGAAGTCACGGCTGGCCGCGCGGTCACGCCACAGGTAGAGCTGGAACCAGCGCCGCCCTCCCGGAGCCTCTGCCGCCAGGCGCTCGATCGACGTGGTGCCCATGGTCGAGAGGGCATAGGGGATCCCGGCTGCGGCGGCGACCCGGGCCACCGCAGGCTCGCCCTCGGTGTGCATCATCCGGGTGAAGCCGGTCGGCCCAAAGATCAGCGGCAGCGACGCACCGCGGCCGAGGATCGTCGTCGAGAGGTCGACGCAGGACACGTCCCGCAGCACCCGGGGCTGGAACTCCACTCGGCTGAACGCCTCCCGCGAACGACGGAGGCTGACCTCGTCGCCCGCGCCGCCGTCGGTGTAGTCGAAGACCGCCCGCGGAGCCCGCTTCTGCGCGAGGAGGCGCAGGTCGCCGATGGACGCCGCTCCGGCCAGCCGTCGCTCGGTCGGGTCGATGGAGAATGACGCCCGTCGTGGCCGCAACACGGGCGCCAGCTCGGACCACCTCGGCAGGTGTCGGCGCGTCAAGCTGGTGTCCGGCCCAGGTCGAGCAGGTCGTCGCAGGTGCCCGACTCGCCGTCGGGAGTGGTCCACGTCATGGTGGCCCGGGCGCCCGCGACGTCGGCGTCCAGCCTCGCCCGGTGCTCGCCGGTAGTCCAGGTCAGGGTCACCCGGGAGTTCTCTCCCCCGGTCTCGCACGTGCCGCCGAACGCCGGGTGGCTGTTTCGGAGCCGGATGAGCCCGAGCAGGGCCGCGACGACGGGACGCTCCATGTCACGGACGATCTCGTCCTCGGTGTAGCGGTGCCGGTTGATGTCCCGGCCGACCCCGGAGCGGGCGAGCAGGTCCATGTCGTTGTGCCCCGCGAGCAGCCCGACGTAGTAGACCTGTGGGATGCCGGGGGTGAAGAACTGCACGGCTCGAGCCAGCAGGTATGCCGCGTCGTCGCGCCCCAGCGCGTCGTAGTACGTGCAGTTCACCTGGTAGACGTCGAGATTGGCGGCGGCCCACCCGGTCGCCTGCCGCGACTGCCCACCGGAGCGCTCGTGGATGCCCTCGACCAGGGCATCCACCTGCTCGGGGGTGAGCAAGCCCGCGCGTCCGTCACCCATCTGGTCGGCCCCGACGTCGATGACGCCGATCCCGTCGTGGGTGTCGAGCACCGTGACCGCGTTGACGGGTCTCACCTCGAGCCACCGGCGCAGCGGGACCGCGTCGCCCGTCGAGAGCGCGTGGAGCAGCAGCGGCGGCAGCGCGAAGTCGTAGACCCGGTCCACCGCCGCGGCGATGGCGATCTGGCGCTCGAAGTGGGCGTGGATCTCCACGAGAACCCGCACGCCGAGTGCTCGGGCCTGCGCGGTGAGCTCGTCGATGAACGCCAGTGTCCGGGGCGTCATGAACGAGGTCGTGCCGGCGGTCTTCACGGCATACCCCACCGCGTCCAGGCGGAGCAGCGACACGCCGCCGTCGGCGAGCGCACCGAGCACCCGGTCGAGGTAGGCGAGGCCTCCGCTGTCGGCGAGGTTGAGGTCGATCTGCTGGCTCGTGAAGGTCGTCCACACCAGCCTCCGCCGGCCCCCGAGGGTGAACGGCGTGAAGGGGAGTCCCGGCCGGGGGCGGTAGATCCGCACGAGCTCTGCCTCGACCGCGCCCGTCGGGTAGACGTCGTTCATGGTGAGGAACATGCCGTGGTGCGGCGAGGCGTCACCGCGGGCCAGCACATCGAGGAACTCCGCCGACTGCGCCGAGACGTGGTTGACGATGAGGTCGACCATCAGCACGTAGTCGCGCCCGAGCGCCCGCACGTCGTCCCACGAACCGAGCCGAGGGTCCACCGCGGCGTGGTCGACCGGGTCGAAACCCGCGTCGACGCCGTCGTAGGGCGTGAAGAACGGGAGGATGTGCACACCCGTGAACACGCCGGCGAGCGGCCCGTCGAGGAGTTGGTGCAGGCCGGCCAGGCTGCCCCCGAACCGGTCCGCGTAGGCGATGAGCTGCACGGTGTCGCGCGTGTCGGCGTCGTCCACGCCGCCCACCTCCTCGGGTCGTCGCTCAGCCTCCCACGCACACTGCTCGAGAGGCGAGGGTCCAAAGGACCACGGGCGACGGCACATACCTTCCTGCTTGAGTGGGCACCATCCGAGCAGGTGCCGGCAGACGCGCGGTGCCGCACAGCACGTGTGTGCAGGCTGAGAGGACGGTCAGGAGTGTGCTCATGAAGACGAGGCGGACGGTGCTGGTCACCGGTGCCTCCAGCGGCATCGGCCGCGCCACCGCGCTGCGGCTCGCAGCAGACGGTGCCAACGTCGTCCTCCTCTCCAGGTCGGCGCCGAGCCTGGCCCACGTCGAGGCGGAGTGCGGCAGCCTCGGGGCCACGGCTCTCGTGGTGGTCGCCGACGTCGCCGACGGGTATGCCGTGGAGTCCGCGTTCGCGGCGGCGGAGGAACGTTTCGGTCGGGTCGACGCCGTGGTGCACTCGGCCGCGGTGCTGGCCTACGGCCGTTTCGAGGACGTGCCAGCCGAGGTGTTCGACCAAGCCCTCAAGGTGAGCCTCGGGGGCACAGCGAACGTCGCGCGCTCGGCTCTGGCCTGCTTCGGGCGCCACGGTGCCAAGGGAAGCCTCGTCGTGGTGGGCTCCCTCCTGGGAAAGATCAGCGTTCCCTACATGAGCTCCTACAGCACGGCCAAGTGGGGAGTCCACGCGCTCGTGCGCGCGCTGCAGATCGAGGCGCGCGCCACGCCGGGCATCGCCGTCAGCCTGGTCTCGCCCGGAGGCGTGGACACGCCCGTCTACCGTCAGGCGGGCAGCTACCTGGGCCGGCACGGACGGCCGCCGCCGCCGGTGAGCACCCCCGAGCAGGTGGCGGACGCCGTCGTCGCCGCCATCGACCACCCGCGGCGGGACCGTTCGGTCGGAGTCGCCAACGGGCTGGTGGTGCTCGGGTTCCGGGGGCTCCCCTGGGTCTTCGATGCGGTGGTGACTCCCCTGATGCACATCGGCGGCCTGTCGCGGGAGCGAGTGGCCCCTTCGCCTGGCAACGTCCTCGCGCCGCAACCCGACGGCGAAGCGGTGCACGGCAGCTGGGGCCGGCACTGGCTGCGACCGCTCGGGGTTGCCGCGACCGTCGCCGCCGTCGCCGCCGCGGCCATGGCCGCGCAACGAGTCCGGCAGGCAACGACAGGAAGGAAATGATGTGACGTCCATCGACGTGGAGGCAGGAGTGGGGAGGGTCTCGCGCACGGTCGACGCGCCGGTACACGCAGTCTGGTCCGTGCTCGCCAACGGCTGGGACTACGCGAACTGGGTCGTCGGCACCTCGCGGATCCGCGACGTCGACCCGGGATGGCCGGCGGCGGGGTCGAAGGTGCACCACTCCTTCGGTGCCTGGCGGCTCCTCATCAACGACACCACCCGGGTCGAGTCGATGCGCGAGAACGAGGAGCTGGTTCTGACGGCCCGCGGCTGGCCCCTCGGCCAGGCGCGAGTCGTCGTGACCCTCCGCTCCGACTCACCCGCGAGGTGCACGGTGGCGATCGCCGAGGATGCGGTGACCGGCCCTGGGCGGTTCGTGCCCCGGGCGGCGCGGCAGGCGCTCATCGTTCCTCGCAACCGTGAGGCGCTGAAGCGACTCGGCTTCATCGCCGTGGGACGCCATCGCGGCGCGGCTCAGCCCTGAGCTGAGTCGGCCCCCTCAACCATCTCTCCCGGACGGGTCAGTCCCCAGGAAGGAGCCTGGCCCAGGCGGTTCGGGTCAGGGTGCGCCTCACGGAGCCGGTGCGTCCCTCCGCGCCCAAGGCGGCGACCGCTGCGTTCCAGCCTGGGGCTCCGTGGACTCCCCCGCCGGGGTGGGCTGATGCGCTGGCGAGGAAGAGCCCGCCAACGGGCGTCTCGGGGCGGCCGAGACCTGGCGTGGGCCGGAAGACCAGCTGTTGGTGAAGTGCCGAGGTGCCCCCATTGACCGCCCCACCACCCAGGTTGGGGTCGGCGGCCTCGAGGTCTGCCGGGGACTGCACATGGCGCGCCAGCACGGTGGCGACGAAGCCGGGAGCGACACGCTCGATGGCGGCCTCGATCCTCGCGACGTGGTCGTCGAGAAGCCGGCCGGACCAGTCATGGCTGCGCGGCACATGGGTGTAGGCCCAGGCTGACTCCGTCCCGGCGGGTGAGCGGGTCGCGTCCGACGTCGTCATCTGACCGAAGAGGATGAACGGCGTCCGCGGGACCCGTCCCACGGACAGGTCGGCCGCGAAGTCGACGAACCCGTCCACGTCCACGCCGAGGTGCACGGTGCCCGTCCGGGAGGCCTCGGACGCGGTCCACGGAACCGGCCGGCTG
Source organism: Actinomycetales bacterium (assembly GCA_038237075.1). Taxonomy (GTDB): domain Bacteria; phylum Actinomycetota; class Actinomycetes; order Actinomycetales; family Dermatophilaceae; genus Lapillicoccus. The sequence continues at coordinate 12,829 of JBBRZC010000058.1, forward strand.
AGGGCCCAGTTCACCTTGATCGTCGCGTTGTCCCACTGGAAGCGGCTCATGTCCCGGCGCAACCGCGAGGGCAACGGCTCGTCGCGGAGTAGCTCCTGGTAGAGCATCGGCGCCGAGACGTCGGCGAGGACGGCGCGCCGGGCGTGGACCACGGTGCCGTCGGCCCCGTGGACGGTGCGGACCCGGCCGCTCCGAATGCCGAGCGAGACGACCCGGACATCGGTGCGGAACTGCACTCCCCGACTCTCGGCACGTGAGCGCAGCGCGCTGGCCAGCATCCCGGCTCCGCCCCGCGGGACAGGGAATCCCACGTCCTGGCCGAGCATCGCGAGGAGCCACCCGAACAGCCCGCTGCCCGCGGCGTCGGGCCCGACGTCGCTGTGCATGGCGTTGCCAGTCAGCAGCAGCGCGGCGTCTCGCCCGGTGAACCGTTCCTGGGCGAGCCGGCGCACCGGCGTCACCGCGAGCCGGGCGAAGTCGAGGCCGCCCGCCACCCCAAGCCGCCTGAGCATCCGGGTGGCCGCCGACACCGGCGGGAAGGGCGTGAAGAGCGCGTCGAGGAGCGGGTCGCGGATCCGCCTCCACCCCTCGACCAGCTCGAGCCAGGCTGCCCCGTCGCCCGGGGCCGCGGCGTCGAGCCCTGCCGCCGTCTCCTCTGCGGTTCCGGCGAGCCTCGCGGCGCCCCCGTCGTCGAGGACGTGAGCCAGCACCTGCGGAGCCTGGGTCCAGGTCAGCCCGTGTGCGCCGAGGTCGAGGTCTCGGATGACCGGACTCGCCGCGGCGAGGGGGTAGAACGCGCTGAACATGTCCGAGACGAAGCCCGGCAGCGTCACCTCGTCGCTGCGGACCGCCCCACCGACCCGGTCGCTCGCCTCGAGGACCAGCACGTCCCAGCCCGCGTCACCGAGCGCGTTGGCGGCGACGAGCCCGTTGGGCCCGGCTCCGATGACGACCGCGTCAACGGTGCTGGGCATCGCAGCCTCGGGCAGCGGGGTGGGCGGGATGAGGACGTCCCGGTCCTCGCAGGTGGCGACACATGAGCCTCATGTGCCCGCGAGGGCGCGTCTCGAAACCGCCTCCCGGCGGCGGGCTTTGGCTGCGGGTTCCGCCGCGCGGCCACCGCCCGAACCTCGCCCTGCCGATTCGGCCGGTGACCCCACGCAGGACATGTTGCGCACCATACTCGGTGACGCGGACCTATCGAAGACGTCCCGCACGTGGTGAGTCGACAGCCCGACGACTGCCCGATCTCGGGACCCTGAGATGCACGCGGCGTCCGCGACATACCTGCCTTTCGCCAGGGTCGTCGGGCCGGTCCGGAACGACATCACCGCCGCCCGCACCCACGCCTTCCCCGCGCTGTATCCCCGCGCCGCGACCGGGCTGCCGACGCTGACCGACAAGGGCTACGTCGGCGCCGGGATCGGCATCCATGTCCCGTTCAAAGGCGCCAACCTCGCCCCCGAACAACCGCGCCCGGAACCTGCTCATCACCGCGCTACGCGCCCCCGCCGAACGCGCCACGCCCTGCTGAAGTCCACCTTCAAAGCACTACGCCGGATCACCCTCTGCCCCTGGCGCATCGGGCACATCGTCGCGGCCGCGCTCGTCATCCTGACCATGCACCGCGGCCGCTGGTGAGAAAACCTCACTGCAGGACATCGAGGACCTTCGTCCCTCAATAGCCGTGGGCGTGGGCCCAATCCCGATCAGGTGACCACAACGACAAGACCAGGTGACGTGGCGGCGATGTCCCGCCGGGATGGGACCTGCATCGTGCGGCGGGCCGACTTCCGGAGACGCTGTTGTGGACTGGTCCTTGTTGTCTTGATCGGTGCCCTGACGAGCTGCACCACCGGTGCCGCAACGATCCGACCAACCGAAGCGGGCCCCACGACACCAGCCGGCTCGGCGACGGCGAGTTCCTCCCCTCACACCACGGATGCTCCCGCACCGACAAGTGCCTCCCCTGGCCTCGCGATGACCACGGCACCGACCAGTGCCTCTCCGCCCGCACCCCAGTCGAGCCCGGCCGCGCCGCCTGTGGGTGCCTCCCTGCGCAACGTGCTCGTAACGCCGGCCGTCCGCGATGGCTTGGTCCGCGCCTATGTTGCTGCCATGCACTATCGGCGCGAGTGGATCACCGGCACACAGCCAGGGTCGGTGTTCCCCGCCTACGACAGCGCGAGCCGCGCCTACCTCGCGTGGGCCGCTTTCCAAACGGCTCGGAACGCACCGGAGAAGGTGTTCGTCGGGATGCAGGGCGAAGGCTCGATGACCGGGTTCCGCCGGCAAACGGGAGGCGTCTGGGAGACCTATGACATTTGCGGCACGCCGGCTTTCTTCGCTTTCGTGGGCGGGGTCCTGCCTGCGGGCCGACAGTGCTAGTGGTGCGTCAGTGAAACGCCTGCCCAACGTCCGCAAAATCCGACGACCCGGGATCCGAGGCAGACCGGTTCCTCATCCGCGCATGATGCCGCGTTGAGGACGGCCACGGTCGTCTGACATTGCCGAATGCGCAAGAGCGTCCCCTCGACCCGCGCGACCAGCATGAGGACGGGGGCGAAGCGATGAGCACGAGCGCTGCGGCTGAATCACAGCTAGGGTCCCGAACATGGACATGCTGACGGGTGACGAGATCGCCGAGGCCAAGCTGACCGACTGGCGCAAGCTGGCCCAGGGACTGCATGCCCGCTACCTGGTCGACGACTTCGGCACCGGCGCACGGTTCGTCGCCGCGGTGGGCGAGGCGGGCGACGCGCTCGGACACCACCCGAGCGCGTCGATCGGCAACGGGTACGTCGACCTCAATCTGGTCAGCGCCGACGCCATCTACCGCGACGACGAAGGCACCGAACACGTCGTCGAATGGGTGACTCAGCAGGACGTCGACCTTGCCCGACGGATCACCGAGATCGCCGCCGACCACAAGGTCGACGCCGACCCGGCTTCGGTCAGCGTCATCGAGCTCGGCCTCGACACGGCGCACTCCGCGACCATCGCCCCCGTGTGGGCCGCCCTGCTGACCGGGAACGCCGAGGCCCAGGGCCACGGGTCCCCCAGCGACGAGATCCGGGACACCACGGGACGGGTACCGAACCTGTGGTTCGGTGACGCCGACGAGCACGAGACCCCGGGTCAGCGGTTCCACGTCGAGGTCTATGTGGCGCCCGAGGTGGCTGAGCAACGAATCGCCGCCGTCGTCGCCGCGGGTGGGATTGTCGTCGATGACAGCGACGCGCCGTCGCTCACCGTGATCGCCGACCAGGACGGCAACACAGGAGTCCTCTGCGTCGCCGAGGCCCCTGCGACGAAGGACTGAACCGCCGACTCGGGTGACCCGCGGCCTGACCGTTGGGTCACCTCGGTCCGCCTCATCAGCCCACGTGACCGTAGCGTGTCCGGTCCGTCGGTGTGGACAGGCCCCCGGTCCCGGCGACACGACAGGCCCGCGGGCCGCCCGGCGGCGTCGAGAACCTCGATCGGGATCGACTGCTCACGCCGCGAGAAGGTGGCCGCGGTCATCGCGCTCGACCCGGCCCGCCGCCCTCGGGACGTCCGCTCCTGCCGCAGGTAGTGCGGTGGATCCTGCCGATGACAGGGTGTTTCGAGCGCCGCTGCAGCGGACCGTAGCGTTGGTTACGCCGCGGTCAATCGTGCCGACGACCCGAACCCGGCTAGCGTGCCGTGCATGTCGGAGATTGAGCAGCCCGAGAGTCCGCACCACTCGATCGACCGCCCCGGCGACCCACGAGACCCCGATCACGCACTTTTCGTGTCAGCTCTCGGCGACCAGCGAGCCGCGCAGCAGCCGCGGCACCCGGGTCCCCTTCGACGTCATCGGAGTCATCATCCCACGCCCTCTCTGTTTGCGCTGTCGCAAACAGAGTCGCCCAGGAAGTACCACCATCAAGGGATCCGTACCGGCGTGTCTCCCACGGCTCGCTCGGGGACAGCTCGGGGACCAGGAATCGCTCAGCTCGGAGCAGTCACGAGCTGAAGAGTGCGAAAGTCGACCTTACGCATGTTTGCGTCATGCGCAGCACGAGCAAGGGCCAAGTCACCATCCCCCGAGACATCCGCCGACGCCCGGGCGTCGAGGAGGACCAGGCGTTCGTCGATGCGATCTCGTGGTTCGGCGACGAGGACACCGACGAGGGTCAGGAGTGAGACGGGGCCAACTGTGGACCGCACCTGGTGGGCACGCACTACGCCGGCAAGCCTCGCCCGGTGCTCGTCGTTCAGGATGACCGCTTCGATGCCACCGACTCGATCACCATCTGTCCGCTGACGAGCGACGCATCGGAGATTCCGCTGCTGCGCAGCAAGCTGAACACCCGCCCGGCAACCGGCCTCTCCAAGCCCAGTAGCATCATGGTCGACAAGTGCACCACCATGCCCAAATCCAAGCTGGGCGAGCAGATTGGTGAGGTCTCCGACACCGACATGCTCGCCCTGTCGCGCGCGCTCGTGGTGTCCCTCGGTCTGACCTGACTCCGACCGACCGGTCGTGCCACGATGGAAACCATGGGTTCGATCTACGACGCGGCCGGGGGCGAGGAGGGTCTGCTTCGCCTGGCCCGGGCGTGGCACGAGCGGGTCATGGCCGACGAGATCGTCAGCCACGCGTTCAGCCACGGCTTCCACCCGGAGCACAGCGAGCGACTCGCCGCCTACTGGGTCGAGGCTCTCGGCGGGCCTGCCACCTACTCCACCACCTTCGGCGACGAGACCTCGGTCGTCCGGATGCACAGCGGCAACGGCGGACCACACGAGGAGATGGACCGCCGAGCGATCGCCTGCTTCGACGAGGCCCTCGCCGACGTCGGGCTGGATCTGAACGAGCCGCTCGGAGAAGCGCTTCACGACTACTTCGTCTGGGCCACGACGACGACCATGTCTCGCTACCACGAGTCGGCCGACGACGTCCCGGCGGACCTTCTCCTTCCTCACTGGGGCTGGGCCGGCCTCGGGTCCTAGGCCGGCCAGCCGCTGCGGAGCAGCTCGCCGGTTGGGGTCTGGGAGTCGATCTCGCGCCCGCGCAGGTAGGTCCGTCGTACGACGCCCGACAGCGGCTTGCGGGCGTAGGGGGTGATGGCGTTCTTGTGGTGCAGGCGCGTCGTGCCGGCGTCGATGGCGGCCCCGATGACGAGGCCGAGACCAAACGTGGACGCGGTCAGCGGCTCGGGCCGGCCCCCGGGCAGCCGAGTCAGGCCGACGAC
>JBBRZC010000059.1:0-18017 GCA_038237075.1 Actinomycetales bacterium
AGGACCAGGGGGACGCCACGGTCCGCGAGGAGACGGGCGACCCTCCCGCCGAGATGGCCGGTCGCGCCCGTCACGCAGAGCGGTGCGGGGGTCGGCTCGCCCGAGGCGGTGGTCACCTCCCACACAGTGGCCCGGCAGGGCAGTTCCGGCAAGCGTCCAGGGGGGAGCGAACCCGGGAATGAACTCGCGAAGATCGGCGCTGCCGTCTGCGTGAGCGGACACGACATCTCCATCGACCCCGGCAACCGGCACCGCGTGGTCGTCATCGGCTCGGGGTTCGGCGGCCTCTTCGGCACCCAGGCGCTCAAGCGCGCCGACGTCGACATCACCCTCATCGCGAGGACGACGCACCACCTCTTCCAGCCGCTGCTCTACCAGGTGGCGACCGGCATCCTCTCCGAAGGCGAGATCGCCCCCGCCACCCGTGAGGTCCTGCGCCGCCAGCGCAACGCGACGACGCTCCTCGGCGACGTCACCGCGATCGACCTCGAGGCGCGCACGGTGACGTCCGAGAACCTCGGCCGGCGCCTCGTCACCCCCTACGACAGCCTGCTCGTCGCGGCGGGAGCGGGTCAGTCGTACTTCGGCAACGACCACTTCGCCACCCACGCGCCCGGCATGAAGGACATCGACGACGCCCTGGAGCTGCGGGGCCTCATCCTCGGGTGCTTCGAGCAGGCCGAGCTCGCGGCGCTGCGCGGCGACAAGCAGGAGGTCGCCCGGCTGCTCTGCTTCGTCGTCGTCGGGGCCGGCCCGACCGGCGTGGAGATGGCCGGGCAGATCGCCGAGCTGGCGAACCGCACGCTGCGGGCGGACTTCCGGGCCATCGACCCCACCCAGGCCAAGGTCGTCCTCGTCGACGCGGCGCCGCAGGTGCTGCCCGCCTTCGGCGACCGGCTCGGCGAGATCGCGCTCAGGCGGCTCGAGGAGATGGGGGTCGAGGTCCAGCTCGGCGGCAAGGTCGTCGACCTCGACGCCACGGGCATCGAGATCCAGGACCTCGCCGACCCAGGTGGCTACGTCCGCCGGATCGAGTCGGTCTGCAAGGTGTGGGCCGCCGGCGTCCAGGCCAGCCCGCTCGGCCGCACCCTGTCGGAGCAGTCGGGGGCCGGGCTCGACCGGGCCGGGCGCATCAAGGTGCTGCCCGACCTCACCCTCCCCGGCCACCCCGAGGTCTTCGTCGTCGGCGACATGATCTCCCTCGACAACCTCCCCGGGGTGGCCCAGGTGGCCATCCAGGGCGCCCGCTTCGCGGCCCGTCAGATCCGGCACCGGCTCGCCGGCGAGCCCGGCGACGGGCGCTTCGAGTACCGCGACAAGGGCTCGATGGCGACCATCTCGCGCTTCTCCGCGGTGGCGAGCATCGGCCGGCTGCGGTTCGGAGGGTTCGTCGCGTGGCTCATGTGGCTCGCGGTGCACCTCGTCTACATCATCGGCTTCAAGTCGCGGGTCACGACGTTGCTGCACTGGAGCGTCTCGTTCCTCGGCCGGGGCCGGTCCGAGCGGACCATCACCGAGCAGCAGGTCTTCGCGCGGCGCGCCATCGAGCGGCTCGGGGACGAGGACCGGGGTATGCCGTGAGGGCACGACTGCACGCCGTCGCACCCATCGCGTAGGGTCTGCCCGTGGCTGACATCGCATACCCGATCGTCGAGCGGACCCTGCCCAACGGCCTGCGCGTCGTCGTGTCGCAGGACCACGCCGTCCCGACGGTGACGGTCAACCTCTGGGTCGACGTGGGGTCGCGGCACGAGGTGCCCGGGCGCACCGGGTTCGCCCACCTCTTCGAGCACCTCATGTTCCAGGGGTCGCGCAACGTCGCGTCGGGCGAGCACTTCAGCGCGCTCATGGCTCAGGGTGGTCGGCTCAACGCGACGACGTGGTTCGACCGGACGAACTACTTCGAGACGGTCCCCAAGGGCGCCCTCGACCTCGCGCTCTGGCTCGAGGCGGACCGGCACGGCCACCTGCTCGACGCGCTCACCCAGGAGAACCTCGACAACCAGAGGGACGTCGTCAAGGAGGAGAAGCGGCAGCGCTACGACAACGTGCCCTACGGCAACGCCCTCATCGACGTCTATGCGACCGTCTTCCCGGCGGACCACCCATACCACCACCCCACCATCGGCTCCATGGAGGACCTCGACGCGGCCAGCCTCGACGACGTCCACGCATTCTTCCGGCGCTACTACGGGCCCAACAACACCGTGCTCGCCATCGTCGGCGACGTGACGCCCGAGGCGGCCTTCGCCGCGGCAGAGACCTACTTCGGGCCGCTGCCCGCCTCGGCCCAGCCCCCGCCGCCGCACGTCCACCACCTCGACCCGCTGACCGAGCCGCTGCGGCTGGACCGGTTCGAGGAGGTCCCCAACGACCGCCTGCACATCGCCTTCCGCCTTCCGGTGGACCACACCGACGACTTCCTCGCCTGCTCGCTGGCCGTCGACGCTCTGGGCGGGCTCAGCACCTCGCGCCTCGTGCAGCGTCTGGTCCGCGACGAGCAGGTCGCCACCGGGCTCAGCGCCCACGCCATGGGGTTCGTCGACGGGGTGTCCCTCGGGCTGCTGTCCGTCGACGTCGCGGCCGGAGTGGACCCAGCCGGCATCGAGCAAGCGGTCTGCGAGGAGCTGGAGCGACTCATCGAGACGGGCCCCACCGAGCTCGAGCTCGAGTCGTCGATGGCCGAGACGGAGCGCTCCTGGCTCAGCTCGCTGGCCAGCCAGGACGAGCGGGCCGACGCGATCTGCCACTACACCCTCCTCGCCGGCGACGCCGGCTACGTCAACACCTTCCTCGAGCGGGTGGGGGCGGTCACCGCCGACCAGGTGCGCAGCGCGGCCGCGACATGGCTGCGCCCCGAGTCCCGCGCCGTCGTCTCGTACCTCGTCAAGCAGGAGGCCCAGCGCGCATGAGCAGCGACGTCGACTTCCCGAAGCCGGGCACGACCCCGCCGGACAGGACTCCGCCGGACGTCCGGCGCCCCGACGTCGCGCCGCCAGAGCCGTTCACCTTCCCGCAGGCGCAGCGGCGCACGCTGCCCACCGGTCTGGAGGTCGTCGCCTACGACGTGCCGGGGCAGTACGTCCACTCGGTGCGCGTCTCCGTTCCCCTCCCGCTGAGCCGGGAGCCGAGGGAACACGAAGGGGTGGCGACGATCATGGCGCGCACCCTCGACGAGGGCACCCTGCTGCACTCCTCGTCGGAGTTCGCCCAGCTCCTCGAACGCCGGGGCGTCGCGTTCGGCGCCAGCGCCGCCGAGGCCGGCCTGAGCCTCGACCTCGACGTTGCCAAGCGCCACCTCGCCTACGCGCTCGACCTGCTCCGCCAGTGCATCACCGAGCCGAGCTTCCCCGCGTCTGAGGTGGAGCGGCACGTCAAGCAGCGGCTCGCCGAGATCGAGCAGGAGCGCTCGGTGGCCGCCCAGCGCGGCGCGATCGAGCTCCTCGCGACGTTCTTCGACAGCGACGAGCGCGCCTCCCGGCCGACCGCGGGACAGCGCGACTCGGTGCGGTCGATCACCCGTGACGACGTCGCCGCGTTCCATGCATCGCAGCTGTCGCCGGCCGGCGCCACCGTCGTCATCGCCGGGGACCTCGCGGGGGTCGACGCCTTCGCCGAGATCGAGGCGGCGCTCGGCGGCTGGACCTCTCCGCCCGGCTACGACGCGCCGCCACTGGCCGTCGCTGCCCGTCCTGCGGACGACCGAGCCCGCATCGTCTTCATCGACCGCCCCGGGTCGGTGCAGAGCGAGCTCGCCATCGCCTGCCCCGGCCCCGACCGCGGCGTCGAGGGAGGCTGGGCGCCCTACCCCGTGCTCGGCTTCGTCATGGGCGGCTCCCCGAACGCCCGGATCGACGCGGTGCTGCGCGAGGAGAAGGGCTTCACCTACGGGATCCGATCGGTCTTCCGGCCGCGCCGGCGTGGCGGGATGTTCCTCACCAGCGGCAGCGTGCGCGCGGACTCGACGGTGGAGGCGCTCGGCCTGCTCCTCGACCTGCTCGACAGCGGCCGGACCGGCTTCACCGACCTCGAGACGCGCCAGGGCGTCGACTTCATCGCGATGACGGCGCCGAGCCGCTACGCGACGGCGGACGCGATCGCCGACGAGGCCGCCTCGGTGGCCCTCGAGGGCCTGACCACAGAGTTCACGACGGCCACCCTGCGCGACATGGCGACCGTCGACGCGCCGCGGCTGGACGCGGCATACCGCGCCTTCGGCGACGGCCGGTGGACGGTCGTCGTCGTCGGCGACGCGAGCGCCTACGCCGACGGCGTGCGCGGGCTCGGCCGCGGCGAGGTCACCGTGCTGCGCGGCTGATCAGCCCGTGCCGATACGGCGCAGCACCTCGTCGTGGAGCAGCCCGTTCGTCGCCAACGCGTTGCCGCCCCAGCAGCCGTCGACTCCGTCGAGGGAGGTGAAGCGGCCACCCGCCTCGCTGACGATGGGCACGAGCGCCGCCATGTCGTAGACCTCGAGCCGTGGCTCGGCGGCGATGTCGACGGCCCCCTCGGCGACGAGCATGTAGGACCAGAAGTCGCCGTAGGCGCGGCTGCGCCCGCACTCGGCGGCCAGGCCGAGGAACTGGTGCTGGCGGTGGACCTCGCGCCAGGACGAGACGGACGAGTAGGAGAGGGACGCGTCGGCGATGCCCGCGACCCGCGAGACGTGCAGGCGCCTGGCGGCGGAGAGGGACCGGCCCGACCAGGCGCCGGAGCCGACGGCGGCCCACCAGCGCCTCCCGAGCGCCGGCGCGGCGACGAGGCCGAGGACCGGCTGGCCCTCGTCGACGAGGCCGATGAGGGTGGCCCACACCGGCACGCCCCGGACGAAGTTCTTCGTGCCGTCGATGGGGTCGATGATCCAGCGGCGTGAGCCGTGGCCGGTGACGCCGAACTCCTCGCCCTCGACGACGTCGCGCGGGCGGGTCCGCCGCAGCTGCGCCCGCAGGTGCTCCTCGGCCGCGCGGTCGGCGTCGGTGACCGGGGTGAGGTCGGGCTTGGCCTCGACGACGAGGTCCTCGGCACGGAACCGGGCCAGCGTCACGCGTTCCACGGCGTCGGCGAGCACATGGGCCAGCCGCAGGTCGTCGTCATAGGAGGCCACCCGCCCACGCTAGTCGGTGGGGGCCACGCCAGAATGGCCGGCCGCCTGCCCGGCCGACCGATCGTGGCGCTCGCGTCGGCGCAGGAGGAGCAGCAGCAGCCGGTGGCCGAGGACGACGACCCCGGCCCAGGCCGCGCCTGCGGCCCAGCCCGCGAGGACGTCGGTCAGCCAGTGGTGGCCGAGGAAGACGCGGCTCGTGCCCATCGCGAGGGCGAACGCGAGGAGGCTTGCCGCAGCCGCCAGCCTCCCGGCGGTGCTCCGCACGTAGAGCAGGACGAGGTAGGTGAGGACCAGCGCGATGACCGTCGCGTTGAGCGTGTGGCCGCTGGGGAACGACGGGGTGGTCTCGTAGGGCGGCACCGCGTCGACCTGCGGGGGTCGGGCGCGCGCGGTGAGGACCTTGCCCGCCCGGGTCATCACCGTGGAGCCGAGGGTCGCCACCACCATGAGGACGACGGGGGTCCAGCGGCGCCACCACCGCGCGAGCAGCACGGTGACGACGGTCGCGATGACCGGCATCAACGTGGCGCTGCCGAGGTTGGTGAACGCGGTCACGGCCGAGTCGAGGGCGCTGCTGCGGTGCGCGATCATCCAGTCGAGCACGGGCCGGTCGAAGGCGGCGACGCCGTTGCCGGCCTGGACGTCCTCGTAGGTCTCGTCGAGGCTGGCGATGAGGGCGGTGATGAGCGCGCCGCCGAGGACGACGGTGAGCAGGCTGAGCCCGCGGGCGACCGGCTTGGGTGGCGGAGCGGGCTGGTCGGGGCTGGGCACCTTGCGAATGGTGTCACCCGCCGCCGAGAGGCTCCTACCGACCTTCCCAGAGGGCGCGGGCGCCGGAGTCGCCGACCCGCACGGTCCAGATCAGCGACGCGACGGCGGCGATGATGGTGACCACGACCGCGACCGGGCCGAGCGCGCGGTTGCGCCTCGTGGCCGCCACGCTTGCCGAGGTGACGACGAGGAAGAGGGCGAACAGGGGGAGCAGGGAGCCGAGGTTGCCGTGGTCGATGGCGATCTGGCCGCCGAGCCTCTTCTGGAGAGCCTGGCCGCTCTCCTTCGCCACGAGAGTCATGGCGAAGACGGCGGCGTTCGCCGCGGTGACCCACCAGGCGAAGCGGTCGCGCAGCCCGGGACGCACCACGGCCGCGACGGTGAGCACCGCCATGAGCGGGAGCAGCACCACGACGGCGTGGATGACGAGGGCGTGCACGGGCAGCCCGGTGATCTGGTCGAACATGACGCTCCTTGGGGTTGCTCAGGTCCGGCGGTCGTGCGCCTGCGACTCAGCGTAGGGGGCACCCGGGAAGACGAGGCGAGTGGCACTCCGGTTCAGGCGCCTACTCGTCGGATGTCCCGGAGCGGGCCCGCAGCAGCCGCCGCAGCGAGTCCAGCCGCGACGGGCCGGCGGGCCCGGCGGAGCCCGAGGCGACGAACGCGTCGAGGGCGCACTCCTCCTCGTCGTGCGTGCAGCCGCGGGGGCACTGCCCGGTGCCCCGCTCGAGGTCGGGGAAGTGGACGATGATGCGGGCCAGGTCGACGTGGGCCAGACCGAAGGTGCGCACCCCGGGGGTGTCGACGACCCAGCCCGCGTCGTCGGGCAGGCGCAGGGCGACGGCCGAGCTCGAGGTATGCCGTCCACGCCCGGTCGCGTCGTTGACGTCGCCCGTGGCGCGGCGGGCCGCGGGGACGAGCCGGTTGACGAGGGTGGACTTGCCCACGCCGGAGTGGCCTACGAGGACGGAGACCCGGCCCTCGAGGCGCTCGCGCAGCTCGTCGAGGCCGTCGAAGGAGCCGGCTCCCGTCTCGGCCCCGGCGAGCTGGTGGGAGGCGCCCCCCCAGGACGTCACGACGTAGGGGACCTCGAGGGGTGCGTAGGCGGCGAGGAACGGCTCGGGGGAGACGAGGTCGGACTTGGTGAGGACGAGCAGCGGGTCGAGCCCCGCGTCGTAGGCCGCGACGAGGCAGCGGTCGATGAGTCGCGGCCGGGGTTCGGGGTTGGCGAGCGCCGAGACGATGGCGAGCTGGGTGGCGTTGGCCACGAGGACCCGCTCGACGGCGTCGGTGTCGTCTGCGCTGCGACGCAGGACCGAGCGTCTCGGCTCGATCCGGACGATACGGGCCAGCCCGTCGGGAGTGCCCGTCGTGTCCCCGACGAGGGCGACGTCGTCGCCGACGACGACGCTCTTGCGGCCCAGCTCGCGCGCCTTCATCGCCGTGACCACGCGCTCGGGCTGCCTGCGCCTGCCGGTCCCGGCCGGTATGACGACGGTGTAGCGGCCCCGGTCGATGGCCACGACGAACCCGGGTACGGCGTCCTCGTGGGCCGGGCGGTCCTTGGTCCGTCGCCGCGACCCCCGCGGGTTGGGCCGGACCCGGATGTCGGACTCGTCGAGGTTGCGCCAGCTCACGGCCGCCCCGTCAGGTGCCCGAGAGCATGGCGGTCCAGAGCCCGACGAAGTCCGGCAGGGTCTTGCGCGTCGTGCCGATGTCCTCGACGACGACCCCCGGCACGGCGAGGCCGAGGACGGCGCCGGCCGTGGCCATCCGGTGGTCGTGGTAGCTGCGGAAACGCCCGTGGCGCAGCGGGCTCGGCGAGATCCGCAGTCCATCGTCGGTCTCGGTGACCTTCCCGCCCAGACCGTTGATCTCCGTGGCCAGCGCGCTGATGCGGTCGGTCTCGTGGCCCCTGATGTGGGCGACGCCACGGATCCACGAGGGCGAGTCGGCGAGCGCGGCGAGCGCCGCGACGACGGGTGTCAGCTCGCTCGCGTCGTGCAGGTCGATGTCGATGCCGCCGATGGAGCCGCTGCCCGAGACGGTGAGACCGCGGCGGTCGAGCGAGACGTCACCGCCCATCGTGTCGAGGATGTCGCGCAGCGCGTCGCCGGCCTGGGTCGTGTGCTGCGGCCAGTCGGGGACGCGGACGGTTCCGCCGGCGACGAGCGCCGCGGCGAGGAACGGGCCCGCGTTCGAGAGGTCGGGCTCGATCTGGACGTCGAGCGAGCTGATCTCGCTGGGCTCCACCCGCCAGAGGTTCGGCTCGGTGTCGTCGACGACGACGCCGGCGTCGCGCAGCGTCTCCACGGTCATCGCGAGATGCGGCTCGCTCGGCACCGGTCTGCCGTCGTGGCGCACGCTCACCCCCTCGTCGTAGCGGGCCCCGGCGAGGAGGAGTGCCGAGATGAACTGGGACGAGGACGAGGCGTCGAGGGTGACGCTGCCACCCCGGACCGACCCCTCGCCGTGGATCGTCAGGGGAAGCGCGCCGCGGCCCTCGTCGTCGAGCCGCACCCCGAGGGTGCGCAGCGCCTCGAGGACCGGGCCCATGGGCCGTAGCCGCGCCTGGGGGTCACCGTCGATCTCGACCGGGCCGGTGGCCAGTGCGGCGACGGGCGGCAGGAAGCGCATCACCGTGCCGGCCAGGCCGGCGTCGATGCGCACGCCGCCATGCAGGGCGCCCGGGGTGACGAGCCAGTCCTGCGACCCGGGGGGGACCTTGCCCTCCGAGCCGACGTCCTCGATGCCGACGCCCAGCGACCGCAGCCCCGCCGCCATGAGGAGGGTGTCGCGCGAGCGCAGCGGCTGCCGCAGCCGCGAGCGGTCGTTCGCCAGCGCGGCGAGGACGAGGAAACGGTTGGTCAGCGACTTGCTCCCGGGAAGCGCCACCGTGGCGTCCAGCGGGGTGGCCGCGGTCGGGGCGGTCCACCAGTCGCCCGGATGGCGGGGCGTCGGTGCGCTCACGTCAGCCCAGTGCGTCCTGGACCAAGAGGTGTGCCTGCTGTTGGGCCAGCCGGGCCTCGCGCCGGGCCGTCCTCAGCCCGTGGTGTGCCTCGCGCCGGGTGGTCCGGCCTGCCTGCTGGGCCCGCCACACGAGCCCGGGCCTGCCCTCGGTGTCCACGACGGCCAGCAGGGCGCCGCCGAGCAGGCCGAGGTTCTTGAGGAACTGGATGCGCTGCGTCCGGCGCTCCTCGGGGTCGCTCTTCGTCCAGAAAGGGTGCCCCGCGAGCGTCGTCGGCACGAGCGACCCGGCGATGAGCGCCCCCCCGAGCCGGGGCAGGAAGCCGGTGGCAAGCAGGACGCCGCCGACGACCTGCGTCAGGGCGTTGGCCCGCACCATCAGCTCGGGGTCGTCCGGCAGCCCGAGCGTCGGACCGACCCGGTCGAGCAACGGGGCCGCCGCCTTCACCTTTGAGCCCGGGTGGCGCAGGGCGTTCAGGCCCTCGACGACGAAGAGCGCGGCGATCATCGGTCTGGCGAGCCGGCGGACGACGGTCATGGGTGGCTTCCCTACGGTGGGCGACGTGGTGCTCCCACCGTAGTTGCTCCGCCTCTGGTGCAGCGGCCGGATCCAGGTGCCTAGGCTGGAGCCATGTGTGGTCGGTACGCCGCGAGCAGGAGCCCGGGCGACCTCGTCGAGGAGCTCGAGATCGACCTCGACGCGACGGGGCAACCGTCCCGGTCGGTCCTGAGCCGCCCGCAGGACCCGCCCGCCGGCGCCCCGGACTGGAACATGGCGCCGACGAAGCAGGCGCCGGTCGTCCTCACCCGGGCGCCCCGCGCCACCGAGCAAGGCGCCGTCCGTCAGCTGCGCCTCGTCACGTGGGGCCTGGTCCCGAGCTGGGCCAAGGACCCGAAGGTGGGCCAGCGGATGGTCAACGCCCGCGCGGAGTCCCTGCTCGTCAGCTCGGCGTTCGCGCGGGCCGCGGCGTCCAGGCGATGCCTCGTCCCCGCTGAGGGCTGGTACGAGTGGCAGGTCTCGCCTACGGCCGTCGACGCCAAGGGCAAGCCGCGCAAGCAGCCGTTCCACATGAGCCGGATCGATGCCGACGTGGTCGCCTTCGCGGGGCTCTACGAGTTCTGGCGCGACCGGTCGGTCCCGGACGCCGACGACCCGCACGCCTGGCTCACGAGCTTCACCATCATCACGACGAACGCCGAACCCGGCCTCGACCGGGTCCACGACCGGCAGCCCCTCGTCCTCGAGCGCGCCGACTGGGCCACCTGGCTCAACCCCGACGTCCGCGACCCCGCCACGGTGGGCGGCCTGCTCGCCTTCGAGGAGCCAGGACGGTTCGACGCCTACCCCATCTCCACTGCGGTCAACGCCACCCGCAACAACGGCGCCCAGCTGCTCCTGCCGCTGCCCGACGCCGAGCTGCACGGCGCCGTCGACCCGCTCACGGGCGAGGTCGTCGGAGAGTGAGCCCGACCCCGGTCACGCGAGTGGTCGACATCGAGACCCCGGGCGGCCCGGCCCGGGTCCGCGTCCGCCGCCCGCGCGGCGCCCGCGGCACGGTCGTCCTCGGGCACGGCGCCGGCGGAGGCCTCGGGTCGGTCGACATCACGGCCGCGGCGGCGGCCCTCGTCGAGGAGGGCTGGGCGGTCGCGCTCGTCGAGCAGCCCTGGCTCGTCGCCGGTCGACGGGTCGCCGGACCACCGAAAACCCTTGACGCTGCGTGGGTTCCGGTCGTCCGAGCCCTTCACCGCCGCGGCGGCG
Organism: Actinomycetales bacterium; assembly: GCA_038237075.1. GTDB lineage: Bacteria > Actinomycetota > Actinomycetes > Actinomycetales > Dermatophilaceae > Lapillicoccus. The sequence continues at coordinate 10,602 of JBBRZC010000059.1, forward strand.
CGCTGGCCAGGGTGCCGGGCCCGCTCGTCCTCGCGGGCCGCAGCGCGGGAGCCCGGGTGGCCTGTCGCACCGCCGACGCGCTCGGCGCCGACGCGGTGCTCTGCCTGTCCTTCCCGCTGCACCCGCCCGGGCGGCCGGACTCGCTGCGCGCTCCCGAGCTCGCGCTCGTCACCGAGGCGGGCCGCCCCGTCGCCGCCATCCAGGGCGAGAACGACCCCTTCGGCACTCCAGGCGAGCTCACGGCATACCTCGGGCAGGTGTATGCCGTGCCCGGCACCCACACCATCCCCCGCGCCAGCGCGGAGGCGGTCGCGGCGGCCACCCGCGCCTTCGCGGCACCGCTGCGCTGACGCCGGTCGGCCCGCCCGGGGAATGGCGCCGCCGGGCGGGCTGTTGACGCAGGAGTCCCGTCGCCCGCCTTGGAGGCCGCATCCCGTGCTCATGCTGAACGTCCCCTCGGTGGGCGGCCCGATCAGCCCGGGGACCACGGCCGGTCTAGGCTGGAGGGCGATGAGCAACGAGACCGCAGCCCTCGGGGACGCCACCGAGCCGCCGTCGCCCGACCACGTCGTCGACGTCGCGACGGAGTCCCCCGATGACCGGCGCAGCCGGTTCGAGCGTGAGGCGATGCCGCTGCTCGACCAGATGTACTCCGCCGCGCTGCGCACGACGCGCAACCCCGCCGACGCGGAGGACCTCGTCCAGGAGACCTACGCCAAGGCGTATGCCGCGTTCCACCAGTACCGTCCCGGCACCAACCTCAAGGCGTGGATGTACCGCATCCTCACGAACACCTACATCAACAGCTACCGCAAGAAGCAGCGGGAGCCGTTGCAGTCCGACGCCGCCGAGGTCGAGGACTACCAGCTGCACCGCGCCGAGTCGCACAGCTCGGCGGGACTGCGATCGGCCGAGGACGTCGCGCTCGAGCACCTGCCCGACAGCGACGTCAAGCGGGCCTTGCTCGACATCCCGGAGGACTTCCGTCTGGCGGTCTACTTCGCGGACGTCGAGGGCTACGCCTACAAGGAGATCGCCGAGATCATGGACACGCCGATCGGCACCGTGATGTCTCGGCTCCACCGCGGACGCCGGCAGCTGCGGGCGCTGCTCAGCGACTACGCCGCCGACCGCGGGTTCGTCACGGAAGGAGCCGGCTCATGAGCCAGGCCCAGAGCGGTCACGACATCCACAGGACCGAGTGCTCCGAGGCGCTGCTGCGGCTGTTCGAGTACCTCGACGGCGAGATGGGCCCCGACGACGCACGCAAGATCCAGGCGCACCTCGCCGAGTGTGGTCCGTGCTTCAAGCAGTACAACCTCGACCAGGCGCTCAAGGCCGTGGTCAAGCGCTCGTGCGCGTCGGAGACGGCGCCGGTCGAGCTGCGCATGACCATCCTCCAGCGCCTGACGATGATCCGCATCGACACGTTTGACTAAGGTCCACCCGACTCCCAGCGTTCGTCCAGTCTTGTCTGCCAGCGTCAGGCGGGTGGACGTGCCCCGAGACCCCGACCGTCGGGCGGTCGTCCGGGGTCTCGCCGGTGCCGCCGTGGGTCTGGGGGTTGCTGGCTGCTCCACTGTTGACGCTCCCACTCCAGGGGTGTCGACGGTCGGGGCCACGAGTGCGGGGACGACGGCCACCAGCGGGTCCTCAGCCGCCTCGGCCCCGCCGGCCGGCCCGGTGCCGCGGGCACTGACCCAGGACGGTCCCGACGTCACGAACGTCCCAGGCGCCTCGGGCACGGTGGCGCTGACCTTCCACGGCGCCGGCGACGTCGCCCTGACGGCCGCGGCGCTGCGCATCGCCGCGGCCGCCGGTGCGCACCTCACCGTCTTCGCAGTGGGCCAGTGGCTGGCCGCCACGCCCGCACTCGGCCGTGACCTCCTCGCCGCCGGCCACGACCTCGGCAACCACACCTGGAGCCATCAGACGATGCCGTCGCTGACGCCGGCCCAGGCAGCCGTGGAGATCCGCGAGGGGGCCGCAGCGGTCGCGCGGTCGGTCGGGAGCGCTGGGCTGCTCTTCCGCCCCTCCGGCACGCCGACGAGCACCTCGACCATCCGCGCCGCCGCCCTCGCCTCCGGGTATCATCGCTGCATCTCCTACGACGTCGACCCGCGCGACTACCAGGACCCCGGCCGCGACGCGGTCGTCACACGGACGTTGGCCCACGTCAAGGGCGGTTCCATCGTCAGCCTTCACCTCGGGCACCAGGGGACCATCGACGCGCTTCCGGGCATCCTCGCCGGCCTGGCCTCCCGCAGTCTGCGCGCGGTCCGGCTCACCGACCTGCTCCAGGGACTGGCCTCGTGACGCGGTCGCGCCGCGGCTCCGCCCGCCTCGTCGCCCTGCTGGCCGCCGTCACGGTCGTCCTCGCGGCGGGATGTGCCGCTCCCGAGGTGACGGCGAGCGGGGTGCCGGGAGCCGTCGGGGATGCCGCCGCCGGGGATGCAGGCCAAGGGGCTTCCGGCACCGCCCAGGGGCTGTCCGCGACGTCGGCGCTCCCCGCGCCCTACGCCCACGTCCGCGCCGGTGACGTCCAGGGAGTGGCGCGCCAGGCCAAGCCCCTCGTCTACGTCCCCGACCAGCGGTCCGGCTCGGTCCAGGTCATCGACCCCAGGACCTACGCCGTCGTCGACCGTTTCACGGTTGGCCGCTCGCCGGAGCATGTCGTCCCCTCCCACGACCTGGGCACGCTCTGGGTCAACAGCGACGCGGGCAACTCGATGACGCCGATCGACCCGACGACGGGCAAGCCGGGAACGACGCTCCCCGTCGCGGACCCCTACAACCTCTACTTCTCCCCGGACGGCAGCGCGGCCCTCGTGATGGCGGAGCGGCTTCGCCGGGTCGACGTCCGCAACCCGCACACCATGGCCCTCGAGCGTTCCCTCCCGGTGCCCTTCTGCGCGGGGCTCAACCACGCCGACTACACGGCCGACCTGCGCACGTTCGTGGCGAGCTGCGAGTTCGGCGGCAAGCTCCTCGTCATCGACGCGAACGCCACCGTGGTGAAGAAGGTCATCGACCTCAACGTGGTCGCGACGCCCGGGGCCACCTCGCCCGACATGGCCCGCTCGATGGGCGGCCCCAAGGCAGGCCTGGCGCCAGGGGCGACGTCGATGCCCCAGGACGTGCGACTGACGCCCGACGGCCGGTTCTTCCTCGTCGCCGACATGCTCCGCAACGGGGTGTGGGTCGTCAGCACGTCGACCTTCTCGGTGGTCCGCTTCATCCGGACCGGGCTCGGCGCGCACGGCATCTACCCGTCCAGGGACGCCAGCTCGATCTACGTCAGCAACCGTGACGAGGGGACCATCAGCGTCCTCGACGCGGCCTCGCTCACGCAGACTGCGCTGTGGACCATCCCCGGAGGCGGGTCGCCCGACATGGGCGGCGTCTCGGCCGACGGCACCGAGCTGTGGATGTCGGGTCGCTACAACGCGACGGTCTACGTCTTCGACACGAAGACGGGCCGGGTGACCCACCGCATCACCGTGGACGCCGGGCCGCACGGCCTGCTCGTGTGGCCCCAACCGGGGCGCTTCTCCCTCGGTCACACCGGCAACATGCGCTGACGCCGGCTCGGACGACCGCCGGTGTATGCCGAGCGGTCGGACACGTGGACACGGCCCGCACCCTCATGGGTGCGGGCCGGCTCGGTGCTGCGGCTCAGGCGTTGGGCTTGCGGCCATGGTTGGCGGCGTTGCCCTTGCGGGAGCGGCGCTTGCGGGCGCGCTTGCTCATGGTGTGCTCCAGACGTCGTGAGGGGGTCCAAACCATCATCCCACACGGTTTCGTCGTTGCTTACCAGCACAAACCGACGCAGATACGACGCCGACCTTCAATTCTTGGCAAAGTTTGGCCCCGCAAACCCTCTGGCGTCCCGGGTGGGTCTCGGGGTATGTGACCCTGAGAGAAGCACCCTCCAGGGTGCAACGCCGCAGGTCAGCGGCATTCACGTTCCACCTGTTGGGTCGCGGTCGACACCGCGGCTGGAAGGACGCATCTCTCTCATGAAGATCATCACGCACCTGTTCGAGGCCATGCTCACCAAGCCCGCCATCACGACCTGGACGATCACCCCAGCCCCCGGTGGCCCGGTCTCGCAGTGGAGCTGGGGCGGCTGAGCCGACGCTCGTCGTCGGTGCCTCCGTTCTTGGCACCGAAGCCCGGCCAGTCCCCGGACGAAACCGCGAGGACCCTGACGACCCGCACCTCCACCCCAGCCCCCGGTGGCCCGGTCTGGCGGTGGGCTGAGGTAGCAGAGCCGACGCAGATCGTCGCTCCCACCCCCGGCCCCCGACCAGATCTCCGATTTTCCGCAGCCCGCACCGGAGGAAACCATGAAGACCATCGTCATCCTGTTCGAAACCATGCTGACCAAGCCCGCCACCGCGACGTGGACGTCCACCCCAGCCCCCGGTGGCCCGGTCTCGCAGTGGAGCTGGGGCGGCTGACCCCGCGCCCCTCGCGGCAGCCGCCGACGTGCCTCTGGGGCATTAGCGTTGCTCCATGAGTGACATGGCGCCGCGACCTGGGCGCCGCCCTGACGCGGTAGCCATGTTCATCGCCCTCGTCTGCGTCTTGGCACTTGCATCGGTCGCTTTGAGCTGGTGGAAGGTCGGTCCTCCCCGGGACGTCGTTGCGCTTCTGATCCTCTCCGGCATGGGCATCCTCAGCATCATGCTCCGGGAACCCGACGTCGGCTCGCGCGTTGGGTTCTCGTTCCTCAGCATCATCGTAATCTCGTGCATCGTGATCGTCGGCCCGGTGGGGAGCGCGCTGGTCGGGGCGCTGTCGATGGGGCTGGAGCTGAGTCGAGCGCCGACCCGAGTCCGGGTGTTCAACGCGAGCATGTCCGCCGTGCTCGGAGCCGTGGGGGGGTTGGTCTACCTGGCCCTCGGAGGCGAGCGTGACCTCGCCACACTGCACGGCTCCGCTGCGCTCCTCCTCCACGTCGGCGTGCCGCTCATGCTGGCCGACCTCGCGCAGATGCTCCTCAACGCCGCGCTCCTCGCCGGGATCGTCCGGATGGACCGCGGAATCCCGTTCCGCCGCTTCTTCGGCCAGATGGTGACCAACTCCGGGATCGCCTACCTCGGCTACGGGTTCATCGGGTTCCTCTTTGTCATCCTCTGGCTCCCGGCCGACGTCGGCCCGTTCAGCGCCGTCCTCATCCTCGCCCCGCTCTTCGTGGCCCGGTGGGCCTTCGTCCAGTTCGGCGAGGAGCAGCGGGCCCACGAGAGCGCCCTCAGCGCGCTGGTCACCGCCGTCGAGACCAAGGACCCGTATGCCGTGGGGCACAGCGCCCGCATCGCCCAGCTCGCCGAGTGGCTGGCCGAACCGCTCTCTCTCGGTGCCCAGGAGGTCCAGGCCCTGCGATTCGCGGCGATGCTCCACGACGTCGGAAAGGTCGGTATCCCGACCCGGATCGTGCGCCGCCCCGGAGCGATGAGCACGGCTGACCTCGACATGCTCGCGCTGCACCCGGGGCGGGGCGTCGAGCTCGTCCGGGACATCGACTTCCTCGCCGACTCGCTCGACGGCATACGCCATCACCACGAGCGGTACGACGGCCTCGGCTACCCCGGTGGGCTGGCCGGCAACGCCATCCCCGAGGCTGCGCGGGTCATCGCGGTCGCCGACGCGTTCGACTCCCTGACGATGGCGCGCCCGCATCGCCCGGCGCTCAGCTCCGCGGAGGCCTTGGCCCAGCTCCAGACCCGGGCAGGCACCCACTTCGACCCGCTGGTCGTCAAGGCCCTGGCGCGGGTGCTGGACCGCCACGAGTGGCGCCCGCCGGCCGTCGACCACGACGACCTCGCGGCGATGACGGGCTACTTCGACCATGACGACCCCGGCGCGTGGGACGTCGCCACCCGGGCCGCCGGGCCACCAGAGGTGCACCGCCAGTGAGACGACTCCTCGGCACGGGATGGCGACACCTCAACGTCGGCCTGCTCGTCACGGCCGTCGCCCTGGTGCTCGCCGCGGTCTCTGTGCTGAGCCTCCGGCGCGGTGAAGAGGTGTCCGCGGCAGACGTGGGGGTCCTCGCGGCGTTCGTCATCGCCATCGCCATCGGCGAGCTCAACCGCATCGTCCTGCCGAGGGCGCGTGAGGAGGCCCCGATGTCGCTGGCTGCGGCGTTCGCCCTGGCCATGACCTCGGAGGTGGGCACCGGCAACGTCCTCGGCTTCGGGGCCGAGGTGGTCATCAGCGTCACAGCCCTCGCCATGGTCCTCGGTGCGGTGCCGCACCTGCTGCGGGGCTCTCCGCTGCGCAGCGGCGACATGGCGGCCCGGTTCATCACCGTGGTGGTGGCCGCGGTGCTCTTCCGGGAGGTGCCCGTCGGGCAGGGGCAGTCCCTGCTCCAGATGCAGGAGGAGTGGGCACACCAGCGCTGGCTGTCGGCGATCTCGATGGTCGTCGTGTCGCTGCTCGCGCTCCTGGCCCAGAGCCTCTGCGTCGCGCTGTCCACGGCGTCGCGTGAGCACCTCCCGGTCTGGCGCTCGATCGTCGACGAGCTGCGTCAGGCCGTCGGCCTCAGCACGGCCCTCGCCGCGTCGGGCGCCCTCATCGCCCTGGCCGAGCGGCCCATGGGGGTCGTCGCCCTCCCGGTCTTCCTCGTCCCGCTCGTCCTGACCCAGTTCGCCGTGCGCCGGTTCGCGGGCGTCCGTGCCACCTACGGCCAGACCATCCGCACCCTCTCGCGCCTGACCGAGATCGGTGGCTACACCCCGCCCGACCACCCGTCGCGGGTGGCGTCGCTCAGCGTCGCCATGGGCCGCGACATGGGTATGTCCGAGCGTGACACGCTCGACCTCGAGTATGCCGCGCTGCTGCACGACATCGGCCAGGTCGCCCTGCGGGAACCCATCCCCGGCGGCGCGACGATGATGGCCGCTCCCGCCGACCAGGACCGGATCGCCCGGGACGGGGCCTCCATCGTGCGCCAGACCGGGGTACTCGACACCGTGGCCCTCATCCTCGAGTCCCAGGCCAAGCCCTACCGCCACGTGCGCGAGCTCGGTGAGGACCTGCCCATCTCGAGCCGCATCATCAAGGTGGCCAACGCCTACGACGACCTCGTCGGCGAGCCGGGCGACCGCACCCGCGAGGAGGAGGCCATCGAGCGGATCCACCTCGGGCTCGGCTACGAGTACGACCCCCGGGTGGTCGAGGCGCTGCTGCGCGTGCTGCGCAGGCGTGCCGAGTAGGTCAGGGCCGAGCAGGTCAGAATGGTGGTGGTGGGTAGTTCTCGGCTGTTTCGTGTTCCTGGTCGGTGGCGGGGGTGTTGTGGGGGTCGTCGTGGCGGTGGCGGCGGGTGGTGTAGCTGCGGTCGGACATGGTGGTGGTGGTGAGGGTGCCGTCGGGGTCCATGGTGGTTCGCCACCGGCGGCGGGTCTTGTG
>JBBRZC010000060.1:0-17943 GCA_038237075.1 Actinomycetales bacterium
CTCGCGGGCGCCTGCGAGCCTGGCCTGACCGCGATGCCGTCGGGGCGGTTCTTCGGCTTCGTCATCGGAGGCACCCACCCGGCCGCCCTCGCCGCCGACTGCCTCGTCAGCGCGTGGGACCAGAACTGCGGGCTGCGCCGGGTGACGCCCGCGCACAGCGCGGTCGAGGACGTGGCCAGCCGCTGGCTCCTCGACCTGCTCGGTCTGCCTGGTGAGAGCGCCGTCGGGTTCGTCACGGGCGCGACCATGGCGAACTTCACCGGGCTCGCGGCGGGCCGGGACGCGGTGCTTCGCCGAGCCGGCTGGGACGTCACCGAGCAGGGGCTGAACGGCGGGCCCCGGGTCCGGGTGCTCGTCGGTGCCGAGCGACACGACACGGTCGACCTCGTGCTGCGCTACCTCGGGCTCGGCGCTCCCGAGGAGGTGGCCGTCGACGGTCAGGGACGACTTCGGACCGACGCCCTCGCGGCCGCGCTGGACGACTCGCTCGGCGAGCCGACGGTCGTCGTGCTCCAGGCCGGCAACGTCCACTCGGGGGCGTTCGACCCGTTCGCCGAGACCATCGCCGCCGCCCACGAGCACGGCGCGTGGGTCCATGTCGACGGGGCCTTCGGGCTGTGGGCGGCGGCGTCTCCGTCCTTGCGACACCTCGTCACGGGAGCCGAGGCGGCCGACTCGTGGGCCACGGACGCCCACAAGACGCTGAACGTCCCCTACGACTGCGGACTGGTCGTCGTCCGCGACCCGGCGGCGCTTCGCGCCGCGATGGGCATGCACGGGGCGTACCTCATCCACGACGAGCTCGGGGAGCCCTTCGACAAGGTGCCGGAGCTCTCACGGCGCGGCCGGGCGTTCCCCGTCTGGGCGGTGCTTCGGTCGCTGGGGCGTTCCGGGGTGGCCGAGCTCGTCGACCGCCTGTGTCGGCGTGCCGCCGCCTTCGCGGACGGGCTCTCGGACGTCCCCGGCGTCACGGTGCTGAACGACGTCGTCTTCACCCAGGTGTGCGCATCGTTCGGCAGCGACGAGCGGACCGAGGAGGTGGTCCGCCGGCTCCTGGCGGACGGGACGACCTGGATGACCGGATCGACGTGGCACGGCCAGAGCGTGCTGCGGATCTCGGTGAGCAGCTGGGTCACGACGGACGACGACGTCAGGGTGAGCCTCGACGCCGTCCGGGCCGCGGTCGCCGGCCTCTGAGGTCGCCGTGGCCTCGTCGAGGCCGACGGAGCCCTCCTCAGGTCTGGACGTCGGTGAACAGCCCTTGCTGGTGGAAGGCCTCGAGGACGGCAGGGGCTATGGCGTTCGCGTAGCCGATGCTCATGTGGACGACGTCCGCCTTCGAGGCGGTGCTGCCGACGAACGCGGGGCAGAGTCCGGATACGCAGAACCAATGAGCGGACTCGATGTAGGCGCCGTCCTGTCGCTGTGCGATCGCTCGCACCGCCGCCTCGTGACGCAGGTCAGTTTGCGTGACGTGGGAGATGCAGTCGGCTGGTCTGCTGAACGTGGTGTAGCAGGAGGAGATCTCGATCTCGGCTGGCGGCGGCGCGAGGTAGGCGACTTTCTTGGTGTCCTTGCGGAACTGGCTCGTGTAGCGCTCCAGCGCCGACGCCCAGTCCTCGACGGCCATGGGCTTGGTGCTGTTGGCAGTGACGGCGTCAAGGAAGTGGTTGGTCACGATGACGAGGTCGGGCTTGTCGTGGCGGATGACGTCCAGGGCCGCCTGCTTGCGGGCAGGGCAGGCGTCGGTGATCCACTTCGCCTTGTTGGGAATCTCGGCATCGATGGAGGGGCATCCGGTCAGCCCGATGAACCGGATCCTCCAGCTCGAGCCAGGCCGGTCGACGAAGTGCTTGAGCGTCTGCATATAGGCGCGGGCCGTGGAGTCTCCGACCACGAGGGCCAGCTTGGCTGCTGCGGGGCTCCCCACGGTGCAGGCGCTCGCCGGCAGCAAAGGCACGCTGTCGGCGCATCCGGCGCGGTCGTCGAACTCCTTGTAGGCGATCACGGTGGACATGGCTGGGGTCAGCGGGGGCCACTCGGTGGCGGCCAGCGCCGCGGTGAGCTGCTTCTGGAGGGACGCGGTCGCCGGGCCGGCCGCCTGCCCCGCAGGCGCTGCGGCAGCGAGTGCGGGAGGGGTCGCGGAGTCGGGGCGGAGGGCGAAGAGGACCAGCGTGAGCGCGACCGTCGCCGCGACGGCCAGCCGGCGCCTGCGGACCGGGCCACGGGCCACCCGGTTGCCGTGCTTGCTCACCTCCTGCGCCACCTTCCCGGACGAGCCGGCATGGTGGAAGCGCAGCTCGACTTCGTGGTAGCTCAGCAGCGTCAGCGCCGCCATGGCGCTGACCGTGAGTGGAAGGTGGACGAACGCCGTCCGCGGGACGAGGGCCGAGACGACGAGGATGGTCGGCCAGTGCCACAGGTAGAGGGAGAAGGAGACCCTTCCGAGGAACCGGGACGCCGGGTTGACCAGCAGCACGTGCCAGCCGCTCCCGAACCTCGTCACGGCGGCGCCAGCCAGCAGGACCAGGCAGCTCGCCAGCACCGGCGTCACCGCCGCGGGTCCCGGGAACGGTGAACGGCCGTCGATCACGGCGGCGGAGGCGAGGATCCCGACGACACCGGCCAACGAGGCCGGGCCCGCCAGCCGCGTCGGAAGTCGCACGCCTCGACGGATGGCGAGAGCGACAAGCGCACCGGCACCGAGCTCCCAGGCCCGGCCCAGGGTGGAGAAGTAGGCCGCGGCCGGAGCCGACAGCGTCTGAACCACGCACCAGACCAACGAAGCCGCCACGGCTGCACCGCACAGGCGGATCACGACCAACCCCGCGCGGGGTCTCGCGACCTTGCGGGCCACGAGGGTGGTCACCAGCACCAGGACGGGCCACACGAGATAGAACTGCTCCTCGACCGCCAGCGACCAGAAGTGCTGTACCAGCGACGGTTCTGCGTAGGTGTCGAAGTAGCTGGTCCCCGCGTTCGCGAAATGGATGTTCGCGGCGAAGCCGAGCGACCACCAGATGTCGTGCACCGTCGACTCGACGCGACTGCCGGTGAAGACCACGCTCGCTGCCACCCAGGTCCCCGCGAGCGCCGCTAAGGCCGCAGGCAGGATGCGCCGCGCCCGCCGGGTGTAGAAGCTGCGGAAGGAGAGCCATCCGGTGCGAGCGACCTCGTCGACGATCAGGCCCGTGATGAGGAATCCCGAGATGGTGAAGAACACGTCGACCCCGACGAACCCGCCGTCAGGCCACAGCCTCAGGTGGTTCAGGACGACCAGCAGAACAGCCACCGCGCGAAGACCCTCGATGTCTGGGCGGAACCGGCTCGCCTTGGCGCGCACGACCCGGGGGGTAGGGACCTGGACCCGCTCGGTGCTAACCCGCCCCGGCTCCGGGGTCTTCGCCAGGTGGACGAGGTCATCGTGGAGGACCTCATTGGGGGCACCGCTCGAGCCAGTCCGAACCTCCACACGGCCTCCAGGATCAAAGCAGCAGCGGCATCATACTCATGCGAATGACCCCGGGACCGCGGAAACGTTCCCCATCGAGAGTAACGCCAAGGGGACGTCTGCGTTCACAGGCGCGCGGCGGCACGCCGGTGAGGCATGAACGCTGCTGCGCGATGGAGCTCCGTGGGTCCGATACGCTCACGCGTGCTCGGGGTCACCCGAAGCACCCCCCGTTGCCGAGTGATTGCCGTGTCCTCGATGGTTGAACGCCAGACCCTCCACCTGCCCCGCAGGGACCCTCCACCAGTGGCAAGCCAGGCTGACATCGACGTGACTCGGACCGTGCCTACGGACGACGGGCCCAACAGGCCCGACGCGATCCGAGCCCCGACGATGCGCGGGGCCATCCTGGGCCGGTGGTGACCGCCGTCCTGTCGACGGTGGCCATGGCGCAGGCTCTTCGGGTATGGGGATGGCGCCCCGGAACCCCGTTGGGGTTCGACGGTGACGCGTACTTCGTCCTCATGCAGGTCAAGGACATCCTCCACCACGGTTGGTACTGGCGGAACTCCGACGTCGGCGCGCCCTTCGGCCAGAACGCAGGATGGTTCACCGACGCGAGCTGGATCCACTACCTCGCGATCAGGCTCCTCAACCTGTTCTCCGACTCGGCGGCGACAGTCAGCGCGGTCTACTTCTTTATCGGCTTCCCGCTCGCGGCGCTGACGATGTACTGGCTCTGCCGCAGCGTCGGCGTCGGCCGTCTGGGGTCCGTGGTTGCCGGCGTGCTGTTCTCCGTGGTTCCTGGGCACCAGGAGGGCTTCTCGCACCTGTGGTTGGCTTCCTACTGGGTCGTCCCGCTGGCGGTCTGGCTTGTCCTGCGGGCCTTGACCGGCGTTCCGCTGGTGGCGAAGGCGGGGGACGGCCCCACCCGAGGCCGGCGGCAGCAGGCGCTCCTCAACGCCCGCACCGTAGCCATCGTCGTCGTCGTCGGTCTCGGCGGCGTGTACTACGTCGCCTTCACCCTCTTGCTGCTCGTCTGTGGCCTCGTGGTGGGCGCCCTGGCCGGCCGATCCCGGCGCCGGACGATCACAGGCGGAGTCACCGGTCTCGCCGTGCTCTTGGTGTGCGGCATTGCTCTCGCGGTGAGCAGGTGGCAGACCCGGGCCGACGTGGTGACGGGAAAGACCCCCGGCACCCGCGTCTACCAGGAGTCGGATGCCTTCGCCGGGAAGCTGATGGACCTCATCCTCCCGTGGTTCCATCACCGGTCCGGCAGGCTCGCGGAGCTGACGCTCTCCTACGGAAGGGTGACCGCCGCCACCTTCGAGCGCCCCGCCATCGGCCTCGTCGCCGCCGTGGGCGTCGCGTCGTTGCTGCTCGTCGGCCTGGGGGCCCTGACGAGCCGCAGCCCCAGAAGGGCGTCTCCGCTGGTCGGCACCCTGTGCCTGCTGACCATTGTCGCGCTGGCGTTCTACACCCGCGGCGGCCTGGGTACCCTCACCGCGTTGCTCGTGACGCCTCAGATCCGGACGTGGTCGCGACTCTTCGTCGTGGTCGCCCTGCTGGGCTTGCTTGCGCTCGGCCTGTGGCTGACACATCTCGACCGGACGCGGGGCCGGCCCGCAGCCGCCGCGGTCGCAGCCCTGGCTCTCCTGGTGGGGGTGGTCGACCAGACCAACCCCGCGTTCAGTCCCCCGTACCCGCAGCTGCGGGCCGCGGAGGGTGCCCTGTCTGAGTTCACCGGGGCGATGGAGCGCTCGCTTCCGGCGGGGTGCGCCGTCTTTCAGCTGCCCGTCTTTCCGTTCCCGGAACAAGGCCCCGTCAGCGGGATCCTCGACTACGACCCCCTCGGGCCCTACGTCGTCTCCACCGACCTGCGGTGGAGCTATGCGGCGATGCGCGGCACGGCCGAGGCGGACTGGCAGCTCAGCCTGCCCCCCGCAGGCGACCCCCGACTCGTCGACGATCTCGCCGCAGCGGGCTTCTGCGCCGTCGAGATCGACACGGCCGGCTACCCGTCACCGTCCACCGCTCCTCGCACGCTCAGGGAGCAGCTGGGTCCACCGATCGCGACGACGACATCTGGCCGGCTGGCAGCCTACGACCTGCGCCCGCGCGCCGCCGAACTCCTCCGTACCGCTGGGTCGGCCGCATTCCTGCAGCGCGGGCAGGCGGTGCTCCATCGACTTCCGCCGGCGCCGGCCCCCTGAGCCAAAGCACCCCAAGGTATGCCGCTCGCCGGGCACAGAGCCTGGCGATCGCTCAGCTGGTCGCCTCTCACCCGCTCTGACGACAACCGCACAGAGTCACCCGCCGCCACCGTTCTGATCCGCCCGGTGCGAACGGACCCGCCTGCGTCCCTCAGGCGCCGAGGGGGCCGTCGCCTGCGCCGGAGCGCTGCTCGGTCTGCTCGACCGGCGTGAACGAGCCCGAGAACCCGGCAGCGGCCAGGCCTTCGGGGCCCAGGACGTCCCGGGCCTGCTGGGCGAACTTGTGCTCCACGAGCACCTCGTACTTGCTCGGGACGATCTGGCTCACCGAGCTGAAGTCGCGGTGGCCGCCGGTCGCGGCATACGTGATGGCACCCCACACAGCGCCGAAGATGGCGCCGAAGACCATCGTCGACAGCACCAGGGCGACCACGCTGTTCTGGCTGTCGAAGAGGGCGAAGATGAGCCCGACGAAAAGGCCGAGCCACACGCCCGAGAGCGCTCCCCCGATGAGGACCCGCCCCCAGGTCAGCCGGCCAGTGATGCGCTCAAGCTGCTTGAGATCAGTGCCGACGATGAGGCAGTTCTCGACGGGGAAAGAAGCGTCCGAGAGCTTGTCGACGGCGCGCTGGGCGTCCTCGTACTTGTCGAACGTCCCCAGGGACATCGGGTACTCGAGGGCCAGGCGGGCGCGGACCGCGCGGAGGGCATTCGATTGCGAGCTCATGCCCACCAGTGTCTCAGACACTCCTCAGCCCTTGAGCCGGTACTCCTCGAGCAGCCGCCGACCGATGATCATCTTCTGGATGTCCGCCGTGCCCTCGCCGATGAGGAGCATCGGCGCCTCGCGGTAGAGGCGCTCGATCTCGTACTCCTTGGAGTATCCGTAGCCACCGTGGATCCGGAACGAGTCCTCGACGACCTGAGAGCAGTACTCGGACGCGAGGTACTTGGCCATCCCCGCCTCCAGGTCGCCCCGCTGCCCCGAGTCCTTGAGCCGCGCCGCCTTGACCATCATCTGGTGCCCCGCCTCGACCTTGGTCGCCATGTCGGCGAGCCGGAACAGCACCGCCTGGTGCTCGGCGATCTTCTTGCCGAAGGTCTCGCGCTGCTGCGCGTAGGCGATCCCCAGCTCGAAACCCCGTCGGGCCACGCCGCACGCCCGGGCCGCGACGTTGACCCGGCCGACCTCGACGCCGTCCATCATCTGGTAGAAACCCCGGCCCGGTGTGCCTCCGAGGATCTGCTCGCTCGTCGTCCGGTACCCGTCGAGGATGAGCTCGGTCGTGTCGACGCCCTTGTAGCCCATCTTCTCGATCTTGCCGGGGATCGTCAGGCCGGGCGCCGTCTCGCCGAACCCGGGCTCCTTGTCGATGAGGAAGGTCGTCATGTTCCGGTAGACGGAGTCGCCGCCAGAGTCGGTCTTGACGAGGACGGCCACGAGGTTGGCCGACCCGCCGTTGGTCAGCCACATCTTCTGGCCGTTGAGGGTCCACTCGCCATCGGATCCCTGCACTGCCTTGGACTTGATCGCGGCGACGTCGCTGCCGCACCCGGGCTCGCTCATCGAGAAGGCGCCGCGCACCTCGCCGGTCGCCATCCGGGGAAGGTACCGGCGCTTCTGCTCCTCCGTGCCGTGCTGGATGAGCATGTAGGCGACGATGAAGTGCGTGTTGATGATGCCGCTGACCGACATCCAGCCCCGCGCGATCTCCTCGACGCACAGCGCGTAGGTGAGCAGCGACTCCCCCAGACCGCCGTACTCCTCGGGGATCATCAGCCCGAAGATCCCCATCTCCTTCATCTGCTCGACGATCGCCGTCGGGTACTCGTCCTTGCGCTCGAGCTCCATCGCGACGGGGATGATCTGCTCCTCGACGAAGGAGCGCACGAGCGCCAGCAGGTCGACCTGGTCCTCAGTCAGTCCCTCGGTCTGCTGAAGTCGTGCCATGGGTCGTCGCCGCCTCGCGATCGGGAATAGTGCCTCATCGCGAGTATGCCGAGTGGTCCCGGCCAGATACCCCGGCTCGCCGTGTGAGTCCCACCACCCGCGCTCCAGCGCGCCTCGACAGCTCAGGCGAAGATCGGTCCGATCGGCGGGTATGCCGCCGTGAGCAGGGCCCGGATCTGGCGCAGCGACGGGGTGGGCTTCGTCGCCGCGGCCTGGAACCCGTCGTCGAGCCGCATCGGTTTGCCCCAGGCGGTGAGCGACTCGATGGTCGGGCTGGCCGCGTTGCCGGACAGCTCCTCGAACCAGTCGACCCGGCCGTAGGTGATGTCCCCGCCGATGCAGACCAGCTCGACCCACGACGGGTCCGCGAGGCAGACGCTCTCGTAGGGGTCGGTGTGGTGCCGCTCGAGGACGAGCAGGTCCGCCGGCCGGCCCTGCGCGACGGACCCGAGGTGAGCGTCCAGCCCGGCGATCCAGGCTGCCACCGACGTCACCATGGCGACGAGGTCGGCGGCGGGGACGGGGCGGCCCTGCCGGGCGAGCTCACGACGGGCGACCTTGAGCTCGCCGAGGAGGCTCGCCGAGCCCGACGGCAGCCAGTCCGCGCCGAGGGCGACGGGGATGCCGGCGTCCAGGGCGACCCCGGCCAGCGTCGTCTCTCCGTAGAGGCGCAGGTTCGACTGCGGCGACCACACGAGCCGGGTCCCCGCGTCGGCCAGGGTCTGGATGTCGCCCTCCGTGAGGGCGCTGGCGTGGATGGCGACGGTGGCCGCCGTCGCCGCGCCGAGGTCGAGGAACCGCCGGAACTCGGCGGCGCTGCGGCCGTCGCCCCGCACGCCCTCGCACAGGTGCAGGTAGAACGCGCTCACCGAGCCGGCGGCGATGTCGTCGATGATCTTCCTCAGCCGGGGCATGTCCCTTCCGGACCCGGAGGGCAGGTCGATCATGGCCCGAGCCCGATGGTCGCCGAAGACCCAGAGGTCGACGTTGCGCACGAGTGGCTCGGCCGCCGAGGTGCTCGCGGCCGACGCCCCCTGGATGGCGGTGACGCCGCCGACGAGGGCCCGCACCTCGGCATACCGGGTCTGCGTCTGCGGTGGCACCTGGGTGAGCAGCCGGTTCTGCGGGTCCCGGACGAGGTCCTGGTAGGGCTTGCTGGCCCGCCACCGGTAGCGGTTGGCGTAGGGCCGCGGCGGCTCCCACGGCGCGAAGACGTTGAACTCGGGGTGCCCGTGCAGGTCGATGAGCCCGGGGAGGATGACGCCCTCGGTCTCGACGACGCGCACCGAGGTCGGTCTGCGGGTGCTCACCTCGTCCACCACCCCCGCCGCCACGGTGACGTAGCCGCTCGACAACGCCCCCTCGGCGCTGATGACGGCGCCGTGCAGGCAGAACGGCAGCGGCGGCAGTGCCCGCGACCTCGTCGGGTGCGGCTCCGGCATCCGCTCGGTGACTCCGCGCCGATAGGCACGCTCGAAGGCTCCACGCTCGCTCATCGCTCTTCCCTTCAGGTCGGCCAGGTCCGCGCCGCACGGGGCACGACGACGGTGATCGTCGAGCGCTTGGTCTGCGCGTCCGTACCGGTGCGCGAGGCCCACGCGGCGAGGTCGAGCCACCACCCCGGTGAGCCCGGCGGCAGGTCGGCCTCGGGGATCCGCGCGAGGTCACCCGGCTGCCAGCCGGTGCCGTACGGGTCGGGGTTCGCAGCGCGGTCCGGCACGACCCGCGCGGCGAGGTCGGACAGGTGCGCGTTCCAGTCGGCGAGGAGGCTCGCAGTCGTCTCAGCCAGGGTGTGCGAGCCGGTCCGGGCGGCGCTCTCGGGGTAGGTCGGGTGCCGGACGGCTGCGTGGTGCAGTCTCGCCGCGGTGTCGGGCCGGGTCAAGGCCCAGGCCCGGTATGCCGTGTCGGCCAGGGTGCCGAGCGACACCACCGTCGTCACCGCGCTGCCGACGAGCAGAGCGTCGAGCCACGCGTTGCGGTAGGCGGCGATCGCCTCGTCGGAGGCGTGCCGGTTGCCGCCGCCCTGGCCGTAGACGCTGTAGAGAAAGGTGTTGACCATGACGTAGCTCGAGTCGATCCCCACCTTGGCGAGGAGGCCCTGGACCCGTTGCCCGGCCTCGCCGACGAGGATGCGGCGGCTCACCCCCTCATGGGTCGCCGGGTCCTGCCCGAGGACGAGGACCCGTGCGGAGCCGTCGAGGCGCCCCCGGTGGAAGATCGGACCCCACTCCGTGCGGAAGTCGGCGGCAGGATAGGTCTCCTCGCCGGGGTAGTCCGCGACGAGGGCGTCGAACGGGGGCGGGTAGCCGGGGCAGTACCGATGGCTCACGGGGTCATCCCAGGGCTCCGAAGGCCGCTCGCTTGGCCTTCGTCGACGCCTCGAGCTGGGCGCGCTGGGTGAAGCTGCCGCCCTTGAGGCCCGCCGCGATCTCGGTCAGGAGCTTCGACCGGGTCAGCGCCGGGTTTGCGTCGAGCGCCTTGGCGAGGAAGTAGGTGAACGCGCCGTTGGACCGGCGCTCGAAGGTGGCGTCGGACGCGGTCTGGGACGACGTGCACGCCGCGAAGAGCACCGGTCGCCGGCCCGCGGGGATCGTCTTGGCGAGGTCGGCAAGACCGCGCTGGTCGGCGACGGCGTTGGCGGCGGCGACACCGCGCGGGGTGGGCGCCGGCAGGAAGCGTGGACGGCGTCCGAGGAGGATGTCGAGGTCACGCAGGCCGGTCCCGCTGTGGCAGGTGTCGAGGAGGACCTCGACGAGCACACCCTGGGGCACGTCCGCGAAGAGGGCGTGCAGCTCGTCGTCGACGATGACCGTGTCGGTGTCCCACTGGTCGCCCTTCTGGGCGATGTCGTAGGTGACGAAGGCCTCGTCGAGCCGGTCCGTCTCGTCGCCGTCGGTGTCAGGCACCTGGGTCCCGTGGCTCGAGAAGGTGAAGACGATGTGGTCGACCTTGCCCTGCTTGGCCGCCTCGACCATCGACCCCAGGGCGCCCATCACCGCCGCCTTCGTGGCCTGGGCGTCGGTGAGCACGGTGGTGTTCCGGCTCGTGATGCCGAAGTGCTTCTTCAGCAGGGCGGCGAGATCGGTGGCGTCGTTGACGCAGCCGTGTAGCCAGTTGGCGGCGGGAAGGTTGGCGAACTCGTTGATCCCGACACAGAGCGCTCGTGCGGCCATCTCGGAACTCCTCTCGGTAGGTCGTGCGGTGTGGTGGGTGCTGCGGTTCGGTGGGTTGCGTCAGTCCCGGACGAGGACGGCGTCGGGCCGGGCGAAGACGACGTAGGCCAGCCAGGTGGCGTCCCCGCTGGCCCGGGCCTTCTCCCGGGCCCGGACCGCCGCGGCGGCGACGGTGGCTCCCCCCAGGAGCTCCTCGTAGAACGACTCGACGAAGGCGCGGGCCGGCTCGTCGCCGACGGACCACAGGCTCGAGACGAAGGCCGAGGCTCCCGCGGCGAGGAAGGCCCGGGCGAACCCTCCGAGCGTGGAGAGCTGCTGGCCGCCCCGGCCGACCTGGCAGGCGTTGAGAACGACGAGGGGCCCGGTCCCGTCGGGCCCGCGCAGCCTGGCGTTCTCGGCGACCGCCGTGGCAGTGAGGAGCTGCGGCACGATGGTGGTCCCGCGCTTGCGACCAGCCAGGAGAATGCTCGCGGTGGTGATGTCGCTGCCCTTCGCCTGACCGTGGCCGGCGAAGTGGAGCAGGTCGAAGTCGCCCGACCGCAACAGCGTCCGCACGTCGTCCGCGCCGGGCCCGACCGGTGTCGCGGCGAGCCGGTCGGTGAGGAAGCGCTCCTCGGCGGCGGTCTGCGTGAGCACGTATGCCGGGTCGAGGTAGCTCGGACACAGCGAGCGGACGCGTCCGGGTCGCGCGCGCAGTGTCGTTCCCGGGAACCCCACGAACTGCCACCGCACCAGGCCACGCTGGCCGAGGAAGTCGGGGCGCTTCTGGCGTGGACCGACGGGCGGCTTGAGGTGGACCAGCTCCCACGGGATGAAGGGCTCGTCGGCGAAGACCATGAGGTTGTCGAGCTCCGCGCGGTGGCGCCACAACAGGCCCTGGAGCTCCTGCGGGAAGAGCTGCTCGAAGAGTGACGCACCGACGTCCTGGAGCTGGGAGAGGAAGGCCTTGGGCCGGTCCGCGTTCTCGGCCCAGCCCTGCTCGACCTGGCTGAAGATCGCGGCGACGAACCCCTCCCGGTCCCCCAGCGGCGGCGACTCGTAGCGCTCGCAGATCCCCAGGGCCGGCAGCCGCAGGGTGTAGACGTAGACGGTCTTGCCGCGGCGCTCCGTCTCGAAGATCTCCAGCCGCGACACGGTCTCCAGCTCCGGTGCGTCGAGACCCACCCCCACCGAGGCCACCGACGGGTTGGCGGCCCGCGGCGCCACGCCGGGGTCCACAGCATCCGCGGTGACGACGACGCTGCCCAGCGGCACCGTCCCCTGCCGCACGACCACCGTCACCGCCACCGGGCCCACGTCGAGCGGTGTCACCGCGAAGGAGAGCTCCGACGTCCCCCCACCGACGGGCAGCGCGAAGACGTCGGAGTCGGGCCCGTCGACCCGCACGTTGCGCGTCGGCACGACCTGCACCGACAGGGGTCGCTCGGCCACGACGAGGAAGCTCGCGCGGCCCTGCGCCATGCCGGCCGCCGCCTCGATCTCTTTGCGCGACAGGCGGACCCGCAGCGTGCTCGCCACACCGACATCAGGGCGTTGCGGCAGCTCGGCGGCGAGGAACGCGCGTGTCGGCTCGGGGACGCTGTCCACGCCAGGTGCCGGCCCGCTGTCTTCGCCGGCCGGCGTCATCCCCCGGCTCGTGTGGCCCTCCGCCGGTGCCGGCGGCGGTGGCACGGCCCGCGACGTCGTCCCGCCGCCGGGCTTCCGGTCGGTTGGCTCGAGGCGGTCCCTGCGGTCGAGGAGCCATACCGACAGGGCGTTGGCCACCGTCTCCTGCTCGAAGTAGCTCAGGTGGTGGACTACTGCGTTCGTCCCCAGCGCCAGGCTGTCTCGCACGTAGCCGCCGCCGTGGCTGACGTCGATGGCACCCATGGAGGCTACGTCGACGACGAGGTCGTTGTCGCCGTGGAAGATCTCGTCGACCACTCCCTCGGCGAGCCTCGCTGCCAGGGTCAGCGGGAGCTCCGCCGGCTCGACCAGGTCGCCGCGAACCACGGCGTGGAAGTTCGAGGACACCACGAACCACGGCGTACCCGGCCGCGGCTGGCCCGGCTGGTCGGCGTCGAGGTGGGTGACGAACGCCCCACCTGGTGCCATGGCCGACAGGCCGGGCACGTCGCCGCTGGCCGTCGCGTAGGACGCCAGGTACCTCACCAGCATCCCGAGTCCGCGCAGGGCCGCTCCCGTGACGGCGACGACAGGCCCCGCCCCGGGGACTCCGGCGAGCCGGCGAGCCCGTGCCGCGACGAGGTTCGTGTAGAGGTCGACGAGGTCTCCCCACCGCGATGCGTCGGCGAAGTGGGTGCCCGCGTTCGTCGCAGCGACGAAGACGACCCGGTCGACCCGCCCGCGCCAAGAGCCCTCTGGGAGCACCTCGTCGACGAGACTGCGGGTGGTGAGGCCGCCGCGGCTGTGGCAGACGATGTCGACGGTCACCGGCTTCGTCGAGTGGAAGGCGGCCAGGCGCCGGAGCAGGTCGGCGGCGTTGGCGAGCGGGTCGACGCTCAGCGTTCGGTGGTCGAAACCGACGACGGCGTCGTAGTCATGGACGGCCCGCCTCAGGAAGGCGCGCCCGGCCTGCGAAACGCCCAGGCCACCGAACGCGCCCACCGTGGAGTCGAAGGTGCCGTGCACGAAGAGGAGCACCCGCGTCGGCCGGTCCGTCGGCAGGCCGACGTCGGCGAGGGACTCGCAGGGGGGCCACGTCGCGACGTCGGGCGAGGTGACACGCACCAGCCCGGGCCGAACCAGGCTCTCGAGCAAGCCGATCGCGGCACCGCCGATGGTCACGTCGCCGAGCAACGGCGCCGCGAACGAGAGCACATAGGCCCGCACGGCGCCGGTGACGACTCCCCCGAAGAGGCCGCGACCGGCGCCGGCGGCGCGTGCTTTGGAGCTCGCCCGCCGGACCCCGATATCGAAGCGCGCGGTGTGCGGGGCCTGCCTCAGGTCACGGTCCTGGGCACCTCCCGCTCCGGAACCCAGCGGCAGGTGCCACGAGTAGCAGCCCCCCTCGTCGACGAGGACGACGGCGTCCTGAGCCGCCGGCAGGTCCACCTCCATCGTCACGGCAGAGGTGCGCTGCGCCGCGCCCGGGGGCGACCTGGTCGGTTCGGGCGTGAGGTCGAGTCCGGCCACCTGGTCGAAACCGTTGCCCTGCAACGTTTCGAGGAGATCAGGCGTGACGTCGAGAGGAACGCCGGGTCGGCGGTCGAGGCGTCTGTCGTGAGAGCTGGTGACGGGCGTCGCCCGGTAGCCCGGGGGGTAGCGGACACGGAGCGTGCCGTCCGCAAACGACGTGGTCGCCACTCTCGCTCCTCCTTACTGCTGCTCCTTCGCGCGCGCCAGGTGGACGCCTTCGTGCGGACCAAGAGTGCACCTCGGCCCACGTGCAGGGGGCGGCTTTCGCGTTCTTCGTCGAGGAGCGCCGAGTGTGTCGCCCCGATACACCACGGGCGACACATAAACCCGTTGCGCCAGCGGCGGTGTCCCGGCCACGCTGGTGAGAACCCGGCATACCGGCCGGGGCTCTGGACCGGACTCCGAGGAGGGGCGACATGTCAACACCCGCTGTGGGTGCCCGCCGCACCCCGTTCCTTCTCTCATCGGAGTACTTCTGTGTCACACATGTCCAGCCAGGGCGGGGAGCACGCCTCCTTCGCCGCTGACAGCAACCCCGACGGCCCGCCCGAAGGCGACCGCTGGTCGTCGTGGGACAGGTCGATGCACGGCCCGAAACCCCGGCCCGACTGGGTCGTCACGGCGCTCGGTGCCGTCGACGCCGACCTCGGCGTCCTCAAGACGGGCAAGGAGGCCGACGTCCACATCCTGCGCCGCTGGGTCCCCGGCGACCCGTCGCAGGATGTGCTCATGGCCGCCAAGCGGTTTCGCTCGGCCGAGCACCGGATGTTCCACCGCGACGCCGGCTACCTCGACGGTCGCCGCGTGCGGCGCAGCCGGGAGATGCGCGCCATGTCGCGGCGCACCGAGTTCGGCAAGGCGCTGATCTCCGGCCAGTGGGCGACGGCCGAGTTCGAGGCGCTGGGCAGGCTCTGGGAGCTCGGGCTCCCGGTGCCCTACCCTGTGCAGCTCGGCGACACCGAGATGCTCATGGAGCTCATCGGGTCGCACGGCGAGGCCGCGCCACGGCTTGCGCAGACGCGTCCGTCGCCGCAGCTGCTGCCCGAGCTCTTCGAGCAGCTGCGCGACGCCATGACGCGGCTCGCGCTGCACGGCTGGGCGCACGGCGACCTCTCGGCGTTCAACGTCCTGCTGGACGGCGAGCGGCTCGTGCTCATCGACTGGCCCCAGATCGTCGACGTCATCGGCAACCCCCACGGGCCGGAGTTCCTCGAGCGCGACGCCACGACGATGTGCGCCTGGTTCACGCGGCGCGGGTATGCCGTGGACGGCGGCGAGCTCTTCGGTGACCTCATGGCCGCGGCGACCTCACGGTGGTGAGGTGACGCGTGGTGACTGCGGCGCGAAGATGGCGTCCACGGGCTCGCCGAAGAGCTCGCTGATCCGGAAGGCGAGGGACAGCCGCGGGTCGAAGTGACCCTTCTCGATCGAGATGACGGTCTGGCGGGTGACGCCGAGGCTCCGCGCGCACTCCTCCTGCGAGAGTCCCGCGTCCTCCCGCAGGGCACGAAGCCGGTTGCCCACGTCAGCCCTCCCGGCGGGCCACCACGGCATACCGGGTGAGGAAGTCGACCAAGCCGAGCGCGACGAAGATCACGAGGGGCGGCTGCGGAGCACTCAGCACGGTGGTCACCGCGAGCGACAGCCCCATGGCCGTGAGGAGGTCGGGGAAGGCGCCGCCCGCCGCGCGCTGGACCCACGCGCGTTCGACGGTGTCCGCGTCGTGCTCGGGTGCGGCCGGCCTGCTCGGGTCCGGGACCAGCACCCAGGCCCCGCCGAGCAGGACCGGCCCCACCGCGACGGCGAAGACGAGGAACGTCAGCAGCCGGTCCGACGCTCTGGTGGACGCGGCCACTCCCGCTGCCACGACGGTGAGGCCCAGTCCGGTGGTCAGGATCAGGCTCCATCTCGAGGTGCGTGTCACAGCGGGCTCCTTGGTGTAAGTGTCTGGTTTCCTTGACATTCAGCCTGACACGCTCCGATGCCGATGTCAAACAACTCATACATGACTCATACTCGACGACAACCGGAGCCTTACCCGGTGACCGTGGCCGATGACGTGGGCCTGACGTCCGGCCCGGCGGCCTACCGACGGGTCGGCCGATCGGGGTTGATGGGACCTGCCCCCAGTCCCCTCGGAAAGGCTCAACCATGCCCTCGAACACCCTGCCCTCGAACACCATCCACTCGAACACCATGCACCCGAACCTCCTCCGCCGCGTCCTTCCGGCCACCGCGCTGGCCCTGACCGTTGGCGCAGCGCTCGCCGGCCCAGCCAGCGCCCACAGCCAGAACGACCACCGACAGGACGACCGGGTCGTCGGGCACGTCTACGCGCCGACGAACGCCAGCACCGGCAACGCGGTCCAGGTCTTCGACCGCTACGCCGACGGCCATCTCGCCGGCGCGGACGCCGTCCGACCTGCTCAAGGCCGTGGCGGCGAACACCGGCGCGGGTGACACGGACGAGGCACTGTCGTCCGAAGGCCGGTCGCTCGACATCCGCCTTCCCGGTGGCGTGATCTCCCCGTGGGCCGTTGCGCCTGACGGCTCGCTCACCTCGCTGGGCACCGCACAGGGCGCCCCCGCGACCGGCATCGCCGGCCCTCGTGGCCAGCTGACCCGACGGTATGCCGCCCGCGCCGGTCAGGAACCGGTGCGGGCGGCGATCGCCTCGTGGGTGGCGAGGACCTTGCGGGCCGTGTCGACATGGAGGCTCTCGATGAGCCGGCCCCGGTACGTCGCCACGCCGCGGCCCTCCGCCTGCGCCACCTCGAACGCCTCGATGACGCCCGTGGCCTCGGCGACCTCGTGCTCGTCGGGCGCGAAGATGCGGTTGGCGACCTCGACCTGGCCCGGGTGGATCAGGGTCTTGCCGTCGAAGCCGAGGTCGCGGCCCTGACGGCACTCGGCCTCGAAGCCCGAGCCGTCGGAGACGTCGTTGTAGACCCCGTCGAGGATGGCGGTGCCCGTCGCCCGGGCGCCGAGCAGACACATCGAGAGGCCGGTCAGCAAGGGTCCCCGGCCTGGGACCATGAGCGCGCCGAGCTCCTTGTTGAGGTCGTTGGTCCCCATGATGAGGACGGTGAGCCGCTCCGAGGCGGCCGCGATCTCCTCGGCGTGGAGCATCGCCCGGGGCGTCTCGAGCATCGCCCACAACATCGTGTGGTCCGGCGCCTGCGCGGCCTCCATGGCCGCGACGAGCCGGTGCACCTCCTCGGGCGAGCCGACCTTGGGCACCACGATCGCATCAGGGCCGGCCTGGCTGGCCGCCCGGAGGTCGTCGTCGTGCCACCGGGTGTCGGCGCCGTTGACCCGGATCGTCAGCTCCCGTTGCCCGTAGGCGCCGGAAACCGCTGCGGTGCAGGCAGACTCGCGAGCGACCTCCTTCGCGTCCGGCGCCACGGCGTCCTCGAGGTCGAGGATCAGCGCATCGACGGGCAGCGTCTTGGCCTTCTCGAGCGCCCGCTCGTTGGAGCTCGGCAGGTACAGCACCGAACGGCGTGGCCGGAAGCCGGTCTGCTCCCCGCTCACTGCCCGCCGCCCGACGTCGCGGTGGGCGCGGCATACGCCTGCGCGAGCTCGGGGTCGAGCCGCCCGAGCTGGTCGGCGAGCTCGAGCAGGACGAGGCACTGCTTGAGGCTCGCGTCGTCCTCCATCTTGCCGTCGAGCATCACCGCTCCGGTGCCGTCCCCCATCGCGGCGGCGACGAGCCGAGCATGGGCGACATCCTCCGGCGACGGGCTGAACACCCGCTTCGCGATACCGATCTGTACGGGGTGCAGCGACCAGGCGCCGACGCAGCCGAGGAGGAAGGCGTTGCGAAACTGGTCCTCGCACGCCACCACGTCGGCGATGTCGCCGAACGGGCCGTAGTAGGGGTAGATCCCGTTCGCGGCGCAGGCGTCGACCATCCGGGCGATGGTGTAGTGCCACAGGTCCTGCTGGAAGACCGCCCGCGGCGCCTGGATCTCGCCGCCGGGTGGGTCCTCACGCACGAGGTATGCCGGGTGGCCC
>JBBRZC010000061.1:0-17861 GCA_038237075.1 Actinomycetales bacterium
TCACCCGCCTCGCCCACGTCTTCAGCGCCCCGGTCGGCTACCTCACCCGCCCCGCCCTCGTCTACCGCAGCCGCGACACGCGAAACTCCGGAAGCCGGGCACCGGCCCGAGGCTGGGAACGCCCCTAACCCAGCGCCGGCTTCGCGCCGCGGCCGCCGAAGGCGAACACGGCGGCCCAGATCCCCTGCTTGTCGCCGCATTCACCCGGTTCGCCCTTAAGGCGGAACGACCCGGACCTCGCCGATCTCCGCCCGCAACGCCGTCGCGACCACCTTGCTACGTAGCGGTTGCGGGGCCGTACACGTGCCACCTGCCTCGGAGGAGCTCGACGCCTACTTCAGCCGGCGGATGGTGGCGCCGACCTATGAACCCCGAACCAGGACCGCCGTCAGCATCACCTCGCCACCGCACCAGACGGATCGAAGCCCGCCGCACCGGAACCAGCCCCTGACCGCCCAGCGGCTCTCTCCGAACCCCGCAGGACCCTCGTTCCACACCAGCCACCCAGTGAGGCTCCGCCTCTGACCGCCGAGGTGCGGGGTTGTCTGGTGGTCGTCGCACGCATCGTTTTGGGCAGGACAAACACGCCGCGCAGTGCGCTGGCAGCAGGCTTCGCTCGACCGGCGTTCCCACTCTCGTGCTGTCCGGCCCGTCTCTTGTTGTCCAGGTCGCCCTCACTGCGCTGAGATCCTGCCCTCGCGGGCCGGTCCGGTCGCCTTACGCGACATGGATGCCTTGTGCATCAAGGGTTTGGAGCGAGATGTGACCCACCTCCAGCGTGCCAACTGTGGGCCAGAAACGTCAACACCAAACTCAAGACAAATGCCTGAGTTTGGGACCCCTAGCTTGGCTAGGACCGGTGTCTGGCCAGACTCGGTCCAGGTGACCGGCGGGAAGCTCTCCATGCGGCTGCCCACCAGCGTGAACCGTGTGGCTCACCATCGGTCTGGAGCCCGTCGGTCGCCGTGACGAGGCGTGGCTCAAGAAGGGACTGCCCTGCCCGTAGTAGCAAGGCCCCCCCGTCGTCCCTTGTCGGCACGAGCACAGGCGGGAGCAGCACACGCAACAGACGCAGCACGTCATCATCAGGGTCGATCCGCACAAGCTGTCAGCCACCATCGAGGTCGTCGACGACCGCGAGCAGCTGCTCGGCTCCGGGCGGTTCACCACGGAGCGGGCCGGCTACGCCGCGGTACGGACTTAAGCGAAGGCCTGCCCCGAGCGGGTCTGGGCGGTCGAGGGCGCCAACGGCGCGGGTCGACCCTTGGCCCAACGCCTACTCGAGGCGGGCGAGAGCGTCGTCGACGTCCCGGCGAAACTGGCCGCCCGGGTTGGATCTTCGACACCGGCCACAACCGCAAGACCGGCGCCCTCGACGCGCACTCCATCGCGGTCCGCACCACGACGCTGCGGGTGCTGCAGCTCGACGGGGAGCTCGAGGCGCTGCGGATGCTCGTCGACTGCCGCGAGGCGCTGATCCGCAGGCGGGTCCAGACCGTCGATCGGCTCCAGGCCCTGCTGGCCGAACTCCTTCCTGGACAGGCCAAACGCGACATCACCACCGGTCAGGCCAAGGCGATGCTGTCGACCGTGCGCCCCCGCGACATCGCCGGCAAGACCCGCCGCCGTATCGCAGCTGAGGAGCTGGTCGAGCTGGCCGCGATCGAAGTCACGATGAAGAGGGCCACCGCTGAGCTCAAGGCGATAGTCCTGGCCCGGGAGTCGCGACTCATGGACATCCATGGTGTGGGACCAGTGGTGGCCGCCCGGGTCCTGGCCGACGTCGGCGACGTGACCCGGTTCGCCGATCGGAACCGGTTCGCGTCCTGGACCGGCACAGCACCCCGCGCCGCCTCCTCGGGCGAGCAGAACCGACACCGGCTCTCGCGTGCCGGGAACCGCCGGATGAACCACATGATCCACATCGCCGCGCTCACCCAGATCCGCCTGGCCAACGACGGCCGGGTCTACTACCGACGCAAGCGCGCCGAGGGCAAGAAGCCCCTTGAGGCGATCAGGTGCCTCAAGCGCAGGATCTCCGACGAGGCGAAGATTCGGCTCCTCGACTCCAAGGAGAAGGTTTCCGCCGAGCAGATGAGCAGGGCAATCACCGAACTGGGCGGCCTGGTGACGATTCTCGCGTCTGCGGAGGCACCGGCCCGGTCCAGGATCTACGCATCCCTAGGCCTTCGCCTCGACTACGACCACACAGCAAGGGTGGTCAAGGCGCACGCCGACCAGGCGTGTGTCTTTAGTCGTGTCCGGAGGGGGACTTGAACCCCCACGCCCGTTAAGGGCACTAGCACCTCAAGCTAGCGCGTCTGCCATTCCGCCACCCGGACGGGTGTGCGCGAGGGCCCTCTCGAGAGCCTCCCGCGCGCCGAAACGTTAGCACGCAGCCGCACTGATCCACGAACCCGAGGTCCCTCCCGTCACACCCGCCGAAGCACCTCAGGGCCCAGGTCGGACAACGACGCGAACCCGCTGAGGCCGAGGGTGAGGTCGAGCTCGGCGACGACGTTCTCAAGCACGGCCCGCACACCCGCCTGCCCGTCGAGGGCCAGGCCGTAGACGTGCGGCCGTCCGAGCGTCACGGCGGTCGCGCCAAGCGCAAGCGCCTTGACGACGTCCGCTCCGGAGCGCACCCCGCTGTCGAGGATCACCGGCACCGCGCCAGCCACGGCAGCGACGACCTCGGGGAGGGCGTCAAGGGCGGCGACGGCCCCGTCGACCTGACGCCCGCCGTGGTTGGACACGACAAGCCCCGCAACACCGTGCTCCAGCGCACGCACCGCATCGTCCGGGTGCAGGATCCCCTTGAGCAAAACGGGCAGCCGGGTCCGCCCGGGCAGGGTGGCGATATCGGCCCACGACAGGGACGGCTTCGAGTAGATCTCGAGGAACGTCTCCACGGCCGCGCGGGTCACGGGCGAGCGCAGGTTGTCGAGGAAGCCTCCCGGCGCCTCCCGGGCGATCGACGCCAGAGTCCGCAGGGCGCCGAGGGTCACCCTGCCAGGTTCAGACGACCTGGTATGCCGCGCCTCACCAGACCCCGCCTCACCAGACCCCGCCGCACCAGACCCCGCCGCACCAGACCCCGCCGCACCAGACCCCGCCGCACCAGGACCCACCGCGAGCCGCGCGCGCACGATCTCCATGAACCGTGGGTCCGAGGTGTACTGCGCGATCCCGATCCCCCTGGCGAACGGGAGCGACCCGCGGTCGAGGTCCTGCGGACGCCACCCGAGCATGGTCGTGTCGAGCGTGACGACAAGCGCCTCGGCGCCGATCCGCTCCGCCCGTCGGATGAGGCTGTCGACGAGCGGCTCGTCGGTGGTCCAGTAGAGCTGGAACCACCGCGGTCCCTCCCCCATCGCGGCAGCGGTCGCCTCCATCGGTGAGCTGCCCTGGTTCGAGAGGATGTAGGGCACCCCGACCTCGGACGCGGCCGCCCCGATGAGCAGGTCGGCGTCGCGCCGCACGAGCCCCGCCGCGCCCAGCGGCGCCACGAGGACGGGTGCGGGCAGGCGCCGCCCGAGCAGCTCGACGGAGAGGTCCCGCGTGGAGACGTCGCGCAGCATCCGGGGCACGATGGCCCAGCGGTCGAAGGCGGCCCGGTTGGCCCGCACGGTCGCCTCCGCGCCGGCGCCCCCGGCGACGTAGGCCCAGGCGTGCCCGGACATCGCGGACCTCGCGCGGCGCTCGAGCTCCCTCGGGTCCGTCGGCACGGCGGGACGCCGGCCCCGCGCTCCGGCGCGGTAGATCGCGCCCTGCCGGGCTCGTCCCGGGCCGACCCCGGAGCCTGCGTCCACGGCATACCTCCCAGTCCCGGTGCCTGTCCCACCCCGCGGCACCGTACCGCTCCCCCGGTGACAGACTGCCGTGGTGCCTGCCATCGCACTCGCCTCCTCCACCGGCCGGGCCGTGGTCACCGCCTCCGTGCTCGGCTCGGGGATGGCGATGCTCGACGGGACCGTCGTCAACGTCGCGCTGGTGCGGATCGGCGTCGACCTCGACGCGAGCCTGGCCGACCTGCAGTGGATCAGCAACGGCTACCTGCTCTCCCTCGCCTCGCTCATCCTTCTCGGCGGCTCGCTGGGCGACCGGTTCGGACGCCGCCGGGTCTTCCTCCTCGGCGTCATCGGGTTCGCCGTCGCGTCGGCGGGCTGCGGGCTCGCGCAGACTCCGCTGCAGCTCATCGTCGCGCGGGTGCTCCAGGGCGTCGCCGGGGCGATGCTCACCCCGGGCAGCCTGGCCATGATCCAGGCCACGTTCCGCCCGGCAGACCGCGCCAAGGCCATCGGCGCGTGGTCGGGGCTCGGCGGGATCGCGGCGTCGATCGGCCCGTTCCTCGGCGGCTGGCTCGTCCAGTACGCGAGCTGGCGGTGGGCGTTCTTCCTCAACATCCCGCTCGCCATCGCCACCGTCTGGATCGCCGAGCAGTCCGTGCCGGAGACCCGCGACGAGCAGGCGTCCCAACGCTTCGACGTGCGCGGCGCGGTGCTCGCCACGGCGACCCTGGCCGTGACGACGTTCGCCCTGATCCAGTACGAGCCGCTCGGTGCCCTGTGGACCGCCGTGGTCCTATTGCTCGGCCTCGGCCTCGGTGGCGCGTTCGTCGCCGCCCAGCGCTCCACCCCCCAGCCGATGGTCCCGCCGTCGCTCTTCGCCTCGCGCCAGTTCAGCGCGGCCAACGGGATGACCCTGCTCGTCTACGCCGCCCTCGGCGCCGTGTTCTTCTTCCTCACCCTGCAGCTGCAGGTCGTCGTCGGCTACGGACCCCTCGTCGCCGGGCTCGCCAGCCTGCCGGTGACAGTCCTCATGCTCCTGCTCGCCGCCAAGGGAGGCGAGCTCAGCGCCCGGATCGGCCCGCGCCTGCCGATGACCGTGGGGCCGCTCGTGTGCGGCGTCGGCGTCGCCCTGCTCACGGGCGTCGGGCGCGGGACCTCCTACTGGAGCGGGGTGTTCCCGGGGATCTCCGTCTTCGGACTCGGCCTGACCCTGCTCGTCGCCCCGCTCACGGCGACGGTGCTCGCCGCCGCCCCCGACCGGTATGCCGGGGTCGCCAGTGGGGTGAGCAACGCGGTGGCCCGCTCGGGGAGCCTCCTCGCCGTCGCGGCGCTGCCGGCCGTCGTCGGCCTCAGCGGCGCCGGCTACCGCGACCCGACCGCCTTCTCCTCGGCCTACGTCCACGCGATGTGGGTCTGTGCGGTACTGCTCGCCGTCGGGGGCGCCGTCTCGTTCGCGTTCATCCGCAACCCGGCTAGCCCGGCGGCGGACAGGGACCTTGGTCCGTAGTCGCCCCCTCCCGGTGCCTCGACCATGCTGCAAGGATCGAGAGCGAGTTCCCCCCAACCGAGGAGCGTGACCGTGAACCCGAGCACCGAGACCACATCACCACCCGTCACCAGCCCCGCCGAGGCCGACGACAGTGTCGCCGCCTACAGCGACAGCGACCTCGAGCTCGACCTGCGGTGGTGGGCCAGCGCCAACTACCTCACCGTCGGCCAGATCTACCTCAAAGACAACGCCCTGCTGCGCGAGCCACTGAGCGTTGACGACATCAAGCCGCGACTCCTTGGCCACTGGGGCACCAGCCCCGGCCTCTCCATGATCTACGCCCTGCTCAACCGCCTCATCCGCCGGACCGGTTCCGACTGGATCTATGTCACCGGCCCGGGCCACGGCGGCCCCGCCCTGGTGGCGAACACCTACCTCGAGGGCACCTACTCCGAGATCTACCCCCACATCACCGAGGACGCCGAGGGTGTCCACCGGCTCTTCCGCCAGTTCTCCTCACCCGGCGGGATCCCGAGCCACGTCAGCGTCCAGACCCCCGGCAGCATCCACGAGGGCGGCGAGCTGGGCTATGCCCTCGCCCACGCCGGGGGCGCCGCCTTCGACCACCCGAGCCTCTTCGTCGCCTGCGTCGTCGGCGACGGCGAGGCCGAGACCGGACCACTCGCCGGGTCGTGGCGGCTGCCGTACTTCATCAACCCCCGCCGCGACGGCGCGGTGCTGCCGATCATCCACCTCAACGGCTACAAGATCTCAGGGCCGGCCCTGTTCGGGCGCACCTCGGACGAGGACGTCGCGGCATACCTCAACAGCCAGGGGTGGGACCCGATCCTCGTCTCCGGCGACGACCCACCGGTCATCTTCCGTCAGCTCTGGGACGCCCTGGTGCGCAGCCACACCGCCATCACCGCGCTGCAGGACGCGGCTCGCTCCGGAGCACCGAGCGAGGCGGTCCGCCACCGCTGGCCCGCGATCATCCTGCGCACCCCGAAGGGCTGGACCGGTCCGCACAGCGTCGACGGCATCCAGGTCGAGGGCACGAACCTCAGCCACCAGGTGCCGCTGTCCGGCGTCCGCGAGAACCCCGCGCACCTCGCCATCCTCCAGAACTGGCTCGGCACCTACTCGCCTCACGAGAACTTCGGCCCGGACGGGCGCCTCGTCGACGAGCTGCGCGCCCTGGCACCCGACGGCGACAAGCGGATGTCGGCCCAGCCCTACGCCAACGGCGGCCGGCTGCGCCGCGAGCTGCCCATCCCCGAGCTGAGCGGCTACTCCCTCCATGTCCCCGCCCCCGGCACCCTCTTCCACGAGAGCACGCGGCCGATGGGCGAGCTGATGCGCGACGTGTATGCCGCGGACACCACCGAGGACGGCGGCGGCACCTTCCGGCTGTTCTGCCCCGACGAGACGGCGAGCAACCGCCTCCAGGCCGTCTTCGAGGTCACCGACCGGTGCCTCCAGGCGGAGGTGCTGGCCACGGACTCCCACCTCTCCGCCGACGGGCGGGTCATGGAGGTGCTCTCCGAGCACCTGTGCAGCGGCTGGCTCGAGGGCTACCTGCTCAGCGGGCGGCACGGGATGTTCGCGACCTACGAGGCGTTCGCCATGGTCTCGGCGTCGATGACGATCCAGCACGTCAAGTGGATGCAGCACGCCCAGGACCTCGCGTGGCGCGACTCGGTCTCGTCGCTCAACATCCTGCTGACGAGCACCTGCTGGCGCAACGACCACAACGGCTTCTCCCACCAGGGGCCGGGGCTCATCGACGCGCTCCTGTCGCTCGCTCCCGGCGTCGTGCGGGTGTGGCTGCCGCCAGACGGCAACACCGGCCTGTCCATCGCCGACCACTGCCTGCGCAGCACGGACTACGTCAACCTCATCGTCCTCGACAAGCAGAAGCACCTGCAGTACCTCACTCTCGAGGAGGCCAACGAGCACTGCGCCGCCGGTGCCGGCGTCTGGG
The DNA here is from genome assembly GCA_038237075.1 of Actinomycetales bacterium. Taxonomy (GTDB): domain Bacteria; phylum Actinomycetota; class Actinomycetes; order Actinomycetales; family Dermatophilaceae; genus Lapillicoccus. The sequence continues at coordinate 7,265 of JBBRZC010000061.1, forward strand.
AGTGGGCCTCCAACGTCCCGGCCTCCGAGTCCCCCGACATCGTCCTCGCCTGCGCCGGCGACGTCCCGACCATGGAGACGCTCGCCGCCGCGGAGCTGCTGCGCGACCACGTGCCCGAGCTCAAGGTGCGGGTCGTCAACGTCGTCGACCTCATGGCCATGCTCCCGGAGAACGACCACCCGCACGGCTACCCCGACTCGGTGTTCGACGACCTCTTCACGCCCGACAAGCACGTCGTCTTCGCGTTCCACGGCTACCCCCGGGCGATCCACCAGCTCGTGCACGGCCGCTCGAACCCCGGGCGGTTCCACGTGCGGGGCTTCGCCGAGCAGGGCACGACGACGACCCCGTTCGACATGGTCGTGCTCAACCGCACGTCCCGATACCACCTGGCCCGGGAGGCGGTGCGGCGCACGGTGCGCCGGCCCGCGGGGTGGAAGGACCTCACCAACTTCTGTGACGCCCAGCTCGCCAAGCACTCCCTCTACATCCGCGAGCACCTCGAGGACCTCCCCGAGGTCCGGGACTGGACGTGGCGCGGGTGACGCAGCCCTCACGCCGACAGCTTGTGGTACTGACGCGCGTGGGACCCGGCCGCCCGCCCGGGGCCCACCCGTTACCCTGACGCGGTGTCCACCAGCGTCTACATCGCCTCGTCGGAGGGCCTGTCCGGCAAGTCCGCCGTCGCCCTCGGCGTCCTCGACCAGCTGAGCCGCCGGGTCGGGCGGGTCGGGGTCTTCCGGCCGATCGTGCGCGCCGACGTCGCCGCCAACGACCACGTCCTCGACCTGCTGCTCTCCCGCCTCGACAGCGGTCTGACGCACGACGAGGCCTCCGGCGTGGTCTACGACGACGTCCACACCGACCCGGCGCGGGCCATGTCGACGATCGTCGACCGGTTCCACGCCGCCGCCGAGGGCTTCGAGGCCATGCTCGTCATCGGCTCGGACTACACCGACGTCGCGACACCCACCGAGTTCTCCTACAACGCCGCCGTCGCGGCGAACCTCGACGCCCCCATGGTCCTCGTCATCTCCAGCGCCGGCCGCACTCCGGAGCAGGTCCGCACCGCGGCGGACGTCGCGGCCGACGAGGCGCGCGCCCAGCACGCCCAGGTGCTCGCCGTCGTCGCGAACCGGGTCTCGCCGGATGCCCTCGAGAGCACCGCGGCGGCGCTGCGCGGCATGAGCGGCGACGTGCCGGGATACACGATCCCCGCCGACCCGCTGCTCGACGCACCGACCGTCCGAGACCTCATGGCCGCCGTGTCGGGCACCCTCGTCCACGGCGACCCGGTCCTCCTCGACCGCGAGTCGCTCGGCCTCGTGATGGCCGCGATGACCATGCCCAACGTCCTTGACCGGCTCTTCGAGGGCGCGACCGTGATCTCGCCCTCCGACCGCGGCGACGTGCTGCTCGGGCTGCTCCTCGCACATCGGTCCAAGACCTTCCCGACCCCGTCCGGCATCGTCCTCAACGGCGGGTTCGATCTGCCGGCGCCCGTCTCGCGCCTCGTCGACGGGCTCGAGATCCACGTCCCGGTCATCACCTGCGAGACCGGGTCGATGGCCACGGCGGCCGCCCTCTCGGGGGTCACCCCGCGGATGACCCGCGACGCCAGCCGCAAGATCGAGACCGCCCTGGGGCACTTCGAGCAGCACGTCGACGGGCCCGGCCTGCTCGACCGGCTGCGCGTCTCCCCCAGCGACGTCGTGACCCCGCTGATGTTCGAGCACCAGATCCTCGACCGGGCCCGGGCCGCGGACCAGCACATCGTGATGCCGGAGGGCGACGAGCCGCGCATCCTCCGCGCCGCCGACCACCTGCTGCGCCGCCACGTCGTGCGGCTCACCCTCCTCGGCAACCCGGAGTCGATCAGGGCGCAGGCCCAGCAGCTCGGGCTCTCGCTGGGCGAGGCGACGCTGCTCGACCCCCACGACCAGGTGCTGCGCACCCGCTTCGCGAAGGAGTATGCCGTGCTGCGGGCGCACAAGGGCGTCACCCTCGAGCAGGCGTGGGACGTCGTCCTCGACCCCAGCTACTTCGGCACGATGATGGTCCAGGACGGGCTCGCCGACGGGATGGTCTCGGGGGCCGTCCACACCACCGCGCACACGATCCGGCCCGCGCTGCAGATCGTCGGCACCACCCCCGACGTGGACATCGTGTCGTCCGTCTTCCTCATGTGTCTCGCCGACCGGGTGCTCGTCTACGGCGACTGCGCGGTCAACCCCGACCCGACCGCCGAGCAGCTCGCCGACATCGCCATCTCGTCGGCAGCGACCGCCCGCCAGTTCGGGATCGAGCCCCGCGTGGCCATGCTCAGCTACTCGACCGGGCTCTCGGGCAGCGGCGCCGACGTCGACAAGGTCCGGGCGGCGACCGAGCTGGTCCGCCGCCGGGCCCCCGGCCTGTCCGTCGAGGGACCGATCCAGTACGACGCGGCGGTCGACGCCGGCGTCGCCGCGACGAAGCTCAAGGACAGCCCCGTGGCCGGGCGCGCCACGGTCCTCGTCTTCCCCGACCTCAACACGGGCAACAACACCTACAAGGCCGTGCAGCGCAGCGCCGGCGCGGTCGCCGTGGGACCCGTGCTCCAGGGCCTGCGCAAGCCGGTCAACGACCTGTCCCGCGGTGCCCTGGTCCGCGACATCATCAACACCGTGGCCATCACGGCAATCCAGGCAGAGGCAGCGTCATGAGCGCGGCGCCGCAGCCGGTCCTCGTCGTCAACGCCGGGTCGTCGTCGCTGAAGTACCAGCTCGTCGACGCGACCACCGGCGAGACGCGGGCCGTCGGCCTCGTCGAGCGCATCGGCGAGCCCGACCCCGTGGCCAGGCACGCCAGCGGCGGGCACGAGCATGAGCAGGAGGTCGACTGCTCGTCGCACCGCGAGGCCTTCGACGTCGTCCTGGCGGCGTTCCGCGAGCACGGGCCCGACCTTGACTCGGTGGCCCTCACGGCGGTCGGCCACCGCGTCGTCCACGGCGGTGAGCGGTTCGTCGAGCCCGTCCTCATCACCGACGACGTCGTCACCGGCATCGAGTCCCTCGTCCCCCTCGCCCCCCTGCACAACCCGGCCTCCCTGGCCGGCATCCGGGTGGCCCGGGAGCGCTTTCCTGAGACCCCCCAGGTCGCGGTCTTCGACACGGCCTTCCACCACACGCTCCCACCGCACGCGTTCACGTATGCCGTGCCCCGCGCCTGGCGCGAAGAGCACGGCGTGCGCCGCTACGGCTTCCACGGCACCTCGCACGCCTACGTCTCGCGGCGGGCGGCCGAGCTGCTCGGCACGGCGCTCGCCGACGCCAACGTCATCGTGCTGCACCTCGGCAACGGCAGCAGCGCCACTGCGGTCGCCTGGGGGCGCAGCATCGACACGTCGATGGGTCTCACCCCGGTCGAGGGTCTCGTCATGGGCACCCGCGCCGGCGACCTCGACCCGTCGGTCGCCGGCCACCTCGCCCGGACCGGCCTCTCCGTGGTGGACTACGACACCGCCCTGAACCGGGAGAGCGGCCTGCGCGGCCTCACCGGCAGCACCGACTTCCGCGAGGTCACCGCCCGGCGGGCCGCCGGTGACGCCGACGCCGTGCTCGCCTTCGACGTCACCGCCTACCGGCTGCGCAAGTACGTCGGCGCGTATGCCGCCGCGCTCGGCCGCGTCGACGCGGTCGTCTTCACCGCCGGCGTGGGCGAGCACAGCCCGGCCCTGCGCGCCGCGGCCGTCGGCGGGCTCGACCTGCTCGGGATCGAGCTCGACGAGGAGGCCAACGCCGCGGCGACGTCGGGCGAGCACCGCATCTCGACACCGCGCAGCCGGGTCGCCGTGCTCGTCATCCCGACCGACGAGGAGCACGAGATCGCCCGTCAGGCGGCGCAGGTCGTCTCCAGCCTCTGACAGGCACCGGCCCTGAGCGCCGCCGGTCACGCGGCGGTGAGCCCCGACAACGCCTTGGTGTGGTCAGCCCTCGGCGTGGGTCGTTCGAGGCGGCCCAGCCAGGACCGTAGGCCGGTACTCGAGCAGCTGCAACCGACCGTCGAAGGTGCGGCTGTCGACCATCTCGAGTGAGACATCGGGGTACCCGTCGTAGATGCGGTCCCGACCCGTGCTTCCGGTGATGACCGGGAAGACGACCACCCGGAAACGGTCCACGAGCCCGGCGCTCAGCAGCGAGCGGCACAGCGTCAGGCTCCCGAGGGTGCGCAGGGATGTCGAACGGCTGGCTTTCATCTCCCGCACTGCGTCGACGGGGTCCTGTGTGACCAGCGTGGAGTTCGCCCACTCCAGCGGCTCGGTCAGGGTGCTCGAGAAGACGACCTTCGGCACGTCGGCCAGGGAGTCGGTCCCAGGCTCACCGATTCTGGCGAACCCGTGCATGAGTCGATAGGTGGTAGCACCCATCAGGACGTCGAAGTCGGCCTCCGGCTGCTCGCCCAGCCAGGCGAGGTACTCGGGTCCTTCGAGACCCCACCAGCCGGGCCAGCCGTCGGCGGCGCCGTAACCGTCGAGCGAGGTGATGAAGTCAATGACGAGCTCCGGCATCTGTGCGTCTTCCCTTCAGGTGGTCAGCGCTGGTACCAGGACACGACCTGCGCGCGGCCCAGGGTGTGGGTGAAGAGGTTGAAGCCGAGGATCGCGGGGCTCGCGTCGTCGCCGACGTCGAGCCTCTCCACGTCGACCGCGTGCACGACGACGAAGTACCGGTGCGCGATGTGACCCTCCGGCGGTGCCGCCCCGAGGAACTGGCGCACCCCCGCGTCGTTGCGCAGCTGGACGGCGCCCGCGGGCAGCCCCGACCCCGTCTCGTCGCCGGCCCCCGTGGCGAGGTCCGTCGTCGACGCCGGGATGTCGAACACCGCCCAGTGCCAGAAGCCCGACGCGGTCGGGGCGTCGGGGTCGAACATCGTCACCGCGAAGCTCCTCGTCCCCTCGGGGGCGCCCGACCAGCTCAGCTGCGGCGAGATGTCCTCGCCACCGGCCCCGAAGATCCCGCTCACCTGGGCGTTGGACATCTTCCCGCCATCGGCGACGTCGGCCGAGGTGACGGTGAACGACGGAACCTGCGGCAGGTCGGCATACGGGTCGTGCGGCATGGGAGGTCACTCCTCGTGTCGGTGCGGTGTGGTCGACCCGACGTTACCCGCGCGGCCGGGGCAGCCACGCCCGACCCGCTCACCTCACCCTGCCCTCACCCGGCTCTGCCCTCACCCCGCTCTGCCCTCACCCCCGCTCTGCCCTCACCCCCGCTCTGCCCTCACCCCACCCTGGCCAGGGCCTCCAGCGCGCGGTCGGCGTGCACGGTCATGTTCAGCTCCGACGTGACGACCTCGGCGATGCGCCCGCCCTGGCCGATGACGAAGGTGGTCCGCTTGACGGGGGTGAGGAACCGGCGCCGCACCCCGTATGCCGTGGCCGCCGACCCGTTCGCGTCGGACAGCAGCGGGAAGTCGAGCCGCTCCTGGACGGCGAACAGCTCCTGGGTGAGCAGGTCGTCGGGGCTGACGCCGACGCGCTGGGCCCGGGCGGCGGCGAACTCCCCGGCGAGGTCCCGGAAGTGCCTGACCTCCTCGGCGCACCCGATCGAGCCCGCGAGGGGGTAGAAGAACAGCACGACGGGGCTGACCGACAGCAGGACCGACAGCCGGTGGATGCGCCCCCGCTGGTCGGGAAGGCTGAAGTCGGGCGCCGTCGCGCCCACGGCGATGGTCTTCATCTCGGCTCCTCCACGTGTGGTTAGCCGGTGTTCGCGGCAGGGCTGCCACCGGATTGGTCGGGTGGTCGTGGGCAGCAAGTGCGCTCGCCTACGCTTCCCGGGTGACCTTCTTCCGGGACCTCGCCGCGCTGCTGCGGTTCTCGGGGTTCCGCAGGCTCTTCGGGGTGCGGCTGGTCTCGCAGGGGTCGGACGGCATCTTCCAGGTCGCCCTCGCCGCGACCGTCCTCTTCTCGCCCGAGCGGGCTCCCACGGCCGGCGCCATCGCCGTGGCCTTCGCGACGATCCTCCTGCCGTTCACCCTCCTCGGCCCGTTCGTGGGGGTCTTCCTGGACCGCTGGCCGCGGCGTCGCATCCTCATGTGGAGCAACGCGGTGCGGGCCGTCATGCTCCTCGGTGTCGCCGTGCTCGTGGCCCGCGACGACATCGGCTGGCTCTTCTACCTTCTCGTCCTCGCCGCGTTCTCGGTCAACCGGTTCCTCCTGGCCGGACTCTCCGCCGGGCTGCCGCACGTCGTCACGCGCGAGCTCCTCGTCACCGCCAACGCCGTATCCCCGACCTGCGGGACCCTCGCCTACCTGTCCGGGCTCGCCTTGGGGGGCGCCATCCACGCGGTCACACACAGCGACGGCGTCGTGCTCGTCGTCGGGGCCGTCGCCTACCTCCTGTCGGCGTGGCTTGCCTCGGGGCTGCCCAACCTCGGCCCTGACCTCGAGGGCGTCGACCGGGCGGTCCGTGACGCGCTCGGCAACGTCGTGAGCGGGCTCGTCGACGCCGCCCACCATCTCCCCCCGCTCGGACGGCTGGCCCTCGGAGTCGTCGCGGCGAGCCGGCTGCCCTACGGCGTGATGATCGTCGGGACGATCCTGCTCTTCCGCAACCACCTCGAGCGCTCCGACGTCGGCGCCGGCATGGCCGGGGTCGGCGCCGCGGTCGCCGCGTCCGGGGTCGGCTTCGCCGCTGCGGCCCTGCTCACCCCGTCGATGACACGCCGCCACGGCATGCGGGTCTACGTCTGCGCACTCAGCGTCGTGGCGGCCGTGATGCAGGTCTTCCCCGCGGCTCTGTTCACCCGCTGGGGCATCGTCGTCTCGGCCCTCGGGCTCGGCCTCACCACCCAGGGCGTCAAGATCTGTGTCGACACGACCATCCAGCGCGTCGTCGGCGACGTCTACCGGGGTCGCGTGTTCGCCCTCTACGACGTCCTCTTCAACGCCGTCTTCGTCGCCGCGACGGCCCTGGCGGCAGTCGTTCTCCCCGCCGACGGCCGCTCGTATGCCGTGCTCGCGGCGGCCTCGTTGTGGTACCTCCTCATCGCCTTCGCGGTGACCCGGCGCTGGCCGGCGACCGCGACCGTGGAGCGCGTATGACCGCCGCCGTCTACCTCGTCCTGGGGCTCTCCCTCCTCCTGGCGGTCGTGCTGCCCACCGCACTGGCCCGGTTCGCGCTGTCGGCGCCCATGGTGCTCGTCGGCCTCGGCATGCTCGTCGGCCTCTCGCCGCTGGCCGATGACCTCAGGATCGACCCCGTCGCGCAGCGCAGCATCGTCGAGCACTTCACCGAGCTCACCGTGCTCGTGGCCCTCATGGGGGTCGGCCTGGCTCTCGACCGGCCGCTCAGCCTGCGCGACCGGGGGTCGTGGCAGCGCTGGTCCCCGACTTGGCGGCTCCTCCTCGTCGCGATGCCCCTGACCATCGGTGCCGTCGCCGTCCTGGGCTGGTGGGGCCTGGGCCTCGCCCCGGCGAGTGCGCTGCTCCTCGGGGCGGCCCTCTCCCCGACCGACCCCGTGCTCGCGTCCGACGTGCAGGTCGAGGGGCCCCGCGTCGCGACGGGAGACGGGCTCGGCAAGGACGAGGAGATCGACGAGCACGACGAGGTGCGGTTCGCGCTGACCTCGGAGGCGGGCCTCAACGACGGGCTCGCCTTCCCGTTCGTCCACGCCGCACTGCTCGCCGCCGCGATGGGGTCGGTCGGCGGCTGGGGCCTGCGCTGGGTCGGGTGGGACCTGGTCGGCCGCATCGTCCTCGGCGTCGCCGTCGGGTTCTGCGTCGGCCGGGTGCTCGCCACCGCCGCGTTCCGGGCGCCCAGGAAGTCGTTGCGGCTGGCCGAGCGCGGTGAGCCGCTCCTCGTCATCGCCGCTCTGTTCACGGCATACGGGATGGGCGAGCTCGTCCACGGCTATGGCTTCCTCGCCGTCTTCGCCTGTGCGATGACGGTGCGGTCGGCCGACCCGACCCACGGCTACCACGGGGCGATGCACGGGGTCGTCGAGCGCCTCGAGCGGATCCTCACCCTCCTCGTGCTCCTCGTCATCGGCATGGCGATGACCCGTGGCCTGTTCAGGTCGCTCGACTGGCGGGGCGTGCTCGTGGCCGTGGCACTCGTCTTCGTCATCCGGCCCGTCGCGGGCTATGTCGCCCTCGAGGTGCGCCGGCGCACCCGCCATGAGGTGGGCGGCATGACCCGCAGCGAGGGGCTCGTCACCGCCTTCTTCGGCGTGCGCGGCATCGGCTCGATCTACTACCTGGCGTATGCCGCCGGACGCGAGACTTTCTCCGACGAGCGCTGGCTGTGGTCGACGGTGACCTTCACCATCGCGCTCTCGGTGCTCGTCCACGGGGTGGCGGTCACCCCCATGATGGCCTGGCTGGAGCGGCGCCGCGAGCCGCTCGCCGACTCCGTCGCCTAGGCTTCGGCCGTGCTCGAGCAGATCAACGCGACCCGCTACGTCACCCCGCTCCGCGAGGGAGGCTCGCTCCCAGGCATCGTCGAGGCCGACGACGACGGCATCTATGTCCTGAAGTTCCGGGGTGCGGGGCAGGGGCTCAAGGCCCTCGTCGCGGAGATCCTCGTCAGCGGGGTCGCCCAGCTGCTCGAGATCCCCACGCCACGGCTCGCGCTCGTCACCCTCGACGCGCAGATCGCCCGCTACGAGGCCCACGAGGAGGTCCAGGACCTGCTCACCGCCAGTGTCGGCCTCAACCTCGGCGTCGACTTCCTGCCGGGGTCCTTCGGCTACGACGGCTCCCACCCACCGGACGGCGAGGCCGCGGCCCGGATCCTTTGGCTCGACGCCTTCACCGCCAACGTCGACCGGACGTGGAACAACCCCAACCTCCTCGTGTGGCACCGGCGCACGTGGGCCATCGACCACGGGGCGGCGCTGTACTTCCACCACTCGTGGCCCAGCCGCCCTCCCGACCCGGAGCGGTTCGCCGCGCAGGCCTTCGACGCGTCGACCCACGTCCTGCTGGAGGTTGCGGACGACCCGGCCTCCGTGCACGACGAGCTCGCTGCGGCGTTGACCCCCGCGACCGTGCGCGCCGTCGTCGACCTCGTCCCCGACGAGTGGCTCGAGCCGACCGCCGCGCTGCCGGACCCTGCTGCCGTGCGCACGGCATACGTCGAGATGCTGATGGCCCGCCTCGCGAGCCCGCGCTCGTGGCTGCCGCGGGCGGCGCCGTGACCCGCCCGGGGCCGCCCGTCGGCTATCAGTACGTCACCCTGCGCTGCGTGCCCCGCGTCGAGCGCGAGGAGTTCCTCAACGTCGGCGTCGTCCTCTTCGCGCAGGCCGTGGACTTCCTCGCGGCGCAGTTCCATCTCGAGGAGGCGCGGCTGCGCGCCGTCGCCCCCGGCGTCGACCTCACCGCGGTGGACGACATGCTCTGCACGATCCAGGCGGTATGCCGCGGCGAGACGGGGCCGGGGCTGCCGCACCTCGGCAGCCTGGGCCGGCGGTTCGGGTGGCTGAGCGCTCCCCGCTCGACCGTCGTCCAGCCGGGGCCGCGGCACGGGGGGCTGTGCGCCGACCCGGCCGCCGAGCTCGACCGGCTCGTGTCGGCCCTCGTCCTGCTTGAGCCGCCGCGCGGGTGACGTGCTCAGTCGTGCCGGCTGGTCACCGGTTGCGCAGCGCCCACATCGCCACGGCGCCGGCCGCCGCGACGTTGAGCGAGTCGACGCCCCCGGCCATCGGGATGCGCACGGTGAGGTCGGCCGCCGCAACGGTGCGCCGCGAGAGGCCGTCGCCCTCGGTGCCGAGCACGAGGGCCAGCCGGTCGGGAGGATCCGCGGCGAGCTCGTCGAGCCCGACCGAGTCGCCTTCGAGCGCGAGCGCGGCCACGGTGAACCCCGCCTCGTGGAGCAGGTCGATGCCCCCCGGCCAGGGGTCGATCCGGGTCCACGGGACCTGGAAGACGGTGCCCATCGACACCCTGATCGCCCGCCGGTAGAGCGGGTCTGCGCAGCGCGGGGTCACGAGCACGGCGTCGACTCCGAGTGCTGCCGCGCTGCGGAAGGCGGCTCCGACGTTGGTGTGGTCGACGATGTCCTCGAGGACGAGGACCCGCGACGCGTCCGCGAGGAGGTCGGCCATCGCGGGCGCGACCGGCCGCTGCATCGCGGCGAGCGCGCCCCGGTGCAGGTGGAAGCCGGTCAGCTGCTCGATGACGTCGTGATCCCCCACGAAGACGGGTATGCCGTCCGCCTCCGCCGCCGCGACGACGTCCGCGAGGTCGGTCAGCCACCGGCGGCCCATGAAGAACGAGCGCGGGCGGTGGCCGGCCGCGAGGGCGCGGCGGATGACCTTCTCCGACTCGGCGATGTAGAGACCGCGCTCGGGTTCGGTGCGACGGCGCAGTGCGACGTCGGTGAGCGAGACGTAGTCGGCGAGCCGCGGGTCCCACCCCGGGACATCGGGCCCCGTGACATCGGGCCCCGTGACGTTCAGTGACGTGATACGCACCGGCATCAGGAGAACCAGACGAGCTTGACGATCGCGACGACGCCGATCGCGACGATCAGGGCGCGCAGCAGCGCCGGGGGGATACGCCGGCCGACCCGGGCCCCGACAATGCCCCCGAGGAAGGACCCGATCCCGATGAGCA
>JBBRZC010000062.1:0-17692 GCA_038237075.1 Actinomycetales bacterium
GGCGGTGCGGGCCTTGGCCGCCGAGGTCGGCCGGGTGCCGGTCGCGGCGTCCCGCCGGGGCAGGTGGCGCTGATGCGTGCGGCCCCGGCACGCCTGTCGTGCGCGACCCACCGGCGGCTGATGCGACACCGTTGAGCCGGTCCTGGGCGGGCAGCCGTCTGGTCGGCCGTGACAGGTCGTGATGGCCGTGCAAGAGAGGCACGAGGGAGGACACCCGTGGGCGAGCCGGACGAGGCGATGGCGCGCATCGGTGAGGGGATCGCGCTGGGTCAGCGTGGTGAGCGGGAGGCGGCGCGCCGGTTGTTCGCGCAGGTGTGGAGCGACATCGGCGCCGAGGAGGGCGACCCGTTCCACCGGTGTGCGCTTTCGCACTCGATGGCCGACGTCCAGGACGACGTGCGCGAGGAGCTGGTCTGGGACTCCAGGGCGCTGGCTGCTGCCGACCTGGTCACCGACGATCGCGCCGCGCTGGCCGGGGTGACGAGCCCGGTTGCCGGCTTCTACCCGTCGCTGCACCTCAACCTGGGCGACTGCTACCGCCGGCTCGGCGATCTCGACCGGGCCCGCGAGCACCTCGAGGCAGGGCTGGCCGCTGTGGGGTCCCTGGAGGACGACGGCTACGGCCGGTTCGTCAGGGCAGGGCTGGATCGGCTCGCCGACCGACTCGCCGCCCCGCGGTGAGGGTGCGAGCGCAGGGTCGAGGGGGTCGAAGCGGACCGCTGCTGACGGCATACCGGACGTGCGTGAAGCCGCGGCGCTGTGAGTTGGGACCCAGTGCCGGGCCGAAACCGGTCCACGAACCCGGGGTCTGAGAACATGAGCGCGTGCCCGATCGGCTGAGCTCCCTCGACGCGTCCTTCCTCTACCTCGAGGAGCCGACGACGGTGATGCACGTGGGGTCGGTCATGGTCTTCCACCCCCCCCAGGACGGCTTCGACTACGAGCGGCTCCTGGCCCTCATCTCCAGCCGGATCGCCCACCTACCCCGTTACCGGCAGAAGGTCCGCGAGGTGCCGGGGCGGCTGGCCAACCCCGTGTGGGTCGACGACGAGAACTTCGAGCTCAGCTACCACGTGCGCCGCTCGGCGCTCCCGCGGCCCGGCACCGACGAGCAGCTCGAGGAGTTCGTCGCCCGGATCCAGCCGCGCCCCCTCGACCGGTCGCGCCCCCTCTGGGAGGTCTACCTCGTCGAGGCGCTCGAGCACGGCCGCTTCGCCATCATCAGCAAGACCCACCACGCCCTCGTCGACGGGGTCAACGGCGTCGACGTCGCCCAGCTCCTCGTGCGCGACGAGCCCGGCTACGAGGACGAGCCGCCGGACACGTGGCGCCCGCACCGCGAGCCGACCGACCTCCAGCTCGTCGGCGACGCCCTCACGGACGCCATCTTCATGCCGGGGCAGGTGATCGACGTCGTGCGCGACGGGCTCGGGGATGTCAGGGACGTCGGCGGGCGGGTGCTCAACGGCCTCGGCTCCCTGGTCTCGACGGTCGTGCGTGGTGCGGCCCGCCCCGCTCCGACGTCGCCGCTCAACGCCGAGATCGGCGCAGCCCGGCGCTTCGTCATGGTCGGCACCGACCTCGACGACTACCGCAAGGTGCGCTCGCGGCTGACCCGGGGCGCCTACGCCGACGACGTCGCCATCAACGACGTCGTCCTCGCCACCGTGGCCGGGGCGTTCCGGGCCTGGCTGCTCACCCGTGGCGAGGCGGTGCACCCGAGCACCGTGGTTCGGGCCATGGTCCCCGTCAGCGTCGAGACCGACGCCGTCGGCGCGGGCCAGGGGCACCGGCTCACTGCCTGCTTCGTCGACCTGCCGGTGGGCGAGCCCGGGGCCTCCATGCGGCTGCACCAGATCGCCTTCTCGATGCGCCAGCAGATGGAGGGCGGGCAGGCCGTCGGCGCCGAGCGCCTCGTCGGCCTGGCGGGGTTCGCCCCGCCGACGCTCCACTCGCTCGGGGCGCGCCTCGGCAGCGCGATGTCGCGGCGGCTCTTCAACGTCATGATCACCAACGTGCCCGGGCCCCAGAGCACCCTGTATGCCGGGGCAGCGCCGATGCTCTCGACCTACCCCGTGATGCCGCTCGCGCGGCGGCAGACACTGGCCATCGGGCTGACGTCCTACGACGGCGGGGTCTTCTTCGGCCTCAATGCCGACCGCAACGCCATGCCCGACGTCGAGGTGCTGGGCCAGTGCATCGTCGACTCCCTCGCCGAGCTCACCGCGGGGCGGGACTCGGCTCGATGACCCGCCGGGGCCTCGTCCTCGGTGGCGGGGGCGTGCTCGGGGCAGCGTGGACGGTGGGCGCGCTGACCGCGCTCGAGGTGCGGACGGGGCTCGACGTCCGATCCTTCGACGAGCTCGTCGGCACGTCCGCCGGCTCGGTCCTCTGTACGCTCCTCGCGGCCGGGGTGACCGTGGCCGACCTGCGCACCCACCAGCTCGGGCGGCGCGTCCGGTCCGGTCCGCTGGAGGGCTTCTCCTGGAGCTACGAGAAGGGCACGGGCGGCGACCGGCCACCGGCGCCCCGTGCCGGTTTCGGTTCACCAGTGTTGCTGCGCAAGGGAATCCGCGAGCTGCGCCAGCTGCCCCCGACCGCGGTGCTCGCCGCCCTGATGCCGGAGGGACGCGGGCGGCTCGACACCGTGGGGGCGATGATCCGCCACGTGGTGCCCTCGGGGTGGGTCGCCCGTGACGGACTCACCGTGGTGGCCTTCGACTACGACCTCGGGGCGAGGACGGCCTTCGGGCGCGAGGGGGCGCCGGCGGCCGACGTGGCCGAGGCGGTGATGGCGTCGTGCGCGATTCCCGGCTGGTACCAGCCCGTGCGCATCGGTGAACGACGCTACATCGACGGCGGCACGTGGTCGTCGACGAACCTCGACCTCATGACGGGCCTCGGCCTCGACGAGGTCTACGTCCTCGCGCCCCAGGTCTCCTTCGACACCGACAGCCCGACCCAGATGACGACGAGGATCGAGCGGCAGTGGCGGGCCAGGGTGACCGCGCGGGCGCTCCGCGAGATGGCGACGGTGCACGCCGAGGGCACGGAGGTGACCATGATCGGCCCGGGCCGCGAGGACCTCGAGGCGATCGGCGGCAACCTCATGGACGTCAGCCGCCGCCCCGGGGTCATCAGGACGTCGCTGCGCACGTCCCTCGCGGCCCTCGCGGACCCGGCTACGCTGCCATGGGCGGCGGACCGCGACGCCATCGAGCCGTGAGAGAGGCACCGTATGCGCCAGACCCGGATCTACGTGCCCCTCTCGCGCAGCGGCCTGCAACGGCTCGCCGGCACGGGGGAGCTTGACGGGGCTGACGGGTCCGAAGGCGCCGACGGGTCCCCCGGCAGGGACGCGTTCGCGGTGACGTCGATGCTCGAGCGCACTCACCCCGGAGCCGACGAGGAGGAGCTGGAGTACCTCGCCTTCCTCGACGCCTCCCGCGCGGCACTGGGCCTGACCGAGCCGCTCGCCCCGCGACTCGTCCTCGCGGCCGACGTGGAGCCCGACTGGGTCGAGGCGCTCGCCTCCCCGCCGCAGCCCCACTCGGCCGTGCGGTTGACCCGGCCGATCCCGTTGCGCCGGGTCGTCTCGCTACACGTCGACGACGGGACCACGCCCGTCACGGGCGGCGACCCCGAGATGCTCTGGTACGACGCCACCGAGCTGAACGAGGTCCTGCGGATCATCGGCTGAGGGTCGCGCCGGCGGTGTGCATCCGGCGGTGCCGGCTCGCTCTCAGACGTTGCGCCGCAGCATCGGCGGCAGGTATGCCGCGCCGTCCGGGACCTGCCCGGCCATGACGTCCCTCGGGTTCGAGATGGTGCAGCGCGTCAGGGAGAGGCACCCGCAGCCGATGCACGAGTCAAGGCCGTCGCGCAGCTTCTCGAGCGCCGCGATCTGCTCGTCGAGACGGCCCCTCCAGTCGCGCGAGATCCGTTGCCAGTCAGACCTGTTCGGCGTCCGGTTCCCGGGGAGCAGGTGGAGCTCGCGACGCGCGTCGTCGAGGCCGAGCCCGATGTTGCGGGCCGCTCTGACGAAGGCCAGCCGGCGCAGCACCTCACGGGGGTAGCGCCGCTGGTTCCCCGCCGTGCGCTGCGCCTCGATGAGGCCCTGGGCCTCGTAGAAGCGCAGGGCTGACGCCGCGAGCCCGCTGCGCGCCGCGACCTCGGAGACGGTGAGGAGGTCTGCTGACGTCATGCGACGGGTTCGGTTCATGTATCCAGACTACTTGACTTCAAGTTGACTTCAACATGAAGTATGAGCGCATCCACCGGAAGGAACCTCATGTCCACTGCACTCATGTCCACTGCACTCGTGTCCACTGCACTCGTGACCGGCGCCTCTGCCGGTCTGGGCCGGGCTCTCGCCCGCGCTCTCGCCGCCGCCGGCTGGCACCTCGTGATCGACGCCCGGGGACAGGGGGCTCTGACCGCCGTCGCCGAGGAGCTGCGCCGCCTCACCACCGTCGAGGTGCTCGCGGGCGACGTCGCCGACCCCGCGCACCGGGAGCGGCTCGCCCGGCTGGTCCCCGACTCAGGGCTCGACCTGCTGGTCCACAACGCCAGCACGCTCGGCCGCGGCGGGCTGGCGCCCCTCGCGGCGACCACGCCCGAGCACCTTCGCGACGTCCTCGAGACCAACGTCGTGGCGCCAGCCGCGCTGACCGCCCTCCTGTTGCCCGCCCTCTCTCGCGCCCGTGGCGTCATCCTCACCATCTCGTCGGACGCGGCCGTCGGGCACTACGAGACCTGGGGCTCCTACGGCGCCAGCAAGGCGGCCCTCGACCATGTCGCTCTCACCCTGGCCGCCGAGCACCCCGACCTGTCGGTGTATGCCGTCGACCCCGGGGACATGCGCACGGCCATGCACCAGGCCGCGTTCCCGGGCGAGGACATCGGCGACCGCCCCGACCCGGAGAGCGTCGTCCCGGTGCTCCTGCGGCTCGTCGCCGACCGACCGCCCAGCGGTCGGCTCGTCGCGAGCGACCTGCGCACCGCGGGTGACCTCCGCGCCACGGGAGGGGTCCGATGACCGCCCTCGCCTCCCCGCGCACCCGGTTCACGCTCCCGGGCGACCTCACGGCGGCGAGCCCTCCCGAGGACCGGGGCCTGGCGAGGGACGGCGTGCGTCTCCTCGTGGCCCGACCCGGCGGCGTCACCCACACGACGTTCGCCCGCCTGGCGGAGCACCTCGACCCGGGAGACCTCGTCGTCGTCAACACCTCGGCCACCGTCGCGGCGGAGGTCGACGCCCGCACGTCCGACGGGTCCGCGCGCGTGCTTCACCTGGCCACCCCGCTCGGCGGCGGGGAGTGGGTCCTCGAGGTGCGCACCGCGCCGGAGGGCGCCCGGTCCGTCCTCGACCACACCCCCGGCGACGTCCTCCGCGTCGGAACGGACGTCGCGATCCGGCTGCGTCACCCCGTCGCCGGCGCCCCGGCCTCACCCACCGGCAAGGGCAACCGGCTCTGGGTCGGCCGGGTCGACGACCCGGGCGCCCTCGAGGCGGCGTTGCGCGCCGTCGGCCGGCCGGTCGCCTACGGTTACCTGTCACGGCGGCTGCCGCTCACGGCATACCAGACCGTCTTCGCGAGGCACCCCGGAAGCGCCGAGATGCCAAGCGCTGGAAGGCCGTTCACGCCCGAGGTGGTCCTCGACCTGCTGACCCGCGGCATCGCACTGGCGCCGGTGCTCCTGCACGCCGGCGTGTCGTCGCAGGAGGCGGGGGAGCCGCCGCAGCCGGAGCGGTTCCGCGTGCCGGAGAGCACCGCGCGCCTCGTCAACGCCACCCGCGCCGGCGGCCACCGCGTCGTCGCCGTGGGCACCACCGTGACCCGGGCGCTCGAGTCGGCCCTGGACACCGCCGGCCACGCCGTCGCCCGGTCGGGGTGGACCGACCTCGTGCTCGGGCCGCGTCGGCAGCCCCGGCTGGTGTCCGGCCTCGTCACCGGCTGGCACGACCCGGCGGCGTCGCACCTGCACCTCGTCGAGGCGGTTGCAGGGCCCGAGCTGAGCCAGCGGGCCTACGACGCGGCGGTGGAGGAGGGCTACCTGTGGCACGAGTTCGGTGACTCGTGCCTGCTGCTGCCCTGAGCCAGGCGGTCAGTCAGGCGGTCACCGCAGCAGCGCAGCCAGCCACGGGTCGGCGACGGCGTGGAACGCATCCGGGCGGCCACGACGCACGCTGTGGTTGGCGCCGCGGACGACCTCGACGGCGAGGTGGGCGTAGCGCGGGGTGCGCAGCCGCTCGAGCAGCTCGCCCTCGATGATGACGTCCCCGTCGCCGGTGACGACCAGGGCAGGGGTGGCGACCGCGGCGGCGACCTCGAGCCGCGGGGTTCGCACCGTGACGACCTCGTCGGCGAGGACGCGCTCGTCGGTCTGGAGCTTGGCCTCGAGCCACGGGCGGTACTCCACCTCCGGCCAGTCCGGGTTCTCCGCCCGGCACCGGCGGAGGGCGCGGTCGGGGTCGGCTCTCGTCTCCCGCGCCTCGGCGACCCGGTCCGCGGCCATGGCCTGGCGGGCGCGCCCGGCCGGCGGGTCGTCGGCGGGCCAGCCGAGCGCGGGGTCCTCGAGCAGCACGCCGCGCACAAGGTCGGGTCGGGTCGCCGCGACGGCGGCGGCGGTGCCGCCACCCATCGAGTGCCCGACGAGGACCGGGCGCTCGACTCCCTCGTCGGCGAGGGCCAGCAGGAGCTCGAGGGCGTCGCCGAGATGCGTCTCGCCGACGCCTGCGACGAGCTCTGGGTCGTCGAACCGGGGCGACCCACCATGGCCCCGGGCGTCCCAGGCGAGGACCCGGTAGGAGCCGGCCCACCGGCGCGCAGCGTCCGGCCAGCAGTGCCCCGAGTCGGTGAGCCCGTGCAGGAGGACGAGGGTCGGGGCGGCGGCGTCGGTGCGGCCGAAGCGGTGGAGGACGATGTCACCGCTGCGCTGAGGAGACGGCATACGTGCCACCATAGGTGCCCGGCCGCCGACCCGAGGGCCGACCCGAACGCCGACCCCGATGCCGAGCCCAACCCGGTAGGAGACTCCCTCGCCATGGACGCCGTGACCCAGGTCCCCAGCCCCGCCAACGAGCCGGTGCTCGACTACGCCCCGGGGAGCGCCGAGCGGGCCGAGCTCGAGGTGGCGCTGGCGCGGCTCGACGGGGAGCAGCGCGAGCTGCCGCACACCATCGGCGGCAGGCGGGTCATGGGCGGCGGTCGCAAGATCGACGTGCGTCAGCCGCACGCGCACCGCAAGGTCCTCGGCACACTGCGCAACGCGACGCATGCGGACGCGAAGGCCGCAGTCGAGGCGGCAAGGGCAGCCGCGCCGGGGTGGCGGGAGCTGTCCTTCGACGACCGGGCTGCCGTCCTGCTCAAGGCCGCCGAGCTCCTGTCGGGGCCCTGGCGTGCCAGGCTCAACGCGGCGACGATGCTCGGCCAGAGCAAGACCTGCTACCAGGCCGAGATCGACGCGGCGTGCGAGCTCATCGACTTCTGGCGCATCAACGTCCACTTCGCCCGGCAGATCCTCGCCGACCAGCCGCCGCTGAACGCCAAGGGCATCTGGAACCGCACCGACCACCGGCCGCTCGAAGGCTTCGTCTACGCCATCACCCCGTTCAACTTCACCGCCATCGCCGGCAACCTCCCGACCGCCCCCGCGCTCATGGGTAACACCGTCGTGTGGAAGCCGTCGCCCACGCAGCAGCTGGCCGCGCAGCTGACCATGGAGATCCTCGAGGCGGCGGGTATGCCGCCCGGGGTCGTCAACCTCGTCACCGGCGACGGTCTCGAGGTCTCGAAGGTGGCCCTCGCCGCCCCTGATCTGGCGGGCATCCACTTCACCGGGTCCACGCCGACGTTCCAGCACCTCTGGCAGGAGGTCGGCGCCAACCTCACCGGCTACCGAACCTACCCCCGGCTCGTGGGGGAGACCGGCGGCAAGGACTTCATCCTCGCCCACCCGTCGGCCGACCCGGACGTGCTGCGGACCGCGAT
The DNA here is from genome assembly GCA_038237075.1 of Actinomycetales bacterium. Taxonomy (GTDB): domain Bacteria; phylum Actinomycetota; class Actinomycetes; order Actinomycetales; family Dermatophilaceae; genus Lapillicoccus. The sequence goes on from JBBRZC010000062.1 coordinate 7,995, forward strand.
GGTCCGCGGGGCGTTCGAATATCAGGGGCAGAAGTGCTCGGCGGCGTCGCGGGCCTACGTGCCGGCCTCACTGTGGCGCCAGATCCGTTCCGACCTGGCCGCGATCGTCGAGGGGCTGCCGCAGGGCGACGTCACGGACTTCTCCAACTTCATGGGCGCCGTCATCGACGACCGCTCCTTCGCGCGCAACGCGGCGGCCATCGACCGTGCGAAGCGGGCGTCCAAGGTCACCGTCGTCGCCGGCGGGACCTACGACGACTCGGAGGGCTACTTCGTGCGTCCGACGGTCCTCGAGATCTCCGACGCGACGGACGAGTCCTTCCGCACGGAGTACTTCGGTCCGATCCTCTCGGTGCACGTCTACCCCGACGCGAGCTATGACGCCGTCCTCGACCAGATGGAGTCCTTCGCGCCCTACGCCCTGACCGGGTCGATCATCGCCCAGGACCGCATCGCCATCGCCGACGCCACGAAGCGGCTCCGCTTCGCGGCCGGCAACTTCTATGTCAACGACAAGCCCACCGGTGCGGTCGTCGGGCAGCAGCCGTTCGGCGGGGGCCGCGCGTCGGGGACCAACGACAAGGCCGGGGCAGCTCAGAACCTGCTCCGCTGGACGAGCGCCCGCTCCATCAAGGAGACCTTCGACCCGCCCACCTCGCACGAGTACCCGCACATGCGCTGAGCAGTGAGCCGGCAAGCCAGCTCAGCCGGCGAGCCAGGCCTGCCCGACCTCGTGCTCGGTGTCGATGGCGTCGACAATCGAGGGGGCGGCCGCCTTCTCGATCCGGCTGCCGATGAGCGGAACCTTGGCCTTGAGGTCGCCGTCGATGTCGATGCGGGTGCCCACGGCGGACGGGGCCATCCGGATCGTCCCCGTCATCCGGATCGGCGCGTCGCCGATGCCGAGCGAGATGGTGCCCGTCCGTGACCCGTCGACCGAGGCGCGGCTCCACATGATGGTCTCGGTGATAGCGATCTGGGCCCCGATCATCGACTTCGCGAAGTCCGGGAAGCTGTCGGTCGCCACCACCCGCCGCGTGACGAGCTCGGTCTGGTCACCCTTCGGGGTCACCGACTCCGAGTGCCTGATCGGGTGCGTGGCTTCACACTTCCGAGCCTGGAAAGCCGGGTCCGCCAACATGGCGAAGACCCGCGCCGGGGGCGCGGCGTACTCGAAGGTCTTGGTGATATGCATGCGGCCACCGTATCGGCTGGCCCTCGCGCCCAGCCCTGAGGTGGCCACCGTCCGGTCTCGCCCCCGACCCGCGCCCGCGACCGGAGCCGGTCAGGTCCCCGTCGCCCGACGGCGCTCTGCGGCGGCGCGCCCGAGGACGCCGGTCGCTTCCCGGGTCGTGCGCTGCACCGCGGCCCGGGCCCGCCCGAGCTGGCTCGCCAGCCGGTCCGCCCGCATCTGCAGCTCCGGGAGGGCCGACTGTCGGTCGGCCACGGCGTCCGTCGACGACAGGCCCCACGGTTCGACGACCCGCAGCCCCTCGAGGGCGAGCCCCACGGCCCGCGCCGACGCGTCCAGCCGACGCCGCTCCTCGCTGACCTCCGCGAGCTCCTGCGCGTAGCGCTGCAGCGCCGCCCCGGTCTCGTCGAGCCGGTCGACGACGGTCTCGAAAAGCCCCAGGTCGGCGGCCGCCCGCGCGGCCACCGACGCGAGCTCCGGGTCCGTGGATGTCCCCCGACGCAGGGCCGCCAGAGGGCCTTCGAGCGCGGCGCGCTCGGCGACGAGACGGGCCGCCTGCTGGCGCAGGACACCCCCCAGCTGTGAGCAGGAGCTCGGGTCGCCCGGGATGCCGTGCATCACCACCCCCAGCCGCGCCCGGAGGGCCGGTCCGGAAGCCCCGGTCCCCGGGACGCAGCCGCGCCCCCCGGCGTTCGCGCGCCACGGGGCGGCAGGTCGTCGAGCGCACGAGAGCCGGTGCCCGCCAGCCGCTCGATGGTCTCGCCGAGCGACTCCGCCAGCGCCCGCAGAGCGTCGCCGGCCTGGTCGACGAAGTCGTCGACCGCCCGGCCGGTGACCGCGTCACCGGTGTCCGGCACGTGCTGGAGCAGGTCCTCGGCGGCAGCGCTCGCAGTGTCGCGCGCAGCGGACAGGGCCCGCGCGAGCGCGCCGGCCCGCGCGCCGCCTGCGGGGCCCGCCGACCTGGTCACCCCCACAGCCTAGGACGACTCGCGCACCCAGCCCCAGGGTTCTCCACCGCCGGCTCCGCTCTCCGGCTGCCGACCTCGCGACCAGGGCACACGGCATACCCGGGTATGCCGGGTGCTCCGTGTCAGGTGGTGTCCAGCATGTGGGCTGAGGGATAGGCTCGGTCCGGCATTCGACGAAGCATGCCGCAGGCCCACAGGTGAGGAGCTCCAGACGGATGTCGTCGTCTCTCGAGCAGTCACGGACCCAGCAGCTGCACCTGGGCGCCGGCCTGGCCCATCGCGGCGAGGGCGGCGCGACCGAGGCGTTCCTGCAGCGGTACTACCGGCACGTCGCGACCGAGGACCTGCTGGCCCGCGAGCCCGCAGACCTGCTCGGGGCCGCGCTGGCCCACGAGGACCTGGCCCGCCAGCGTGCCGTCGGCACGGTGAACGTCTCCGTCGTCAACCCCACCCTCGAGTCGCAGGGCTGGGTCAGCGGGCACACGGTCGTCCAGGTCGTCACCGACGACATGCCGTTCCTCGTCGACTCGGTCACGGCTGAGCTGAACCGGGCCGGCCGCGGCATCCACCTCGTCGTCCACCCGCAGCTCGTCGTCCGCCGCGACGCGGCCGGCGCCTTCGACGAGGTCCTCGACGTCGACAGGAACCCGGCCGACGAGTTCGGGCTGGCGACCGAGTCGTGGATCCACCTCGAGATCGACCGGGTCGGGTCCGAGGACGAGCGCCGCGCGATCTCGGCCAGCCTCTGCAAGGTCCTCGGCAACGTCCGCGACGCGGTCGAGGACTGGCCGAAGATGCGGGCCAACTGCGTCGCCCTCGCCGCGTCGCTGCGCGCCGAGCCGCCCGTCGGGCTGCGAGGCGACGAGGTGGACTCGGCGGCGCGCTTCCTCGAGTGGCTGGCCGCCAACCACTTCACCTTCCTCGGCTTCCGCGAGTACTCGCTGGAGCGTCAGGACGACGGGCAGGACGCCCTGCGCGCCACCCCGGCCACCGGCCTCGGCCTGCTGCGCTACGACCCGTCCGGGGTGCACGCCTTCGCCCGGCTCACACCCTCGGCCCGCGACAAGGCTCGCGAGAAGCAGCTGCTCATCCTCACCAAGGCCAACTCGAGGTCGACCGTCCACCGTCCCGTCTACCTCGACTACGTCGGGGTCAAGACGTTCGACGAGACGGGTGAGGTGACCGGCGAGCGGCGGTTCCTCGGCCTCTTCGCGTCGAGCGCCTACACCGAGTCGATCCTCAACATCCCCATCCTCGACGACCGCGCCCACACCATCCTCGACCGGGCCGGGTTCACGCCCGGCAGCCACTCGGGCAAGGACCTCCTCGAGGTCATGGAGAGCTATCCCCGAGACGAGCTCTTCCAGACCGAGCCCGAGCAGCTGCTCGACACCGCCCTTTCCGTCCTGCACCTGCAGGAGCGGCGCCGGACCCGGCTGTTCCTGCGCAAGGACGTCTACGGGCGGTTCATGTCCTGTCTCGTCTTCCTGCCCCGGGACCGCTACAACACCGCGGTCCGGCTCAAGATGGAGGCGATACTGCGGCGCGCCTTCGGCGCCTCGGGCGTCGACTTCACGACGCGCGTCTCCGAGTCCACCCTCGCCCGGCTGCACTTCGTGGTCCGGGTCGCCCGGGGCACCACCATCCCCGACGTCGACACGGCCGCCCTCGAGCGCGAGATCGTCGACGCCACGCGCACCTGGGACGAGGACCTCGTCGAGGCGACGCGCGCGCAGGAGGGCGAGGAGGCCGGGGCCCGGCTCATCGGGCTCTACGGCAAGGCCTTCCCCGAGGCGTTCAAGGAGGACTTCCACCCCCGCGTGGCGGTGGCCGACCTCATGCGGATGGAGTCGCTCGAGGCCGAGGACTCCGTCGAGCTGAACCTGTACCAGGAGCCGGGCGCGCCGGCCAACGAACGTCGCTTCAAGCTCTACCGTCGCGGCTCGCTGTCGCTGACCAGGATCCTGCCGCTGTTCACCCACCTTGGCGTCGAGGTCACCGACGAGCGACCCTACGAGGTCAACCGGGCTGACGGGGTCACGGTCCACGTCTACGACTTCGGCCTGCGGGCGCCCGCCTCGGATGCGTGGGGCACGGGCAGCGACCGGGAGTCGCGGCGCACCCTGGTCCAGGACGCGGTGCGCGCCGTGTGGGGCGGCCAGGCCGAGTCCGACGGCTTCAACGCGCTCGTGCTCGGCGCCGGGCTGACCTGGCGGCAGGTCGTCGTCCTGCGCGCCGCGGCCAAGTACCTGCGCCAGACCCAGTCCATCTTCTCGCAGGACTACGTCGAGGCCGCCCTGGTCAGCAACGCGCGCATCGCCGGCCTGCTCGTCAGCCTCTTCGAGACGCGGTTCGACCCGAGCCGGTATGCCGGGGAGCCGGGGGAGGAGCGTGCGGCCGCCGCCGCGGAGATCGTCGCCCAGATCGAGACCGCCCTCGACGGGGTCAAGAGCCTCGACCAGGACCGGATCGTCCGTGCCCTGCTCGGAGTCATCTGCGCCGGGCTGCGCACGAACTACTACCAGGTCGACGGCTCGGGCGCCCCCAAGCCCTATGTCAGCCTCAAGCTGGACCCCAAGCAGGTGCCGGACCTCCCGGCTCCGCGGCCGATGTTCGAGATCTGGGTCTACGGCCCGAGGGTCGAGGGCGTGCACCTGCGGTTCGGCAAGGTCGCGCGCGGCGGCCTGCGGTGGAGCGACCGCCGCGAGGACTTCCGGACCGAGGTCCTCGGTCTCGTCAAGGCGCAGATGGTCAAGAACGCGGTCATCGTGCCGACCGGGTCCAAGGGCGGGTTCTACGCCAAGCAGCTGCCGGACCCCACGGTCGACCGGGACGCCTGGCTGGCGGAGGGCATCGAGTCCTACAAGCTCTTCATCTCGGGGCTGCTCGACGTCACCGACAACCTGGTCTCGGGGTCCGCGGTGCCGCCGCCTGCGGTGGTCCGCCACGACGGGAACGACACCTATCTCGTCGTCGCCGCCGACAAGGGCACCGCGACCTTCTCCGACATCGCCAACCGGCGCGCCCAGGACTACGGCTACTGGCTGGACGACGCCTTCGCCTCGGGCGGCTCGGCAGGATACGACCACAAGACGATGGGCATCACCGCCCGAGGTGCCTGGGAGTCGGTCAAGCGGCACTTCCGCGAGAGGGGCGTCAACACCCAGTCCGAGGACTTCACCGTCGTCGGCGTCGGCGACATGAGCGGAGACGTCTTCGGCAACGGGATGCTCCTCTCGGAGCACATCCGCCTCGTGGCCGCGTTCGACCACCGGCACATCTTCCTCGACCCGACGCCGGACGCCGCGGCCTCGTTCGCAGAACGGAAGCGGCTGTTCGAGCTGGCGCGCTCGTCGTGGGCCGACTACGACACCTCCCTCATCAGTGCGGGTGGCGGCGTCTTCGACCGCGCGGCGAAGTCCGTGCCGATCTCGCCCGAAGCCGTCGCGGCCCTCAGCCTCGCACCGGGCACGACGACGCTGACCCCGGCAGCGCTGATGCGCTCGATCCTTCTCGCCCGGGTCGACCTGCTGTGGAACGGCGGCATCGGCACCTACGTCAAGGCCACCACCGAGGGCAACGTCGAGATCGGCGACCGCGCCAACGACGCCGTCCGGGTCAACGGCAAGGAGCTGCGGGTCAAGGTCGTCGGCGAGGGCGGCAACCTCGGGTGCAGCCAGCTCGGACGCATCGAGGCCGCGATTGCCGGGGTGCGGGTCAACACCGACGCCATCGACAACTCGGCCGGAGTCGACACGAGCGACCACGAGGTCAACATCAAGATCCTCCTCACCAGCCTGACCCGCGAGGGCGACATGACCCTCAAGCAGCGCAACACCCTGCTGGCCTCGATGACCGACGAGGTCGCCGCCCAGGTCCTGCGCGACAACTACGAGCAGAACGTGCTCCTCGGCAACGCCCGGGCCCAGGAGGACTCGATGCTGCCGGTCCACATCCGGCTCATGCACTGGCTCGAGGACCGGGGCGACCTCGACCGCGGCCTCGAGTTCCTGCCCAGCGACACCGAGCTCGCCAAGCGCCACGAGAACGGGCTGGGGCTGAAGTCTCCGGAGTTCTCGGTCCTCGTCGCCTATGCCAAGCTCGCGCTCAAGCAGGATGTCCTGCCCTCGGCCCTTCCCGACGACCCGTGGTTCCAGCAGACCCTCACCGACTACTTCGCGGAGCCGATCCGGGAGCACTACGTCGAACCACTCAAGGCGCACCCGCTGCGTCGCGAGATCATCACCAACGCGGTCGTCAACTCCATGGTCAACCGGGGCGGCATCACCTTCGCGTTCCGGGCCGCCGAGGAGACCGGCGCCGACACCGAGCAGATCGCCCGCGCCTTCGTCGTCTGTCGGGAGGTGTTCGGGCTCTCGTCCTACGTCGCCGCCATCGAGGCGCTCGACAACGTCGTCTCGACCCAGACCCAGACTGCTCTCTATCTCGAGTTCCGGCGCCTCCTCGACCGCTCGGTGCGCTGGTTCCTCACCACCCGGCCGTCCAACATCGACGTCGCCGCGGACGTCCTGCGCTTCCAGAAGCACGTGGCCGAGTTCGCCCCGAAGATCCACGACCTGCTGCAGGGCGCCGAACGCGAGCGCCTCGAGCGACGGACCCAGGACCTCGAGAAGGTCGGCGCGCCAGAGGGCTTCGCGCAGCGGGCCGCGTCACTGCTCGACCTCTTCTCGCTCCTCGACGCCATCGAGATCGCCGAGGACACGGGCACCCCACCGGAGGACGTCGTCGGTGTTTACTACTACTCGTCCGAGTGCTTCAGCATCGACGCCATGCTCACGCGCGTCTCCAGGCTGCCCCGTGACGACCGTTGGGACGCGCTGGCCCGAGGTGCCATGCGCGACGACCTGTATGCCGTGCTCGACTCGCTGACCCGCTCCGTCCTCGCGTCGAGCACGAGCGGCGCCCCGCCAGAGCGGCGGTTCGAGCAGTGGGCGGAGGCCAACAAGGACGCGCTGACCCGGGCCCGGACCGCGCTGGCCGGGATCGAGCGGCTCGACCACGCCGGCATCGCCGCCCTCTCGGTGGCCCTGCGGACCCTGCGCGGGGTGCTTCGCGGCGGCGGCCAGGCCGGCTAGCCGCCCGGCGTGGCCGCCGGGTTAGGCTGCCCGCATGCCGACGCTCGCCGAGCTCCTCCACGAGCACTCCGAGCTCGGGCCGGCCGACGTCGAGTGGCTGCACCTCCTCGTCGGCGACTGGCAGCTGATGTCCGACCTGTCCTTCGCCGACCTCGTCCTGTGGGTCCGCTCGTCGAAGGTCTCCTGGCAGGCGGTCGCCCACATCCGGCCGACCACGGGCCAGTTGGTCTTCTTCGAGGACCAGGTCGGGGTCAGGGCATCCCGCGGCCGGGCTGACACCCTGGAGCAGGCGTACTCCGAGCGCCGCATCGTGCGTGAGCGCGACACCGAGTGGCGCGACGACCTCCCGGTGCGCGAGGAGTCCATCCCCGTGGTCAGGGCGGGACGGTCGATCGGCGTGCTGACGCGGCATACCAACCTGTCCATGATGCGCACGCCGAGCCGCCTCGAGCTGACCTACCTCGCTTCGGCGGACGCCCTCTCGCGGATGGTGGCGACCGGCGAGTTCCCCAACGCCAGCGCACCGACGGGACTGCGCCGCGGTTCCCCCCGCGTCGGGGACGGAGTCGTGCGCCTCGACTACGAGGGCGTCATCAGCTACGCAAGCCCCAACGCGGTATCGGCCATCCACCGGCTCGGCTACATCGGCGACGTGATCGGCGGCTCGCTGGCGCAGATCGTCACCACGGTGCTGCGCGACAGCTCGCCCGTGGACGAGGGCCTGCCGCTCGTGCTCACCGGGCGTCAGCCGTGGCGCACTGAGGTGGGCAGCCGCGGCGCGGTGATCTCGATGCGCGCCATCCCCCTCACCGAGGCCGGCCAGCGGTTCGGCGCGATCTTGCTCGTGCGCGACGTCAGCGAGCTGCGCCGCCGGGAGCAGGAGCTGCTCACCAAGGACGCGACGATCCGCGAGATCCATCACCGGGTCAAGAACAACCTCCAGTCGGTCGCCGCCCTGTTGCGCCTTCAGGCGCGACGCACCCCCGACGCCCAGAGCCGGGCCGCCCTCGAGGAGGCGGTCCGCCGGGTCGGGACGATCGCCCTGGTCCACGACACCCTGAGCCAGGGTTTCGACGAGACCGTCGACTTCGACGACATCGCGCAGCGCGGTTTCCGGGCGGTGGTCGAGGTGGCGGCCTACGACAAGCCCATCCGGCGCGAGCGCACCGGCGACCCGTTCGGGCGGTTGCGCGCCGAGGACGCGACATCGCTCGCGATGATCCTCAGCGAGCTGATCCAGAACGCCATCGAGCACGGGCTGTCCGAGCACGGCGGCACCGTGGCGGTCGATGTGCGGCGCGAGACCGAGGGCACCAGACCGCCGCGGCTCACCGTGACCATCGCCGACGACGGCACCGGCATGGCCCCCGGTCGCCGCCCCGGATCGGGCCTGGGGACGCAGATCGTCCAGTCCCTCGTCCAGGACCTCCAGGGCAGCATCACCTGGACCGACTCGGAGCCGCACGGCACCCGGGTGGTCTTCACCGCCCAGCTACGGCCGCTACCGGGGTGAGCCCGGGCACCGTAGTGCAGCCCTGCGGGCAGGGGGACGCGGAGCGGAACTACTGTCAGCCAGCCCGGCGGGCCCGGGCGTTGCGCCGCTTGAGGGCGCGGCGCTCGTCCTCGGAGAGCCCTCCCCACACGCCGGCGTCCTGGCCGGACTCGAGGGCCCACTTGAGGCAGGTTTCGGTGACCTCACAACGGCGGCAGACGGCTTTCGCCTCTTCGATCTGGAGGATGGCCGGGCCGGTGTTCCCGATGGGGAAGAACAGCTCTGGGTCTTCGTCCAGGCAGGCAGCGCGGTCGCGCCAGTCCATGAGGATCGTGCTCCTTGTCGTCCTTGGGTCTCGTGCGTGTCACACACACAATGTGGTCAGTTCGGCGCCGGCCCTCACGCGAGCGAGGCTGCGGGCCGTCTCCGTCATCCTGACCAACATCGTTGTCGTCGAGAGCGGCTCCCCGGCCAACGACGACGAGGGCGTCGTTGTTCCAGGGCCCTGTTTGGAGGCCGTCGTACAGTCTGACGGGTCGGGGCCCCACAAGCAACCACTCTCGCCCACGGTGGGCGTCCGTGGGCGGCCAATGGGCGGAGTGTTCGGTCACACTGCGCGGCTCGGGCGCAGCTCGTTGAGCGCGGCCCTCCTCCTGCCCGTGCCTCGCTCGAGGTCACCTCGGCAGATTTGTCGAGGGTCAGGCGGCCCGTTCCGCGCGCTGGTCCTGACCAGCGGTGAATGGGACGCTCGGCAGTGTCCTGCCTTCAGCGGGGTGCCGAGCGGCCGTTCAGTCGGCGGCGGCGGCGGGCGGTCAGGCGGCGAGGTCGCGGTGGTCCTGGGGGTGGGTGGTGTAGGTCCGGTGCAGGGGTGAGGTCCACTGGCAGGTGCCGTCGGCGGTGATGGTCAGGCGCCAGCCGGCGTGGTGCTTGAAGGCGTGGTGGCTGGGACA
>JBBRZC010000063.1:0-17473 GCA_038237075.1 Actinomycetales bacterium
CTCGTAGAAGTTGGCCTTGCGCTGGGTCGGCGTGGGCTCGCCGTCAAGGTCGCCGGAGGCACGCAGGGCGTCGACGACGGCGGTGCGGGCGGCGAACGTCGTCCGCGTCGCCATGTCGGCGAACACGGCGCGGCCGGCCGGCGCGGCGAGCCACTCGGGCGTCTCGGCGCGGATCCGGCCGTCGCGGGTGACGACCGAGCGGGTCGGCAGCTGCAGCTCGCGCCACCACTGGACGTCGGTGAGGTCGCCGAACGTGCAGCACATGGCGATACCGGCGCCCTTGTCCATCTCGGCCAGCGGGTGCGCCACGACCGGCACCTCGACCCCGAACAGCGGTGAGCTGACCGTGGTGCCGAAGAGCCCGGCATACCGCTCGTCGTCGGGGTGGGCGACGAGCGCGACACACGCCGGGAGCAGCTCGGGGCGGGTGGTCTCGATGAAGACCGGCGAGCCGTCGGGGCGGTGGAACGCGACCCGGTGGTAGGCGCCCGGGTAGTCGCGGGCCTCGAGCTCGGCCTGGGCGACGGCGGTCTGGAAGGTCACGTCCCACAGGCCCGGCGCCTCCGCCTGGTAGGCCTCGCCGCGGGCGAGGTTGCGCAGGAAGAAGGCCTGCGAGACGGCGCGGGAGCGGTGGTCGATGGTGCGGTAGGTGACGTCCCAGTCGCAGGCCAGTCCCAGCCTGCGGAAGGTGTCCTCGAAGGTCACCTCGTCCTTGACGGTGAGCACGTCGCACAGCTCGATGAAGTTGCGCCGGCTGATCGGCTGCTGGTCGCCGGCCCTCGTCGAGCGCCCCTCGCCGCCCTCCTGGGCCGGGAGGAAGCCGGGGTCGTAGGGGAGGCTCGCGTCGCCGCGCACACCGTAGTAGTTCTGGACCCGCTTCTCGGTCGGGAGGCCGTTGTCGTCCCAGCCGATGGGGTAGAAGACCTCGAAGCCGGCCATCCGCTTGTAGCGGGCGATGCAGTCTGCCTCGGTGAACCCGAAGACGTGGCCGATGTGCAGCGACCCGCTCGCCGTGGGGGGCGGGGTGTCGATCGACCAGACGCCGGCCCGGCCGCGGGCCAGGGCGGCCTGCCGGTCGAAGGTGTAGGTGCCCTGCTCCTTCCATACCTGCGCCCACTTCTCCTCGAGGCCGTCGACGGACGGCTTCTCCGGGACCTGTGTGGCGCGGACGGGGGAGTCGGTGGTCATGGGAGCGATCCTCCCAGACCCGCGCTGCCGGTCAGCAAGCCGATCGGTATGCCGTGTCCGCCCGGTGGGCGGCCGACCCCGTGACGCGCTGGCGGGCGTCCCGTAGGTTGTCGCCATGGAGCCGGTCTACACGTCCGTCGTCAGCATCGCCCGGGGCATCTTCGCCGCCCAGGGCCTCAAGTTCACCATGACCGGCACGGAGCGCGTCCCCCGCACCGGCGGGGCGGTCATGGTCATCAACCACACGGGCTACATGGACTTCACGTATGCCGGGCTGACCGCCGTCCCGAGCAAGCGCCTGGTCCGCTTCATGGCCAAGGATGCCGTGTTCCGGCACCGGGTCAGCGGCCCGCTCATGCGTGGCATGCGGCACATCCCCGTCGACCGCTCCGCGGGCTCGAGCTCCTACCTCATGGCGGTGCGCTACCTGCGCGCCGGCGAGATCGTCGGCGTCTTCCCCGAGGCGACGATCTCGCGCTCCTTCGAGCTCAAGGAGTTCAAGAACGGCGCCGCCCGGATGGCGCAGGAGGCCGGGGTGCCGATGATCCCCACGGTGATCTGGGGGTCGCAGCGGGTCTGGACGAAGGGCCATCCCAAGCGGCTCGGCCGCACCAACGTGCCCATCAGCATCGCCATCGGCGAGCCGCTGCCCGTTCCAGCGGGGGAGAGCGTCGACGCCGCGACGACGCGCATCCACGAGGTGATGTCGACGATGCTGCACGGCCTCCAGGAGAGCTACGAGCCGCTGACGGGGGAGGACCTCAAGTACCTCCCGGCCCGCCTCGGCGGAACCGCCCCGACCCTGGAGGAGGCCACCCGGATCGAGGACGACGAGCGGCGCGAGATGGTCCGTCGGGCGAGCGCCGAGCGCAAGGCCGCCCGGCCCCCACAGGCCTGACGCCGTCATGGCCGCCTCGCTGCTGGGGACCGCCGTCCGCCGGGTCGAGGACCCGGACCTCGTCCGCGGTCGCGGCACCTACGTCGACGACATCGCCCACCCGGGCGTCCTGCACGCCGCGTTCGTGCGCAGTCCCATGGCCCACGCCAGGGTGCGGGTCGCCGATGTCGCCGCTGCGCGCGGGGCTCCCGGGGTCGTCGCCGTCTTCACCGCGAGCGACCTCGACCTACCGGCGGGGTACCCGTTCTTCGAGGTCAACCCGTCGTGCGCGCGACCGCCGCTGGCGACCGACCGGGTGCGGTTCGTCGGGGAGGCGGTCGCGGTGGTCGTCGCCGAGACGCGAGCCGCCGCGGTCGACGCGGCCGAGCTCGTCGACGTCGACTACGACCCCCTGCCCGCCGTCGTGGACATGGAGGACGCGCTCGCGCCAGGCGCCCCCACCCAGTTCGACGACGTGCCGGGCAACGTCGCCGCAGGAACCCGCGCCGATGTCCCTGACGTCCTGGCCGGTGCCGAGCGCGTCGTCCGGCTGCGCATCGAGAACCAGCGCCTCGCCGTGGCGCCCATGGAGGGCAACGCCGTCCTCGTCGTCCCGGGCGGGCCGGGCGAGCGCCACGAGCTCACGGCATACCTCTCGACGCAGATGCCCCACGGAGCCCGCGCCGCCATCGCCCGGATCTTCGACGTCGAGCCCGACCGGGTCCGCGTCGTCGCGCCCCACGTCGGGGGTGCCTTCGGCGGCAAGGCCGGCCTGCCGGCCGAGCACGTCGTCGTCGTCGCTGCGGCCCGTCGCCTCGCTCGCCCGGTCCGCTGGACCGAGACCCGCTCGGAGGCGATGCTCTCGATGCACGGACGTGGGCAGGTGCAGTACGTCGAGCTCGGGCTCACGGCGCAGGGCCGGTTCACCGGGCTGCGCTGCCGGGTGGTCGGGGACTGCGGGGCGTATGCGGGGTTCGGCGGCACCTTCTCCGACAGCACGACCTTCATCATGGCCCCGGGGGTCTACGACATCGCCCGGCTCGACTACTCCGGCGTGGCCGCGCTGACCAACACCGCTCCGGTCGGCGCGTTCCGCGGTGCCGGCCGACCCGAGGCGGCCGCGATGATCGAACGGGTCGTCGACCTCGCGGCGGTGACCCTCGGCCTCGACCCGGTCGAGCTGAGGAGACGCAACTTCATCGCTCCCGACGCCTTCCCCTACCGCTCGGCGGCAGGGATGACCTACGACTGCGGCGACTACGACCTCCCGCTGCGCGAGGCGCTGCGGGTGGCGGACTACGACACGCTGCGCGCGGAGCAGTCTCGGCGCCGGACCCGCGGCGACGTACGCCAGCTGGGCATCGGCATCGCCTGCTACGCCGAGATCACCGGCGGCGGGGCGGGCGAGCTGGGGGTCGTCGAGGTCGCGCCCGACGGGACGGTGACCGTGCGGGCGGGCACCTCCTCCCACGGGCAGGGTCATGCGACGGCGTTCTCGACGCTCGTCGCCGACCGCTTCGGGATCCCGCTGGAGCAGGTGAGGTTCGAGCAGTCCGACACCGCACTCGTCCCGCGCGGGAGTGGGACCGGAGGGTCGCGCTCCCTTCAGGTCGGAGGCAGCGCCGTGCTCGGGGCCGCAGAGACCGTCCTCTCCCGGGCCTGCGAGGTCGCAGCCGCTCTCCTCGAGGCAGCCCCGTGCGACATCGAGCTGACGGACGGGCAGTTCCGGGTCAGCGGGGTCCCCGACGCCGCGGTCGGGTGGGAGCAGGTCGCCGGCCGGGCGGCGCAGGACGGCAGCCCGCTGCGCGCGGACCACGACTTCGTTCCCGCCGACGCGACCTTCCCCTTCGGCGCGCACGTCTCCGTCGTCGAGGTCGACGTCGAGACCGGGCTGGTCACCCCGCTGCGCCACGTCGCCGTGGACGACTGCGGCAGGGTCCTCAACCCCCTCCTCGTCGCCGGACAACAGCATGGCGGGGTGGCCCAGGGGATGTCGCAGGCCCTGTGGGAGGAGTTCCGCTACGACTCCGACGGCAACCCGGTGACCGCGACCTTCGCCGACTACGCCATCCCGGCAGCGACCGAGGTCCCCTCGCTGACAGTCTCGAACACCGAGACGCCGACGACGATGAACCCTTTGGGCGCCAAGGGCATCGGCGAGTCGGCCACGGTGGGCTCGACGCCCGCGGTCCAGAACGCCGTCATCGACGCGCTGAGCCATCTCGGCGTCCGGCACCTCGACATGCCTCTGACGCCTTGGCGGGTCGTCGTCGCGCTGGCCCGAGCCGCAGCGGGGACGCTGCCCGAGCCGTGGCGCGAGCCGCCGGCCGTCTTCGCGACCCTGCCGGTGCGCGCGGCCGCGCCCGACGAGGTCTCGGCCATCTGAGCCACCCGTCGCGTAGCCTGCCCGCCATGTCACGCCAGCGCGTTCCCGAGGGCCCGGCCCCAGCCCCGGCCGTGCAGAAGCTGCGCGTCCGCTACGCCAAGCGGGGGCGGCTGCGGTTCTCCTCGACCCGAGACTTCCAGCGGGCGCTGGAGCGGGCCCTGCGGCGAGCCGGCGTGCCCATGGCGTTCAGCGCGGGGTTCCACCCGCACCCGCGGATCTCCTACGCGAACGCGGCCCCGACCGGGACCGCCAGCGAGGCGGAGTACTTCGAGATCTCGCTGACCGAACGGGTCTCGGTGACCGCGGTCCGGGCAGCGCTGGACGACGCGCTCCCGCCGGGCCTCGACGTGCTCGAGGTGGTCGAGGCCGCACCGGGGGCCCTGGCCGACCGGCTCCAGGCCAGTGACTGGGTCATCGCCTTCCGCGACGTCGACATCGAGACTCTCGAGGCGGCGGCGGTCCGGCTCCTGGCGCAGGACCGGGTCGAGGTGACACGGACCTTCAAGACTGGCCCTCGGACCTTCGACGTGCGGTCGGCCGTGGTGCGGATCGGGGCGGCATCCTCCGACACGGTGAGCCACGCCGTGCCCCACGTCGTTCCGTCTGGAAGCGCCTCGTGTGCGATACTCCGAGTGGTCGTACGGCACACCACACCGGTCGTACGCCCCGACGACATTCTGACCGCGCTGCGTGCAGTCGCCGATCTGGAGCCGCTGACACCACCCCTGGTCACTCGGCTGGCCCAAGGTCCGCTGCAGGACGCAACCGCGAGGGTGGCTGACCCACTGGCTGCCGACTAGAAGGCCGACGGCAACCGAGTCGGTGGCGCGCACGCCCGCGAGCTGACCTGGCTGTAGCACGACGACTTCCGTCCCGCCGCGACCGCGGGGGTGACGACGTAAACCGCGCAGGCGGCGAGATGGACCCGAGACGGTCGGTGTGGCACCTCCCGCATGATGACGGAGAGGACGCCCCAATGGCTCCCAATGATGACTTCCCGATGACGACCGAACTCTCGACGCAGGTTCCCTTCGATGGCTCAGGGCAGCCTGACGGCTCTGGCCAGGACCGCGGCGTGACCGACGAGGGAGCGACTGCTCCCGCACGGCCGGCCAAGAAGGCTGCTCGCAAGCGCGCACCCCGCAAGTCGGCAGCCCCGGCCGCGAACCCAGCTGCGAGCCCGACCGAGAGCCCGACCGAGAGCCCGACCGAGAGCCCGGTCGCAGTTACCGCTGGGTCATCCCCGGACGCCGCGCCCTCGACGCCCGACGCCGGTGACGGCGCCGCCGCCGCGAGCGAGCCAGCTGCCAAGCCCGCCAAGAAAGCGGCCCGCAAGCGCGCCAGTCGCAAGGCCGTCGTGCCCGCCACGGCTCCCGACGAGGCGGAGTCGGAGGCGGCCCGTGCCGGTGCATCCAGCGACGACACCCCCACCCCCGACATCTCCACCCCTGACAGTGTCGAGGCCGACGCGACGATCCCGGACGCCCCCAGCGCGGACGCCCCCAGCCGCGGGGCAGCGGTGCGGGCATCCGAGGCCGACGAGGCAGACGAGAACGACGCTTCGCGCGGCGCGTCAGCGTCCACGGTTGCCAGCTTCGGCGTGGTCTTCCAGGCCCCGACCGTGCCCTCGCGACGGCGACGAGCCTCCGCTCCGGTCGCCGCTCCCAAGGCGGAGGTGCCGCAAGAACGCGTCGCCGCCCAGACTCTGGATGCCGGCATCGACCAGGGTCTCGAGCAGTCCGCCCACCCTGCCGCCGACCAGGCGGCTGCCGGCGTGGACCCCGCGGCGTCGGACGAGCCCGAGGCGTCCGGCCGCGACGACGACGACAACGCAGACCAGGGGTCCGACGGCCCCCGGCGACGCCGGCGCCGTGGCGGCAAGGGTCGCCGCGGTCGCTCCGCTGACAGCGAGCACGAGGACGACGCTGACACGGCGCAGACCCTGGCTACCCCGGGTGAGGGGGAGGCCCCCACCTCGCACCGCCGCGGCCGTGCGGGCCGCGACGACTCGGGTCGCGACGACTCGAGCAGCGACGACTCGAACCAGTCGACCGCCACCTCGAGCCCCGCCGACGCGAGCCGAGACGTCACCAGCCATGACGAGACGGGTCAGGGCGACACGGGTCACGGCGACACGGGTCAGAGCGACACGAGCCACGACGAAGGGGCCGCCGACGAGGCCGAGGGGGAGGGCTCGAGCCGCCGCCGCACCCGCCGCCGCCGCCGCAGCGGGTCGTCGGGCGAGGGTGAAGATTCACTCGGCGTGACGACCCGGGTTCGCGAGGTCCGTCGTGACGAGGTGACCGGCGTCAAGGGTTCGACGCGGCTGGAGGCCAAGAAGCAGCGCCGCCGCGAGGGTCGGGAGGCTGGCCGCCGGCGCACCATCATCACGGAGGCCGAGTTCCTCGCCCGCCGTGAGAGTGTCGAGCGGGTCATGGTCGTGCGCAACAAGGACGACCGCACCCAGATCGGGGTGCTCGAGGACGACGTGCTCGTGGAGCACTACATCTCCCGGGAGACCAGCGTCTCCATGGCTGGCAACATCTACCTCGGGCGGGTCCAGAACGTCCTGCCGTCGATGGAGGCCGCGTTCGTCGACATCGGCAAGGGCCGCAACGCCGTGCTCTACGCCGGTGAGGTCAACTGGGACGCGGCCGGCCTCGAGGCCAACCAGGCCAAGCGCATCGAGAACGCGCTCTCCTCGGGGTCGAGCGTCCTCGTCCAGGTCACCAAGGACCCCATCGGGCACAAGGGGGCGCGGCTGACGTCGCAGATCTCCCTTCCCGGCCGCTACCTCGTCTACGTGCCCAACAGCTCGATGACCGGCATCTCCCGCAAGCTGCCCGACACCGAGCGGGCCCGCCTCAAGGCGATCCTCAAGGAGGTCGTCCCGGCGTCCGCGGGCGTCATCGTCCGCACCGCCGCCGAGGGAGCGTCCGAGGAGGAGCTGCGGGCCGACGTCGAGCGCCTCACCGCCACGTGGGAGGAGATTGGGGCCAAGGTCGACTCGTCCGGCTCGGCCAAGGGACGGGCCAAGAGCAAGGCCGCCACCGCGCCCGTCCTGCTCCACGGCGAGCCCGACCTCACCGTGCGTGTCATCCGCGACATCTTCAACGAGGACTTCACCTCCCTCGTCGTCGCCGGCGAGCAGGCCTGGAGCGAGGTCTCGGACTATGTCGGCAGTGTGGCCCCCGACCTCGCGGAGCGGGTCACCCGCTGGACGAGCGAGGAGGACCTCTTCACGCACTACCGGGTGGACGAGCAGATCGCCAAAGCCATGGACCGCAAGGTCTGGCTGCCCTCCGGTGGCTCCCTCGTCATCGACCGCACCGAGGCGATGACCGTCGTCGACGTCAACACCGGCAAGTTCATCGGCTCGGGCGGCAACCTCGAGGAGACGGTGACGAAGAACAACATCGAGGCCGCGGAGGAGATCGTGCGGCAGCTGCGGCTGCGTGACATCGGCGGCATCATCGTCATCGACTTCATCGACATGGTGCTCGAGGTCAACCGCGACCTCGTGGTCCGGCGGCTCCTCGAGTGCCTCGGCCGCGACCGGACCAAGCACCAGGTCGCCGAGGTCACCTCGCTCGGTCTCGTGCAGATGACCCGCAAGCGGGTCGGCTCCGGTCTCATCGAGGTCTTCTCCGAGAACTGCGAGCACTGCAACGGCCGCGGCATCATCGTCCACACCGACCCGGTCGACCGGAGCAACGGCCAGGGCGACGCGGGCTCGTCCAGCGGCTCCGCCACCTCCAGCGGGTATGCCGGGACGGCCGGCTCCGGTGGTGCGGCCAGCACGCGCAGCGGCACCTCCCGCAGCACCCGGCGTGGTCGAAGCGCCGAGACCGCCGCACCCGCCCCGGCCCCCGCAGTGCCGAGGTCCTCCGGGCCCACCCCGGCTCAGATCGCCGCCGCGGCGCACGCGGCTGCCCTCAGGGCTGCCGAGCACGGTCACGACGGCGTGGGGGAGCCCGGCAGCATCGACCTGGCCGACACGAGCCACTTCGGGAGCGACGGCATCCCGGGCGACGTCGCCACCGAGGTGGAGGCGGAGAGTCCGGTCGAGCACGAGATCGTCGTGCTCACCGAGATGCGGGTCGCCGACGCCCATGTCGAACAGGCCAGCGGAGCCGAGCCCAGCGGAGCCGAGCCCAGCGGAGCCGAGGCCAGCGGAGCCGAGGCCAGCGGAGCCGAGCCCAGTGGAGCCGAGCCCAGCGGCGTCGACACGCAAGGCGACGAGAGCCACCTCGCCGAGCCCGAGGCGCCGGAACACAGCGCGCCGGAACACAGCGCTCCGGAACACAGCGCTCCGGAACACAGCGCTCCGGAGCACAGCGCTCCGGAACCCGGATCGGACCAGGGGCTCGACTCCGTCGCCGTCACCCAGCAACCTCCGCGGAGCCGGGGACGCCGACACCGCGGCCGGGTGGTCGCGCCCGCGGGCCCGCCCCGGCCTGCCGCCATGGCCGCGGGCGGCGGACACGACGGTCCCTCGGCGGCCGCCGGAGACTGACCGCAGGCGGTGTGGTCGCAGTGGGTTTGGTCGCACTGCCCCGACCCGGTAGTCTTGACCCTCGGTGCGCCCACCGGTCTGCGCCTCCGTCGCGAGCCCGGCCCACGGCTGACGTCCGCAGAGCTCGACGTGACGATCACCAAGAGAGCGCATCACCCGTGCTGGAACGTGTAGAGAGTGAGCTTGACGTGTACGCGATTGTTCGCGCTGGTGGTCGCCAGGAGAAGGTGGCCGTGGGCGACGTCCTCATCATCGACAAGGTGAAGGCCGCCGCAGGGGAGCGCGTCGACCTCACCCCGCTCCTCCTCGTCGACGGTGGGGTCGTCACGAGCGACGCCGATGCGCTCGCCAAGGTCACGGTGACCGCCGAGGTCGTCAAGGCGGCGAAGGGCCCCAAGATCATCATCCTCAAGTACAAGAACAAGACCGGGTACCGCAAGCGCCAGGGTCACCGCCAGCACCTGACCCAGATCAAGGTCACGGCCATCGAGGCCTGACACCAGACCCTCGACACCGACTTCGACTCTTTAGGCAGGCACTGACATGGCACACAAGAAGGGCGCGTCCTCGACCCGAAACGGTCGCGACTCGAACTCACAGTTCCTCGGCGTCAAGCGCTTCGGCGGCCAGGTCGTCAACGCGGGCGAGATCATCGTCCGCCAGCGCGGCACGCACTTCCACCCCGGCGACGGCGTCGGCCGCGGCGGCGATGACACGCTCTTCGCCCTCGTCGCGGGTGCGGTGAAGTTCGGCACCAAGCGCGGCCGCAAGACCGTCAACATCGAGGCACCCCAGATCGAGACAGCTCAGCGCGACACGGTCGAGGTCTGATCCCTCGACGCGAGCAAAGGGACGGGCCGCACGGCCCGTCCCTTTCCGTCTGACCTGGTGTTCACCCACACCCGAGCATCAGCAGGACCAAGGAGCACCACCGCGCGGTATGCCGGTGCCCAGCCCACGCGGGCCGGTCGCGACAGATGCTGCACGGCATACCGGCCTCGAGGCCGCGGAGGGAGGCAAGCGATGGCGACCAGCTTCGTCGACCGGGCCCTGCTCCACGTCGCGGCCGGAAGCGGCGGGCACGGCGTGGCGTCGGTCAAGCGGGAGAAGTTCAAGCCGCTCGGCGGTCCCGACGGTGGCAACGGGGGCCGGGGCGGCTCCGTGATCATGAGGGTCGACCAGCAGTCCACGACGCTGCTCGACTACCACCACCACCCCCATCGCAGCGCCGGCAACGGCAAGCCGGGGGCCGGCGACGAGCGCAACGGCGCCGACGGGAACGACCTCGTCCTGGCCGTCCCCGAGGGCACCGTCGTCAAGGACTCGACCGGACGCATCGTCGTCGACCTCGTGGGCCGGGACGCGGAGTTCGTCATCGCCCGGGGTGGGCGCGGCGGGCTCGGTAACAAGGCGCTCGCATCGGCGCGCCGCAAGGCCCCCGGGTTCGCGCTGCTCGGCGAGCCAGGCGAGGCCCTCGACATCGCCCTCGAGCTGAAGTCGCTCGCCGACGTCGCGCTCATCGGGTTCCCCTCGGCTGGGAAGTCCTCGCTCGTCTCGGTGCTCTCCGCGGCGCGGCCGAAGATCGCCGACTACCCCTTCACGACCCTCGTGCCGAACCTCGGCGTCGTCAGCGCGGGCGAGGCCCGGTTCACCATCGCCGACGTACCGGGTCTCATCCCCGGAGCGCACGAGGGCAAGGGTCTCGGGCTCGAGTTCCTCCGCCACGTCGAGCGCTGCTCGGTGCTCGCGCACGTCGTCGACTGCGCCACCCTCGAAGCGGGCCGCGACCCCCTGACCGACCTCGAGGTCATCGAGGAGGAGCTCGGGCTCTACGTCCCCGACGCCGACCTCGGTGGCCGCCCGCTTGCCGAGCGCACCCGGGTCGTCATCCTCAACAAGGCCGACATCCCCGAGGCCCGCGAGCTGGCCGAGCTGGTCAAGGAGGACCTGGAGTCCCGAGGCCTGGACGTCTTCGTCGTCTCCGCAGTGGCCCGAACCGGCCTGCGGGAGCTGACCTTCGCTCTCGCCCGGCACGTCGCCGAGGCCCGGGCCCTGCTCAACGAGGCTGTCCCGCCACGCGTCGTCCTGCGCCCCCGCGCGGTCGACGACTCCGGGTTCGAGGTCCGCCGCGAGAACAGCGCCGACGGGGTTCTCTACCGCATCGTCGGCGAGCGCCCGACCCGGTGGGTCCGCCAGACCGACTTCAGCAACGACGAGGCGGTGGGCTACCTCGCCGACCGGCTCGGACGGCTGGGGGTCGAGCAGGCACTCTTCAAGGCGGGCGCGGTCGCCGGCGACACCGTCCTCATCGGTGCTGCCGACGACGCCGTCGTCTTCGACTGGGAGCCGACCATGGTGGCCGGCGCCGAGCTGCTCGGCCAGCGAGGCACGGACCTGCGCCTGCACCAGCCGAGCCGGCTCTCGCGCGACGAGAAGCGCGAGGCGGCTCGCGACCGCTACGTCGCGCGGCAGAAGACCCAGGCAGAGCTCGAGACGGAGCGTCGCTCCGGCCACTGGGCCACGGCCCGCGGCGACGACCAGAACTGAGACGCTCAATAGACTCTCGGACGTGTCCCCCCGGTCCGTCGTCGCCGCTGCCCGACGCCTCGTCGTCAAGGTCGGCTCGTCCTCGTTGACCGGACCCGACGGGGGCATCGACCGCGAGCGCCTCGTCGCCCTCGTCGACGTCCTCTCGGCCCGGCGCCTCACCGGCGACGCGGTCGTCCTCGTCTCGTCGGGGGCCATCGCCGCCGGGCTCGGCCCCCTCGACCTGCCGCGGCGCCCCCGCGACCTCGCGACCCAGCAGGCGGCGGCCAGCGTCGGGCAGGGCGCCCTCGTCGCGGCATACCAGCACGCCTTCTCGGCTCACGGGCTGACCGTGGGGCAGGTCCTGCTCACCGCGGACGACGTCACCCGACGCAGCCACTACGCCAACGCCCGTCGCACCCTCGACCGGCTCCTCGAGCTCGGGGTCGTGCCCGTCGTCAACGAGAACGACACCGTGGCGACGCACGAGATCCGGTTCGGTGACAACGACCGGCTCGCGGCGCTCGTCGCCCACCTCGTGCGCGCCGACGCGCTCGTCCTCCTCTCCGACGTCGACGCGCTCTACGACGGGCCGCCGAGACGGCTCGGCGCGCGGCGGATCCCGCTCGTCGCCGGCCCCGCCGACCTCGAGGGCATCGTCACCCGCGGTGCGGGCTCGGCGGTGGGAACCGGCGGCATGGCGACGAAGATCGAGGCCGCCGCCATCGCCACTGCGGCCGGCATCACCACCCTGCTCACCTCGGCGGAGCGGGCCGGGGAGGCCCTTGGGGGCGGCGACGTGGGGACGGTGTTCCTGCCGACCGGCTCACGTCGGGCCTCCCGGCTGCTCTGGCTGGCGCATGCGACGACGGCGCAGGGTCGGGTGATCGTCGACGACGGAGCCGTGCGGGCCGTCGTCGAGCGGCGCACGTCGCTGCTGCCGGCGGGCGTCGTCGGCGTCGAGGGCCACTTCTCCGACGGCGATCCCGTCGACGTCTGCGGCCTGGACGGGCGGCCCGTCGCCCGCGGTCTGGTCAACTACTCCTCCAACGAGCTGCCGCGGCTGCTGGGTCGCTCGACCCACGAGCTGGCGAGGGAGCTCGGCCCGCAGTACGAGCGTGAGGTCATCCACCGCGACGACCTCGTCCTGCTCTGACCCGCCGTCCAGGCATGGTGGCTCGTCGAACGGCACGTTCGATGAGCCGGCATGGAGCAGTCGGAGCCGCCGGTTCCCGTCTGCCCAGCCCCCACTGGCACCGCATGGGTGCGGCGGCAGCCGGTTCCGGACCTGCCGGCCACCACGTGGTGCCTGGCGGCAGCCCTCTTGCGAGCCTGCCCCGGGTTCGACGCAGTGGACGGCACCCCGGAGGTCAACCCTTCGTCGCTCCCAGGGTGAGGCCCGAGACGAACTGCTTCTGCAGGGCGAAGAAGACGATGAGCGTGGGCAGTGCGACGAGCACCGACCCTGCGGCGACGAGGTTGTTGTCGGTGAAGAACTGGCCGCGCAGGTTGTTCAGGGAGCTCGTCACGGGGTACTTGTCGCCGGTCTGCAGCAGGACCGTCGCCCAGAAGAACTCGTTGTAGATCCACGTCACCTCGAGCGTGGCGAGGGCCGCGAGGGGAGGACGGCAGAGCGGCAGGGTGAGCTGGAAGAACTGGCGCAGGACGCCCGCCCCGTCAACGACCGCCGACTCGTAGATCTCGCGGGGGATGGTCTTCATGTAGTTGCTGAGGACGAAGGCGCAGAAGCCCGTCTGGAACGCGACATTGACGGCGATGAGGCCGTAGTAGTTGTCGAGCAGGTTGCCTGACTCACTGACCCAGAACGGCACCTGGACGGCCCGGAACATCTTGAAGACCGGGATGAGTAGTGCCTGCGGCGGCAGGAGGTTCGCCGCGGTGAACAGTCCGAGCAGGGCGATGTTGAACCGGAAGGAGAACCGGGCCACGACGAAGGCGATGCAGCAGGACAGGAACAGGGTGAGGATGACGGCAGGGACGGTGATCAGCGCCGAGTTGCCCAGCGTGTGGCCGAAGTTCGCCTGCTGGTAGGCGTTGACGTAGTTCTGCAGCGTGAAGCCGCCGAACGAGACGTAGCCGTTCTGGGCCGTGTAGGCGTAGTCGCGGAACGAGTTGAGCACCGCGAAGAACACCGGGAAGACCCAGACCAGCGCCATGAGGATGAGGAAGGCCTGGAGCGCGACGCGTCCGGGCGTCACCGGTTTGTGGTGGGTCGCCGTCGTCGTCCCGGGGACGTCCGTGGCGGTGGTCTGGCTGGTGGTGGTGGTCATCACTGCTCCCTCATGACGGCCCGCAGGTAGAAGACGACGAAGACCGACGAGATGATGAGCATGAAGGTCGCCATGGCGGATCCGAAGCCGATCCGGCTCGCCTCCCCGACGACGTTGCTCGTGACCAGCGTCGAGATCAGCTCGAGCCCGTTGCGACCCTTGTTGATGACCCACACGAGGTCGAAGGCGCGCAGCGACTCGATGACGGTGACAACGAGGACGATGATGTTGATCGGCCGCATGACCGGGAAGACGACCCGGAAGAACGTCATGCGCTCGTTGGCGCCGTCGACCTTGGCGGCCTCGCGCAGCGTCGGGTCGACCCCCTTGAGGCCGGCGAGGTAGAGCAGCATGATGTAGCCGGTATGCCGCCAGCTCGCGGCGACGAGCGCGGCCCAGAGGTTGTACTTCGGGTCGCCGTACCAGTCGATGGTCGACCCGGTGACCGCGTTGAGGAGCCCCTGGTCGCGGCTGTAGATGAGCTGCCAGATGAAGCCGACGAGTGCCAGCGACAGCACGACCGGGAGATAGAAGGCGGTCTGGTAGATCCGGCCGCCCTTCATCTCCCGGTCGAGCAGGACCGCGAGGAACATGCCCAGCGGGGTCGCGACGAAGAACATCACCGCGAACCAGATGAGGTTGTGCTGCACGGCGGGCCAGAACGGGGGGTAGATGCTGACGACGTCGCTGTAGTTCTTCAGCCCGATGAGCTTGGCCGAGGACAGGTCGCCGATGCCGTCCCAGCTGGTGAACGACAGCAGTACCGACCCGATCGCGGGCACCCACACGAGCCCCACGACGATCAGCGTCGGGACGATGACCATGAGGGCCACGACGACGCGGTCGATGCCCTGGAGCTGGTTGATGCCCTTGTACTTGGTTGCGGTCTTCGTGGCCACGGTGCCTCGCTTGTCTCGTCCCAGGGGTGGGGTGATCCGGTGCTCAGCTGGTGAGGGTGCTCAGCTGGTGAAGATGCTCAGCTTCTGCTGCTGGATGCCCTTGACGAGGCCGTCGATGTCGTCGGGTGTCTTGATGAACGCCTGGATGGCGGGGATCATCACCGTCGCGGCGAAGTCCGGGCGGGTGTCGCGGTCCAGGAACTGGGCGATGGACTTCGCGGACTTGACGAACTCGACCGACTTCTTCTGCAGGGCGGTGTATGCCGCAGCGTCCGCCTTGTCGTTCGTGGCGATGCTGCTCGGGTCGGCCTTGACGGAGAGGTTCTGGGCGTCGGCGGAGCCGAGGTAGGCGAGGAGCTTCTTGGCCCCTGGCTCGTTCTTCGGTCGCTTGGCCATCATGTAGCCGTCGATGGGAGCCTCGATCGCGTCGGTCCCGATCGTCGAGTCGACCTCGGGGAAGGTGAAGAAGTCGAGGTCGTCCTGCTCCGCTCCCTTGGTGAACTGCTGGGCGACGAAGGCTCCTAGCACGTACATGCCGGACTTCTTCTGCTGCAGGCTCTGGGCCGCCTCCTGCCACGTCCGGCCGAGCGAGGCCGGCTGGTGGATCGGCAGCAGGCCCTTCCACGTGTCGAAGACCTTCCTGACCTTGGGTCCGCTCCAGTCCTCCTTGCCGGCCATGAGGTCGACGTGGTACTGGTATCCGTTGATCCGCAGGTTGAGCTGGTCGAAGGTGCCCATGGCCGGCCAGCCGTCCTTGTCGCCGAAGGCGATCGGCGTCAGCCCGTCCTTCTGCATCTGCGCGCCGAGGGTCTTGAGCTCGTCGAGCGTCTTGGGGATCTGGTAGCCCTTCGCGGCGAAGACGCTCTTGCGGTAGAAGACGGCCCAAGGGTAGGTCGTCGAGGGCACGAGGTACTGCTTGCCGTCGTCGCCGGTGGACGCCTTCTTGAGGGGATCGGACATCCCGGCGAGGTTGGGCCACACGTCGCTGACGTCGCCGACGAGGCCCTTGGACGCGAAGAAGCGCATCCGGTAGCCGGAGAACCACGTGAACACGTCGTCGGGAGAGCCTTGGAGGTAGTTGTTGATGTTCTCCTGGAACGCTTCGTGGTTGACGGTGTTGACCTTGACGGTCAGCCCGCTGTTGGCCTTCTGGAAGGCGTCGGCGACCGCCTGCACGGCAGCCTTCGGCACGGCGTCCGACTGGTTCGACCCGAGGCCGACGCTGCCGGTCGCGGCGCCCGCCCCGCCGGACGCCGAGGTGCCCGGGCTGTTCGAGCTGCTGCACGCGGCGAGCAGCCCGGGCGTGGCGAGGAGGGTGCCCACTCCGAGCGCGCCCTGCAGCAGCCTGCGGCGGGAGACACCCTGGACGGACGGGGGGACGAGGCTGGCGAGGTACTCAGCCTGCGTGGAGGGGCGGGGCATTGTCGATCTCCTTCGACGTTGAAGCAGAGCCATCCAGGGACGTCACCGAATGTGACAGGAACGACCAGAAACGATCATTACCGAACCGAGGATGACCGCGCTGGCCCGCCCTGTCAAGGGGTCCGGGGCAGGTTGTGCGAAGGTCACGATTCGGGAACGGCGGTTGTTCGCAGGTTCATTCGTGTGAAGGGCTGACACCCACGTCGCTCAGAGGGCCTCTGTTGCTTTGTGTTGACTTTGTCGTGGCGAGCCTCAACACTGGCGCCTATGCGTCCATGGCCGGATGACCGGATCGCCCTCGGCTGCGACTACAACCCGGAGCAGTGGCCCCGCGCGACGTGGCGCGAGGACATGGAGCTGATGACGCGCGCCGGGGTCTCGTTCGTGACCCTGGGGGTCTTCTCCTGGTCGTGGCTCGAGCCGGCCAAGGGGGAGTACGACTTCGGCTGGCTCGACGAGGCGATGGACCTGCTCCATGAGACGGGGATCGCCGTCGACCTCGCGACGGCGACGGCGACGCCGCCGCCGTGGTTCTCCGCGGCATACCCCGAGACGCTGCCGGTCGACCACGACGGGCACACGCTCTGGCCGGGCAGCCGGCAGGCCTGGTGCCCCAGCTCGCCCATCTACCGCGACCACACGCTCGCCCTCACCGCGCAGCTCGCGGCGCGCTACCACGAGCACCCGGCCCTGGCACTGTGGCACGTCTCCAACGAGTACGCCTGCCACAACCTGCCCTGCTACTGCGACGTCTGCGCCGGGGCCTTCCGGGTCTGGGCGCGGGCCCGTCACGGGGAGCTCGACGCCCTCAACGACGCCTGGGGCACGGCGTTCTGGAGCCAGCGCTACACCGACTGGGAGCAGATCCTCCCGCCGCGTCGGACGACGAGCTTCGCCAACCCGACGCACCAGCTCGACTACCACCGGTTCGGGTCCGACACGCTGCTCGACTTCTTCCGGGCCGAGAAGGCGCTCCTGAGCGAGCTGTCGCCGGGCGTTCCCGTGACGACGAACTTCATGACGCTGAGCCACTTCCGGCAGCTCGACTACCATCAGTGGGCGCCCGACCAGGACGTCGTCAGCACCGACCACTACGTCGTCGACGTGCTGCCCCGCCCGCGGGCCGAGCTCTCCTTCAGCGCCGACCTCACGAGGGGGATCGCGGGCGGCCGCCCGTGGCTGCTCATGGAGCACTCGACGAGCGCCGTGAACTGGCAGCCGGTCAACCACGCCAAGGCCCCGGGACAGACGATCAGCGACAGCCTGACCCACGTCGCCCGGGGGGCCGACACCATCGGGTTCTTCCAGTGGCGCCAGTCCCGCTCCGGGTCGGAGAAGTTCCACTCGGCGCTGGTCCCGCACGCCGGC
>JBBRZC010000064.1:0-17414 GCA_038237075.1 Actinomycetales bacterium
CCGTGCCGGCGCAGCTCGTCGAGGTAGCGACGCGCCTCCTCGGGGGCCTCCGGGTCCCAGAGGACGTCCCCGCGCGACCCCGTCGCCTCCACGCCGGCCCAGTAGCGGTCCCACCGCGAGTCCACGTCCCTCGGTGCCTGCCTCGCCAGCCGCATGACGTTGGGGACAATGAGGAACTTCTTCCATGACAACAGAATCTCCTGCGGCGATCGGAGCGGGTCCCGTGCCGGTATGCCGCGTCGACGCCGGGGACTACCCGCTGATCGTATCCGGCACCGCGGCCGGCCCCCTCAGCGCGTAGTGGCCCCGCAGCTGGTCGGTCATCTCTTCGGCAGAGACCGGTCGGCTGAAGTAGTAGCCCTGCGCGTAGGGACAGCCGAGGGACTGGAGCTGCGCGGCCTCCTCCGCCGTCTCGACCCCCTCGGCGATGGGGGTGAGCTTCACCGCCTCGATGAGCTGGACGATGGCCGCGGCCAGGCTGCGCTGCTGGGGGTCGGTGTCCACGCCCGTGACGAGCGACCGGTCGATCTTGACCGAGTCGACGGGCAGCCGCCGCAGGTAGCTGATCGAGGAGTAGCCCGTGCCGAAGTCGTCGATGGCCAGGCCCACGCCCTCGGCCCGAAGGTCGTGCAGGGTCTGGGTGATCTCTGCCTCGTCCTCCATGAGCCCGCTCTCGGTGATCTCCAGGACCACGGTGGCCGGCGGGACCTCGAACCGTCGCATGGCCTCCCTGACGAACGCCACCAGCGCGGTGCGGCGGAACTCGATGGGCGAGACGTTGACGTGCAGGCGGAACGACGCCGGCAGCATGAGCTCGCGCTGCCAGATGGCCAGCTGACGCATCGCCTCGACCATGACCCGCTGCCCGATCTCGACGATGAGCCCGGTCTCCTCGGCGACCTGGATGAACTCCGCCGGCCAGACCAGCCCACGGCTCGGGTGGCGCCACCGCACCAGGGCCTCGGCGCCGACGATCGTGCCGGTGCCCAGCTCGATGAAGGGCTGGAAGTGCAGGACCAGCTGCCCCGTCTGCAGAGCGGTGTGCAGCTCGTCGCTGATCCGCACCCGCGTCAGCGCCGCGGCGTGCATCTCCGGCCGGAACACCTGGATGTTGTTGCGGCCTCGCGCCTTCGCGGCATACATGCTCGTGTCCGCGTCCCGCAACAACGAGTCGGGCGTCTGGCCGCGGGAGCCGAAGCAGACTCCGATGCTGGCGCCGGCCGACGTCATCTGGTCGCCGACCCGCATCGGCAGGCGCAACGAGTCGAGCGCCCGCTCGGCGATCCGCAATGCGGCCTCCGGGGTCGCGTCCGTGACGAGGATGGCGAACTCGTCGCCACCGAACCGCGCCACGGTGTCGGTCTTGCGGGCGACCTGCTCCAGGCGCCGGGCCACCTCGATGAGGGCGCGGTCACCGCCGGCGTGGCCGAGGCTGTCGTTGATGAGCTTGAACCCGTCGAGGTCGAGGGCGAGGAGGGTGGGCGCGAGACCTCCCCGGTGGAACCGTGCGATCGCCTGGCCGATCCGGTCGCCGAGCAGCGTGCGGTTGGCGAGTCCCGTCAAGGAGTCGGTCAGCGCCTGTTGCCGCAGATCGTCCTGCGCCTGCTCGAGCGAGAAGGTCCGCTCGGCGACGTGCTGCTCGAGGCCTGCATAGAGGACCTCCAGCTCCTCGGCGAGCATGTTGAGGCCGACCCCCAACGCCTCCACCGAGTCTCCCTCACCCGACAGTTCGAGCCGTGCGCCGAGGTCGCCGCCGGCGATCCTGACCACGAAGTCGACGAGAGCCTCGACGCGGGGGTCCTCAGGGCTCATGGGCGTCGCCGGACTCGGTCAGCCAGGCGATGGCGAGGGGCTCGTCGGTGAAGAACCGGGTCGGAACGGGCACCTTGCTGACGCCGAGAGCGAAGTTGGCGATGACGCGGTCGACCGAAGACCTGCCGAGCAGGGCGATGCGGGAGGCGGACGATTTCTCGGCGAAGACAACCCGCGCACCGCGCGTCAGGACTGCTGTCCCAGTCATGTCGACGAGCATGGCAAGGCGTCGTCCGTCGCAGACGACCGCCAGCCCCCTGACTGCCTCACGGGCCATGTCGTCGCTGATCTTGAGCCCCGGCGCCCACGACAGCCTGACGAAGCCCGCCTCGTCCATGTCGAGCGACATCTGGCGGTCCACGGCTTCGGTCATTGCGACTCCCCTGACGTGCTTTCTCGAGTCGACGATGTCGACTCGTCCTCGGCCATTGCTCAATGTAGGCACTCGATGGCAAGCGGGGTCGTTCATCGGTGGGCCCTCCTTCGAGCCTGCCCCTCCGCGGGCTCGTGGAGAAGTGACGAAGGTCCCCGCGGATCAGGTCGGTGTCCGCGTCCGACAACCGCTTCGGTCGTTCCTCGAAGCGGTTGTCGCACGGGCGCAGCCGCGCCGCCGGGCCTTCGGGTCGCCGCTCGTCGGGTCGCATCCTTGGGTGAGCCCCGTCGGGGGGTTCGGCTACGTTGAGCGCCATGGACGCGCAGGTGTGGGAGACGCTGCGGCTGTCTTTGGGCGCCTTCCTCACCTCCTCAGGTGCTGGCGGCGTGGCTGCCGTGGTCGCGGCATACTGGGCCTATCGGGGAGTCCAGTCCCGACTGGCCGGCGACCGGCAGATCGCGGCCGAGGCCGCGCTGAGCGAGGCCGCCGCGTCCCGGGTCGCGGACGCCCGACAGCGCTGGTGGGAGATGGCGCTCTGGATCTGGAACGCCCGGCAGTACCTCGACCCCGTGGAAACCGTCGTCGCCGTCGAGGCGTTGAAGAGGTTGGTGCAGACTCAGGAGCAGTCTGCGATGCTTGAGGTGCTGAGCCGGGCCATCGAGCCCGACCAGCCGAAGGTGGAGGGGTGAGCGCACGTGGCGACCATGAACAACGAGCAGAACGCATGGGCCCTCGCCGATGTCGTCTCCCGCATCCGTGACGTCAGCCCGCGCCTGGGGGCCAGGCTCGATGCCGAGCTCACGGTCCTGCAGCGAGACGTGCTCGCGGCGATGAACCAGGGCGAACCGGCGGCTGCGATCGCCCAGCGTCTCGCGGTGAGCCAGCCGACCGTCGAGGCGGAGTGGTTCCGGGGCAACCGCGCCATCGAGGACTTCGTGGTCACGACTGCGGACCCTGAAGGCGTCATCGACTCGATGCTCAACGGGCAGACAGCCCTGCGCCAGGCGCGGACCCAGGCACAGGGCAACGGACAGGCCCAGACGCAGAATGGTCAGGCACAGCGGGCCGAGGCACTGCTGGTCGAGACACCGGGAAAGGCCGGGACACCCGGGGGCAACCACGTCCAGCGGCTCGGCCCGGAGCGCCGGGCCAACGCGGCCAGGGCTGCGCTACAAGCGGTGCGTGAGGACCTCCAGCGCGAGCGCCCGAGCCTTCCGCACGGAGTCTGAGGCGGCGGCGAGGTCAGCCGAGGCAGCTGACCCCGCGCAGCTCCTGCCCGATCGCGGTGACGATGAGTCCGAGTGAGACGGCGCCGGGGTCAGGGGTCCCCACGCTGCGTTCGGCCAGCGGTCGCGCCCGCCCGATCTTCGGGACCAGCGGCGCCGTGGCCTCGGCGGCGGTTACCGCCTGGGCGGCGGCCCGCTCCCACGCCACGCCGAGCGGCACGCCGCCGGCCACCTCGTCCACGAGGGAGTCGACGAAGGGGAACAGCGCGTCGAGCATGGTCTTGTCGCCCAGGTTCGCCTTGCTGAACCGCTGGAGGTCGACCGCCGACTGCTTGACGGCCGCGGCCACGCTCGTGGCGGTGACGGCCTCGGTGTTGCCCAGCGCGCGGCCGACACCGTCGAGCAGCATGCCCCACAGGACCCCGCTGGTCCCGCCTGCGCGGTCGCCGAAGGCCGCCCCGGCGGCGCCGAGCACGCTCTGGACTCCCCCGACGACGTCGTTCGCGGCCGCGAGGGCGGCGGTGGACCCGCGGGACATGCCGATGCCGTGGTCGCCGTCGCCCGCGATCGCGTCGATCTCGCCGAGGTAGTCCTTGTTGGACTCGACCGCCGCGTGGAGCGCGGAGACAGCGCGGAGCGCGACGTGGCCGGCGGCGATGGAGGCCCCGCTCCCCTGCTCGTCGGCCTCTGGTGCGGCCTCGGCGGCGGCTACGTGGTGCCGCGAGAAGTGGCTGCTCTCGGCGACGGCGCCCCGCCGGAAGGCGGCAGTCTGCGCGGGCGCGGTCCACAGCCGTTCGAGCTCGTCGTCGAGCCACGTCACCGAGAGCGAGCAGCCGGCCATGTCGAGACTGGTGACGAGCTCGCCGACCTCCGGCATGACCAGCTCGACCCCCGCCTCCTGCAGCAGCGTCGAGACGTCACCCCAGAGGGCGAAGAGCTCCTCGTACTTGGTCGCTCCCAGCCCGTTGAGCAGCACCGCGGCTCGCCCGCTCGCGTCGGCGGGACGCTCCGCCACGACGGTGCGGACCAGCTCCTCGGCCAGCGCTCGCGCCGGCATCCAGGGCCGGGACGAGATCCCCGGCTCGCCGTGGATGCCGAGCCCGAAGTCCATCTGGCCGTCCTCGACGACGAACAGCGGCTTGTGTGCGCCGGGGAGCGTGCAGCCCTCGAACGCCACGCCGAAGGAGAAGGTGGCGGCGTTCGCGGCGCGCATGACTCGCTCGACCTCGTCGAGGCTGACGCCCTCCTCGGCTGCCGCGCCGCCGATCTTGTAGACGGTGAAGGTCCCGGCGATGCCGCGCCGCTTCTCGTGTTCCTCGGCCGACGCGGAGGCGATGTCGTCGGTGACGAAGACGATGCGGGTGTCGATCCCCTCGGCGATCAGCCGATCCCGGGCCAGCCCGAAGTTGAGCACGTCTCCGGCGTAGTTGCCGAACGACAGGATGACCCCCGCGCCGCCGTCAGCCGCCTTCGCCACCCGGTAGACCTGCTCCGCGGAAGGCGAGGCGAAGATGTCGCCGAGGACCCCGGCGTCGGCGAAGCCGGTGCCGACGACTCCGGAGTAGGACGGGTAGTGCCCCGATCCCCCACCGATGAGGAGGCTGACCTTGCCCTCCAGGGGCCCGCCGGCGCGGGTGAAGCCGGACGCGCCGGTCACCCGCTGAACATACTGCGGGTATGCCGCGGCGAAGCCGTCGAGGACCTCGCTCCGGAAGTCGGCGGGGTCGTTGTAGACGTGGGTCATGCTGTTCCCTCCATTGACGTGACGGCCCGCGGTGGACCGGCTAGGCGGTGGACCGGCTGGGCGGCGGACCGGCTAGGCGGTCGACGGCTCGGCGATCTGGGCGATCTCGTAGGAGACGCCCAGCTCGCTCCACGCCGCAAGGATCCTGGGGTCCGCGCCGGGGTCGGTGATGATGAGGTCGAGCTCGGTCAGCGAGGCGATCTTGAGAAGAGCCTTCTGGCCGAGCTTCTTGTGGTCCACCAGGAGATAGCGTCTGCTGGCCGACTCGAGCATGTGACGCTTGAGCATCATGATCTGCTCTTCCTGGTGGTACATGTCCGTGCTGGAGACCGCGGACGTCGACATGAACAGGGCGTCGACGTGCAAGCCGCGCACCTGCTCGTTGGTCTGTACGCCAACGAACGAGTCGTGCGCGACGTCGTAGCGGCCGCCGAGGCCGATGACGGTGAGCCCGTCGTTGCCCTTGGCCAGCTCGGTGAGGCTGCGCAGACCGGTCACGAACGGGGTGGCCACGTGCAGCGGGGCGAGGTCGGCGAAGCCGTCGATCATCCGCATCACCGTGGTGCTGTCGTCGAGCATGACCGACTCCCCCGGCTCCACGTACTTCAGCGCTGCGGCGGCGATCGCGGCCTTCTCGACTGCCATGGTGGCCAGCCGGTGCGACATCTGGGACTCGAAGACTCCAGACGGCTGCGCCGTGACGCCGCCGTGGAACTTGCGGACCATGCCCCGGCGCTCGAGCTCGTCGAGGTCGCGGTGGATGGTGACGATGCTGACCCCGAACCGTGCGGCAAGGTCCTGAGGAGTGGCTGACCCGGCAGCCGCCAGCACCTCGGTGATGAGCTGCTTGCGCTGCTCGGTCTTACCCTTACGTGACCCGACGCTGGCCGGTGGACTCCCCAGCTGCTGTGTCACCGTGGTCTCCTGGATGCGAGGTCGCACAGGCCTTTCGGGCGTGTCCGAATATCAGTATGCCGTGCTGCCGGAGGGACGTCCCTCCGTCGGGCCCGGCCGCCGCCAACGAGCGGAGGCCGGGCCCGTCTTAGGTCACTGCGGGACGAAGTTGTTGAACTTCGAGGCGTTGGCCTTGTTGATGAGCACGCAGTCGAGAGCCTGCTTCTCGTCGGTGACCCCGGTCTTCCCGCCCTTGATGACGCCGTCGAGCTGCGTGACGGCCTTCTTCGTGCCGGCGACGATGGGTTGCAGCACGGTGGCGACCATGTCACCGGCCGTCACGGCGTTCACCGCGTCCTGGTTGCCGTCGAAGCCGAGAACCTTGACGTTGGCCAGCTTGCCGGCGGCCTTGAGGGCGTTGATGGCCCCGAGGGCCATCTCGTCGTTGCCGGCGATGACTCCGGTGATGGTGGGGTGCGCGGAGAGGAGAGCCTCCATCTTGTCCTGCCCTTGCTGGCGGTCCCAGTTGGCGATCTCCTTGCCGACCTGCTTGAGGTCGGGGTACTGCGCGATGACGGCCTTGTAGCCGTCGGAGCGAACCTGCGCGTTGTTGTCACTGGGGTCGCCGAACAGCTCGACGAACTCGCCCTTGTAGTTCATCGCCTTCGTCCACTCCTCTGCGCCGACGGTCGCGCCCTGGGCGTTGTTGGAGACGATCTGGGCCTTGGCCAGGCCGGTCTTGTTGATCTCCGCGTTGATGAGGACGACCGGGATCTTGGCGTCGACGGCCTTCTGCACCGCGGAGATGCTCTCCTTGGCGCCCGCCGGGTCGAGGATGATGCCGGCGACCTTGCTGTTGATCGCCGTCTCCATCAGCGACTCCTGCTGGTCGGGCTTGTTCTTGTGCGCCCCGGTGGTCGTCTTGTAGCCCAGGGCCTCGGCAGCGGCCTTGGCCGTGTCGACCTCAGCCTTCCAGTAGGGGTTCGACGGGTCCACGGTGATGATGGCGATGGTCCCGCCGGCGGCCGCGCCGCCGCCTCCGCTGGCGGCCGTGCTGGCCGCAGGCGCGGACGCGCCAGGGGTGGAGGTGCTGCCGCAAGCGGCCAGACCTGCGAGGGCGGTGGCCGCGATGAGGATGCGGGCCGTCTTGCTGGCGATCATGAGGTTCCTTTCGAGGGATGACAGGTGTTGCGGTGCGATGGGGAGGTCTCACGTGAGGTCAAGCGGCGGCTCCAGGCGATGCGGGCGTCGACGGTGTAGACGGTGTCCTCTTCTGCGCGCTCGCCACCGCCCGCCGGGCGTTCCGACGTCGCTGGGCGATCTGCTGGATCTGGTCGACGGCGACCGCGAGGATGATCACCGCGCCGGTCACGACCTGCTGCCAGAAGGGGGAGACGCCGATGATGACCAGCCCGTTGGCGAGGAACCCGATGACGAAGGCGCCGATGATGGTGCCGCGGACGGTGCCCCGGCCACCTGACAGCGCGGCCCCGCCGATGACGACGGCCGCGATGGCGTTCAGCTCGTAGAACTGGCCGAGGTCGGCGGTCGAGGCGCTGATGTTGGCGATCTGGAGGATCCCGACGATGGCGGCGCACATGCCGGACAGGACGTAGATGCGGGTCTGGACCTTCTTGACGGGCACTCCCGACAGCTGCGCGGCCCGCGGGTTGCTACCGGTCGCATAGAGCCACCGGCCGAAGGGCGTGCGGGTCATGAGG
Source organism: Actinomycetales bacterium (assembly GCA_038237075.1). Taxonomy (GTDB): domain Bacteria; phylum Actinomycetota; class Actinomycetes; order Actinomycetales; family Dermatophilaceae; genus Lapillicoccus. Next base: position 7,771 of record JBBRZC010000064.1, read on the forward strand.
ATCGAGAAGGCGACAGCGAGGATCACCATGACCCACGCCGCCAGCGGGATCCCCAGCGGCTTGGAGGCGAAGGTCTCGAGGAACCCGGTGTTGTCCAGGCCGGGCTGGCCGCGCAGCTCGTCGGTGATGTTCTGGCCGTTGAGAAACACCTGGGTCAGCCCCCGGGCGACATAGAGCATGCCGAGGGTGACGATGAACGGGGCCAGGTTCAGCCGCGAGATGAGCAGCCCGTTGATGAGCCCGACGAGCATCCCGACAGCCACCGCGAGCACGACGATGACCCAGACCTTCGGCAGCATGATCGCCTCGCTCAACGGCAGGTGCAGACCCCGGAACAGGTTGCCGGCGATAGCACCGCTGAGGCCGACGGTCGACCCGACGGACAGGTCGATGCCGGCGTTGAGGATGACGAGGAGCATGCCGAGAGCGATGATCGCGTTGAAGGCGACCTGCTTGGTGATGCTCGTGAGGTTCCCGGCCGTGAGGTAGTTGCTGCTGAGCACGGAGAACAGGACGATGATGATGATGAGGGCGATCAGCGCGCGGCCCTCGACGAGCAGGGCGTTGACGTTGATCCTGCTGGCCCTGCCCTCCGCCGCCGGGGCCGGGGCGCCGGCGGGGGACGCGGACGCGGTGGTGGTCTGCTGGCTCACTGGGGGTCTCCGTTCGGGTCGTAGTCGGTGCCGTGCTCGCCCGACGCGGTCATCAGCTCGTCACGGGTGCAGCTCCGCGGGTCGAACTGGCGGACGATGCGGCCCCTGCTCATGACGACGATGCGGTGGGAGGCGGTCAGCGCCTCACCGGCCTCGGAGGTGACGTAGAGCACGGCCAGGCCGCGGCGTGCCTCCCGGAACAGCAAGGCGAAGATCTCGCCTTTCGCGCCGACGTCAATGCCGCGGGTCGGCTCGTCGAGGAGAAGGACCTTGGGGTCGGCCATGAGCATCTTGGCGATGACGACCTTCTGCTGGTTCCCGCCGGACAGCGAGGTGATCGGAGCGTTCGGCCCGGACGACTTGACCCGCACGTCGAGGCTCTGCCTGGCGATCGAGGCCTTCTCCTTGCCCAGCTCGATGAACGAGTTCTTGACCCGGTTCAGCAGGCTGGGCAGCGACATGTTGCGCCCGACCGACATCATCTGGATGAGCCCGTCGCGCTGCCGGTCCTCGGGCACCAGACCCAGACCCAGGCCGATGCGCTCCTGCACCGTCGTGCCTGCGATGTCGTTGCCGTCCAGAAGGATCCGTCCCGTGGACACGCGGTCCCGGCCGGCGAGGGCCTCCATGAGCTCGGTCCGCCCGGCGCCCATCAGTCCATAGATGCAGACGATCTCGCCCCGGCGCACCGCGAGCGAGACGTTGTTCACCGCAACGCGGCCGGCGTCCGCGTCGACGACGGTGACATTCTCGACCGACAGGGCGACATCTCCGTAGTCACGCGGCTCGTCGCGGAAGTCGTAGTCGGCGTCGCGGCCGACCATCTGGCGGACCACCCACGGCAGGTCGATCCGCTCGGCCACCTCTGTCGCCACGAGCGCGCCGTCACGGAAGACGACCGCGTAGTCGGCGATCTCGATGGCCTCCTCGAGGTGGTGCGAGATGTAGACGATCGCGACACCGTTGCTGGTCAGCTCGCGGATGACCTTGAACAGGACCTCCACCTCGGTCGCGGACAGGGCGGACGTGGGCTCATCCATGATGAGGATGCGCGCGTCGGCGGCCAGCGCCCGGGCGATCTCGATGATCTGCTGCTGCCCGACCCGCAGGTCCTGGACCAGCGTCGTGGGCCGGATGGGCTCCTCGAGGCGCTCCATGAGCCTGGCGGTGATCTCGTGCTCGCGCGCGTAGTCGATGGCCCCGGTCCTGGTCCGCAGCTCGCGGCCGATGAAGATGTTGTCGCGAACGTTGAGGTTCGCGCACAGGTTCAGCTCCTGGTGGATGATCGAGATGCCCCTCTCCACGGCATACGTGGTGGAGTCCAGCCTGACCACCTCGCCGTCCAGCTCGATGTGGCCGCCCGTGGGCGTCTCGACCCCGGAGAGGATCTTCATCAGCGTCGACTTGCCGGCGCCGTTCTCCCCGAAGAGGACGGTCACCTTGCCTCGGCGCACCTCGAAGTTGACGCTCTTGAGGGCGCGCGTCACCCCGTAGGTCTGGCTGATGTCGACGGCGCGCAGGACCACCTCGCCGTCCGCGGCCGCCACGATGTCGGTGGGCTCGGGTGGGGCGGTCGCGGCGGCGGTCATGACGCGACCTCGATCTTGACGGGCTGGATGTTGACCGGCTTCGCGGTGGGGACGGTGTTCGAGCCCGGCGAAGCGGTGATACCGATGACCCCGGTGACCGTCACCATCTTGCCCTTGAGCTTCGTGGGGTCACCGACCGGGGCGACCACCTTGCCCTGCATCAGCTTCTTGAGCTCGTCCCCGACGTACTGGAACTGGGTCTGACCGGGCGCCTCGGCGAACTTGAAGCCCATCGCGTCGCGCAGGACGGTCCCGTTGATCGCGGCCGTCGTCGGCACGAGGACCGTCGACCCGGCTGGGAGCCCGGTGACCTGGAGCCTGATGTCGTCCGCGGTGGTCGCGTCGCCGACGGTGCCGGTGGCCGTGACCGCGAAGACATAGGAGCTCTCCGCGGGGCTGAGCGCGCCGTACTTGGCCGCGGCGCCCTTGAGGTCGGCCTGGACGGCGGGCAGCACCTCGGTCAACGGCTTGCTCTTCGACGCCACATCGGTCTGGGCCTTCGAGAACAGCGCCGCGGCCGTCTGCGCCGGGTCGAACGGCTTGGGTGCGATGTCGGCCAGTGCCTGCGGCGAGAGGAACTTTGTGTTGAGCAGCATCGCCACAACGAGGGCGAGCAGCAGGACGAGACCGATGAGACGGGTGAGGCTCAGCCGAAACGCTGTCACGGAACGCTCCTACAACCTTGGGGGGGCGATAAAACTACGTTGTTAACGTGAAAGTTACACCCAAACCGACAACTAAACAAGAGTTCGTGACAACTTCTGGTCACAGCTTTGTCTCGAGACTGCGCGCGTACTGGCTCGCCTGCGCCGCCACGTTGAGGAAGCGGCTGGCGTCCCAGCCGGCGCGGCCGACAAAGAGCCCGTCGGTGTGCGGGATCGCCACCAGCTCCGCCACGTTGGTCTCGTCCACGCTGCCCCCGTAGAGCAGTGCTCGCGGCGGGCGACCCTCCCCCAGCTCGACGATAAGCTCTGACAGGTTCGCCATCATCGGCGCCACCTGCTCGGTCGTCGGGCGGCGAGCGCCGACGCCGATCGCCCAGACCGGCTCGTAGGCCAGGAGAATGTCGGGCACCTGCGCCGGCTGCACGGCCGCCAGTGCCGCCCGCGCCTGTGCGGAGACGAAAGCCCAGGCGTCGCCGGCCTCCAGCACTGCCAACGGTTCACCCACGCAGATCAGCGGGATGAGCGCGTGCTCCAGCGCGGCGCTGGCCTTCGCCGCAACTGTCGCGTCAGTCTCGCCGAAGTGCTCGCGCCGCTCCGAGTGACCCATCGCGACGATGCGGGCCCCCGCGTCCTTGGCCATCCGCATCGAGATCTCCCCGGTGCCGGCGCCTTCGGGGCCCCAGTGCGCGTTCTGGGCGCCCAGCAGCAGCCGGCTCCCTCGCGGCATACGGTCCCGGACGGCCGCCAGGGCGGTGTGGGCCGGAAGCACGAAGAGCTGCACCTCCGGGCCGACCGCCGCCGCGCAGACCTGGTCGATGTAGCTGCGCGCCTCGTCGAGGGTCTTGTTCATCTTCCAGCTCGTCCCGACCCACACCGTCACCATGTCACTCCTCGACTCGACATCGGACTCACTGTTTCGCGCAGATTCTATGTTAATTTCCCGCTCGATGGTGTTAGATTGGGTCCGGAACCGAGGGTACACCTCGCGCTCACCTCACTTAGGAGAACCTGATGACTGACAACGACGTCGTCGACCCGCCCACGACCATGACCGCAGTGGTCTGCCATGCCCCGGAGAACTACCGGCTCGAGCAGGTGGACACGCCGCAGGTTGGTCCCGGTGAGGCGCTGGTGAAGGTGGAGGCGGTGGGCATCTGCGCCAGCGACCTCAAGTGCTACCACGGTGCCGCGAAGTTCTGGGGCGACGAGAACCGGGCCGCCTGGGCCGAGACCGAGGTCATCCCGGGACACGAGTTCGTCGGCCGGATCGTCAGCCTCGATGACGAGGCGGCGCAGCGCTGGGACGTCGCCGTCGGCGACCGGGTCGTGGCCGAGCAGATCGTCCCCTGCGGGGAGTGCCGCTACTGCCAGCGCGGGCAGTACTGGATGTGCGGACCGCACATCATGTTCGGGTTCAAGCGCAAGACGCCGGGCGGCATGGCCAGCTACATGGTCTTCCCGAGGGAGGCTCGTGTGCACAAGATCAGTGGCGACGTGCCGCCGGCCCACGCCGCGTTCGCCGAGCCGTTGTCCTGCGCCCTCCACGCGGTGGAACGGGCCAACATCGCCTTCGAGGACGTCGTCGTCGTCGCCGGATGCGGCCCGATCGGCCTGGGCATGATCGCCGGAGCGGCCGCGAAGTCGCCCGCGGCCATCGTCGCCCTCGACATGGCCCCGGCGAAGCTGGCGCTGGCGAAGAAGTGCGGGGCCACGCACACCGTCAACATCGCCGAGCAGGACCCCCTCCCCCTCGTCCAGGGGCTCACCGGCGGCTACGGGGCCGACGTCTACCTCGAGGGCACCGGCCACCCGTCGGCAGTGCTTCAGGGCCTCAACCTCCTGCGCAAGCTCGGCACCTACGTCGAGTACAGCGTCTTCGGCTCCGACGTCACCGTCGACTGGTCGATCATCAGCGACGACAAGGAGCTCGACGTCCTCGGCGCACACCTCGGCCCGCACTGCTGGCCAGCTGCCATCCGGATGATCGAGTCCGGCGACCTGCCCATGGACGAGATCTGCACGCACCAGCTCCCGCTCAGCCAGTTCCAGCAGGGCCTCGACCTCGTCGCGGCCGGCGACGCCTCAATCAAGGTGTCGCTCATCCCGGAGTGACCCGGTCGGTCCTCTGACCGGTCACCCCCAGGAATCTCGTAGGGAGCTACACATGACATCTGACGACGTGACTTCTGACGACGCGACCTCTGCCAAGAGCGTGCCCCCGGTGCCGATTCGGTACCGGCTGCTCATCGGCAGCGACTCCGCCGGCGCCGACTACAAGGCCGTCCTCGCCGACGACCTCGCACGCGACGAGCGGGTCGCCTCGCTGGTCGACGTGAGCAGCCTCAACGAGCTTGCCGACGACGCCTCCTACTCACAGGTCGGCATCCTCGCGGGACAGGCCATCGCCCGCGGGGATGCCGACCGGGCGATCCTCATCTGCGGCACCGGCATCGGGATGGCCATCTCCGCCAACAAGGTGCCGGGCGTGCGGGCCACGGTGGCGCACGACTCCTACAGCGTCGAACGCTCGATCCTGTCCAACGACTGCCACGTCCTCACCATGGGCGAGCGGGTCGTCGGGCTCGAGCTGGCACGCCGCCTGGCGCGCGAGTGGCTGGGCTACGAGTTCGACCCGGCCTCGCACTCCGCGGCCAACATCGACATCATCACCGGGTACGAAGGTGAGGACGCCGCGTGGGACGGCCAAGGCGTGCCGACGGGGTCCATCGACGCCGGTGCGGTCGAACCACCCCACGGCGCTCTCCGCAGCCAGGCCCCAAGCTCCTGACTGGCCGGCGGTCCGACCCGGCAATCCGACCCCGCAGAACGGGGCATCGACACCGTCCGACCCATCCGGGACGACATCAAGCAGCGTGTCATCGAGCTCATCGACTCGCTCGATGTCAATCGCCAACGCGCCTGGCGGGTCCGCGTCACGAGTGACCGGCTGAGGTTGTGTTCCCCACCCCCCGGCTATCGGCGCCCCCGACGCCGAGCTGCGCGTGGCCGGCGCCGGCGCAGGCGCCTCACGGTCCCCCCGCCGCGACCTGAGCGCCCGAAGCGTCAGCCGAGATCTCTTCTTGGGCGCCGGTCGACGTGCGACTGGCCGGCCGGCATACGCCGGGCTGATGGGTGTCGACCTTTCGCCCCGTCCTGTCGTTGACGGATCGTCCGGCCGGCCATGACCGCTAAGGCAGCCCGCCGTAGATCTGAGGTGCACTCCCGATGCCTGGTCCCTTCGGGATACCTACCGTCATCGACACGCACCGAACCGCATCTCTTGCCAGGAGCCGTCATGCCATTGCTCACCGATGTCAGCATCACCTTCGACACCCACGACGATGACAAGGACCCGGACACCGTGGTCCACGTGTTCGTCAAGAATCGGCAGAGCACGACCGCCACCCCTGAGCGGGACTCGAGCTTCATCGCGAACCGGCTCGGCTACGAGCGGTACCTGGTCGGCGGGGACCTGCACGACCAGGGCAACAACCCGTACCTGGCCTCCGGCATCGGCCTGGCGTCCTCGCAGCACTTCGATGATCCTTCGTCGCACACCTTCAGTCTCCCGCTGAGGCCTGGCCCGATCAGCCTGGAGGAGATCGTGCTGCCAGCCGTCAACATCCACATCCAGCCGAACGGCAACGACCGGTGGATCTTCACCTATACCGTGAAGCTCACTTTCGACGACGGCCGTAGCTTCGCCTTCTCCTCGGCCGACTCGCTGGTTCCCGGGATCATCCTGGACCAGGACAACCTGAACCACTCCGGCATCTGCTCGGAGAACCCGCTGGTCCCGGCGTCGGCGCCGGACAAGCCCACCTCCACCGCGATGCTGCAGAGTGTCGCGCTGGAGATCGCGACGCACGACGACGACAAGGACGGCGACACCCGAGTCGACGTGTTCATCGGCAACCGGGTGGACGGCTCCACCCTTCAGCGCATCGTCGAAGCCCAAGACATCTTCTCGGGCCAGCCCTTCGACGACCCGAGCACGAAGTCGATCACCTGGACGGTCGACCCCGCCACCCCGGAGATCGCACCGACCGCCATGGCCGACATCGCGCTGCCGGTGATCGACTTCCGCATCACCCCGAACGGGAACGACCGGTGGATCTTCGACTACCGGCTGACGTTCACCTTCACCGACCCCGCCAACGCCGACCAGAAGGGCCTGGTCTTCTCCACCAGGACGAACGGCGTCATCCTCGATCAGGACAACAACGTCTTCCGCGGCATCTACCAGGGCGGGTCGTTCCCCACGGTCACCCCACCGACGGCGCCCGTGCTGTCCAGCCGCCCGATCGACCACACCGGGACGCCGAAGCTCATCCCGGTCTCCCTGCTGCAGGCCAAGCTCGACGAGCTCATCAACAACCGCAACGACACCGATACCAGTCACTTCCCACCACTGCGGAAGGTCCGACTCGACAACTCCGGCAGCTTCAACGGCGTGACACTGCCGGAGAGCTACCTGGACGTCCGGTCGATCACCGCCGTGCAAGGGGGCGTCGCGTACGTCAGCAGCCCGACGAGCCTCGGCCAGCTCCGGACCCCGCTGGACATCGACGACGTCTACTTCAACACGATCGACAGCGCCTCCCTCACGGCTCGCATCGATCCGGCGGACCCGGCGCCCCTCACCATCACCCTGAAGTTCGACACCAGCAGCAGCGACAACGAGCTGATCACCGCGCTGCTCGGCGGCGTGGACTTCCTCGAGTTCGAGATCACGCTGCGGCTGACCCTCGGCATCACGCACCGGGTGAGCCGGTTCGGCGTCGACCGGAGCATGGTCGACCTGATGACATGGATCCCCGACATCCATGACCTGTCGGTCACAGTCGACCACGTCGACGGCGGGGTCACCTTCTTCCGCTACACCGGAACGTTCCTCGGGCAGCCCGTCGACCTGCTTGCGACGTCCGGCAACAGGAACAAGGTCTTCGGCGAGCAAGTGGTCCAAGTGCACCTGACGACCGGCAGCCGCTTCGACCCGGGGGGAATCGTGCGCCAGCGCATCCGCGACGAGATCCTCAGCAGGCTGGGCACGGCGGATCCCATCACCGGCGACAGCCCACGCGACAGCATCAACGCGCTGGTGACGAGCCTGCTGCTCGGCGGGACACCGGACGACGAGCACAACATCGACGGCAACAACACCGTGCTAGACCACATCGGCTTCGAGGGTGACAACCTTGCCATCTCCTACACCGGGGCGCCCCGCGGGTTCGTGCCGCAGACCCCGGAGATCTTTCCGGCAGACTGGGACTTCTCGCCCGGAACGCTGGCGAACATCGACCACATCGTGGTGCTGATGATGGAGAACAGGTCGTTCGACCACATGCTCGGCTACCTGAGCCTGCCGGTCGGCCAGGGCGGCGCGGGACGCACCGACGTCGACGGCCTCAAGGGCGGCGAGTCGAACACGTTCAACGGGAAGACGTTTCCGTCCTTCCCGCTCACCACGACCTTCTTCTCACCGGACCCGCCGCACGGCCACGAGCCGACGCACCGCGCGATCAACGGCGGCCTGATGGATGGGTTCGTCCGCAGCTGGGTCGACGAGTACGGGCCCGAGAAGGCGGCCCAGATCATGGGCCACCACACCGCCGACACGGTGCCCACCTATGACGCCCTCGCGCGGGACTTCGCCGTCGGCCACCGCTGGTTCGCCAGCCATCCTGGCCCGACCTTCGTCAACCGCTTCTACGAGCTGACCGGATGGCCCAACGTCAGCAGCCGCGGATTCTGGGAGTTCCACGACTCCAGCCCGATCAGGCCGGCCTTCACCGAGACCATCTTGGACCACCTGTCCGACACCATCGACCCGGCGACCGGTAAGGCTGTCACCTGGACGTACTTCGAGCAGGGGTACTGCTTCCTGCGGTTCTTCGAGAAGCACACCTTCGACGCCGAGCACATCGTCACACTCGACGACGCCGACCGCGGCTTCTTCAGCCTGGCAAGCTCCGGCACCCTACCGAGCGTGTCGTTCGTCGAGCCGCACTTCATCGAGCTGCCTCCGGACGCCAACGCCGACGGCCCGATCGCGGACGTCAAGGAAGGCCAGGCTTTCGTCCAGAGGATCGTGGACGCTGTGGTCTCGAGCCCCGCGTGGGACAGCACCCTGCTGCTGGTGGTCTACGACGAGCACGGCGGCTTCTACGATCACGTGCCGCCGGCGGCCGCGGCGCGGGTGTCGCCGGACCTGCCCGTCGACACGCACGGCGTCCGGGTCCCGGCGCTCGTGGTCTCGCCATGGGTGGCCCCTGGGGCCGTCTTCGGTCACGACGGGACCGGTGTCTCGACCCCGGTCCAACGGGGCGACCTGCATTTCGACCACACCTCGATCCCCAAGACGATCGCGCGCCGTTTCCTGAATGCGAATCCGCCCTATCTGGGCGCCCGGTACGCCGCAGCCAACGACCTGTCGGCGGTGCTCAGCGCGCAGCGGCAGCAGCACCAGTTCCGGCCGTTCATCCCGCACCACGTCCAGTTCGGGGCCACGCAGACCACGCTCGGCCCGAAGGACGGCATCTCGACCACCAGGGCCGCGGTGTGGCAGGTCGCGAGCGACGGCACGGCGGGGCAGGAGTTTTCCTTCGAACAGGCCGGCGACTCGGTGTACATCCGCAGCCGGGCGAGCAACCTCTACCTGACGGTGGACCTCCCGGCCCCGGCGTCGACGCCAACGCCGCCACCGTTCCCGGCTGCGGCTCCGCCGGGTGTCATCG
>JBBRZC010000065.1:0-17223 GCA_038237075.1 Actinomycetales bacterium
CGCCCCACAGCAGGATGAGGGAGACGCCGACGACGATGGGCGACACGGCGAACGGCAGGTCGACGACCGCCTGGAGCAGCCCCCGCCCGGGGAACCTGCCGCGCACCAGGGCGATGGCGATGGTGACGCCGAAGACCACGTTGACCGGCACGACGACCGCGACGATGAGCAGCGACAGGTCCAGGGCGGCGATGGCGGCAGGCGTGGTGACCGACGCGACGAAGGCCCCGATCCCCGACCCGAAGGTGCGCCAGAGGATGACGACGACCGGCAGCACGACGAGCACGCCGACATAGGCCAGGGCGACGACCCGGGCGATCAGGCGGGTGCCTGGCGAGACCCTCACTGGGCCCGCTCCTGACGGCGCCGGCTAGCGCCGGAGAGGAGCCGCAGGACGAACAGCGTGACGAACGCGATCACGAGGAGGGCGACGGAGACGGCCGCGGCGTTGACCGGCCGGTCGATCTCGACCTGTTGCTGGATGTACTGCGACGCCATCTGGGTATGCCGTGGGATGTTGCCTCCGATGAGCACGACGGAGCCGTACTCGCCGATCGCGCGGGCGAACGCGAGCCCCCCACCGCTGATGATGGCGGGGACGAGGCTGGGCAGGAGGACCCGGCGCAGGGTCGTCCACGTGCCCGCCCCGAGCGACGCGGCGGCCTCCTCGACCTCCCGGTCGGCCTCGAGGAGCACCGGCTGCACCGACCGCACGACGAACGGGAGCGTGACGAAGGCCAGCGCGACGACGAGCCCCGGCTGGGTGCTGTTGAGATGCACCCCGATCGGGCTGCCCGGTCCGTAGAGCGCGAGGAGGACGATGCTCGCGACGATCGTCGGCAACGCGAAGGGGAGGTCGATCACCGCGTTGAGCAGGCGACGGCCGGGGAAGTCGTCGCGCACCAGCACCCAGGCGACGAGGGTGCCCAAGACGACGTTGACGAGCGCCACGACGGCGGCCACGAGCACCGTCACGCCGAGCGCGGCCACTGCCACCGGAGCCGTGACCGCGGCCCATAATCCGCCGATGCCCTCCTCGAAGGACGTCACGGTGAGGGCGGCCAGCGGCAGCAGGACGATGACGCTCAGCCAGAGGACGGACACCCCGATGCCGAGCGGGCCGACCGAGCCGCTGACCGCAAGCAGCCGCCGGCCCGCACCTCGGCGCGGTCGTGAGCGGCGCGGGCGTGCGCGGCTCAGCAGCGAGCGGCTCAGAAACGAGCGGCTCGGCTCGCTCTCGCCGGATGCCGACGAGGTGACCTCCGAGGTCGGGGCGTCCCGCTCGGGCTCCCCGGGCGACGGTGTACCGGGCGACGGTGAACCAGGTGACGGTGAACCAGGTGACGGCGGTGTCACGGCAGGGGCCCGCATGGCTACGTCGTCGCCTCGTCGTAGATGGCGGCGATCGAGCCGACGTCCTTCTTGAAGAGGCTGGCGTCCACGGTCTTCCACCCGCCGAGGTCGGCGATGGTCCACTCCTTGACGGGCGTGGGGAAGCTGGAGGCGAGCTGCTTCGCGACGGTGTCGTCGACCACCCGGAAGCCGGCCTGGGCGAGCAGGGTCTGCGCCGGGGCGGTGTAGAGGTAGTCGTCGAAGGCCTGGGCGGCCTTGAGGTTCCTGCTCGTGCTCACCACCGCCACGGGGTTCTCGATCTTGAAGGTCGTCGGTGGCACGAGGTGCTCGACCGGGTCGCCGTCGCGCTCGAGGAAGAGCGCCTCGTTCTCGTAGCTGAGCAGCACGTCTCCCGTGCCCTGGAGGAACGAGTCGCTCGCCTCCCGGCCCGACTTGGGCTGGATCCTCACGTGGTCGGTGACCAGCTTGCTGAGGTAGTCGAGCCCGGCCTGGGGGTTCTTCCCCCCGTCGCTCTTCGCGGCATACGGAGCCAGCAGGTTCCACTTGGCGGAGCCCGAGCTGAACGGGTTGGGGGTGACGACCTCGACGCCCGGCCTGAGCAGGTCGTCCCAGTCCTTGATGCCCTTGGGGTTGCCCTTCCGGACGACGATGGAGACGACCGAGCCGAAGGGGACGCCCTGGTGGGGGCCGGACTTCCAGTCGGCCGAGACGAGCAACGCGTCGACGAGGCGGGTGATGTCGGGCTCGACGGAGAAGCTCACGACGTCGGCTGACGCGCCGGCGGCGACCTTGCGGGACTGGTCGCCGGACGCGCCGTAGGACTGCCGGATCGTCACGCCCCGGCCGGCGGGAGTGGCGGTGAACGCCGGGATGACCTTGTCGAAGCCGGCCTTGGGCACCGAGAAGGCGTAGAGGCTGAGGATGCCGGCCGGCCCGGCGCCGGCCCCGGCGGAGCCCGACTCGGCGGTGCCACCGGCGGCGCCGCCGTCGAGGGCCACCGTGTCGCTCGCGCCGCCCCCGCAGCCGGTGAGGGCCGCCAGCGCCATGGCGGTGGTGAGGGTGGCGACGACACGGCACATCGACATGGTGCGGGTTCCTCGGGGATTCGGGAAGGGCTGGGACGGGTGCCCGAGCTCCTAGGCGACTCCTAGGATTTTGCATATCATTGAGTTATCGGTCAAATAAGTAGCCGTTATGTCTCGGAGTGTGGATGCTCCCGCTCACCCCGGGTTGCCCGAGGTGGCCCACGCGGCCCGGATCCGGGCGGCCAGGACCGCGACGTCCCGACCGAGGACCTCCCGGGAGGTGTCGACGCGCAGCAGATGCCCGAGACCGAGCGGTCCGCCGTCTGCCCCCATCCGGTCCCACACGCGTTCCATCTCACCCACGCCGCCGTGCACCGGGTGCCGCTGGCTCGCCGCACGCCGGAGCCGGTCGCGCTCACGCGCCAGCGCCATGGGCACGTCGCAGAAGACCTCCGGCACCGCTGCCGGGTCCAGCCCGGCCGCCTCGAGACCGGCCCGCACGTGGTCCGCGTCATCGCGCCAGAACCACGACTCGACGACCCCGCCGACCGGCGAGTCGCGCAGCAACGCCCACAGCGCCGTGCTGGCGCCGGCACCGAGAGCCGACCGGCCGGTGCGCTCGGCAACCAGGTCGGAGACGACGTCAGCGGGGAGACCGTCGTCAAAGGCCTCCTTGACGACGTCCTTGGAGAAGAGCGGCACCTCGAGCTCGGCGCACAGCCGCCGTGCGAGAGTGGTCTTCCCGGAGCCGGGAAAACCGTTGACCAGGGCCACGGTTCGCGTCGTCGGCCGCCGTGCGAAGGAGGCCGCCGGCCACTCGCTGGACAGCACGGCATACCGGTCGTGGTCGCGCCAGCGCTCCTCGCCACTCGCGTCCGGCAGGTGGAGCAGTCCCGCCGAGTGCCCCTCCCGGGTGAAGCCCAGCCGGCGGACCAGCGCCGCGGAGCGGACGTTGCCGGGCTGGATGCTCGCCTCGACCCGGTGCAGCCCCAAGCCGTGCGGCTCGGGCGCGAAGGCGAGGTCGATGACGAGTCGCAGCCCCTCGGCGAAGAGGCCGCGCCCGGCATAGGGGTCGAACGCGTCGTAGCCCAGGCTGGCCGAGAGGAACCGGCCGCGGCTGATCCCCGTGACGTTGACCTTGCCGACGAGGTCGTGGTCGCCCGTGGCGTCGCGGGCGTGGACGAGCAGGGTGCGCAGGCCGCGGGACTGGCTCCGCAAGAGCTGGGACAGGGCGCGCGGGTCGACGGGGTTCCAGACCTCCAGGCGGCTGCGCGACTGCTCGAAAGCCCGCACGTATGCCGCCACGTCACCGGGGGTGGGCGACGCGACCCAGACCCGGCGCCCGTCCGCGCGCAGCGCCGGGACCTCGCCGCGCGGCGCCGGGACCTCGACACTCATCGCCGGCTCAACGGTGCCCTGCCACGGTGACCCCCCGCAGCACGACGGCCGCCGGTGACCCCAGGACCCGCAGGTCGGAGTGCGGGTCGTCGTCGTAGACGACGAGGTCCGCGGGGTCGCCCTCCTCCAGGCCGGGCCGCCCGAGCCAGGCGCGGGCCCCCCACGTCGTCGCGGCGAGGACATCGCGCGCGCTGAGCCCGACCCGCCCGAGCTCGACGGCCTCCTGCGCCACGAGGCCGTGCGTGAGCGACCCGCCGGCGTCGGTGCCGAGATAGATGGGTATTCCGGCGTCGTGGGCCGCGGCGACCGTGTCGTAGCGCCGCCGGTGCAGGTCGACCATGTGGTCGTAGTAGGCGGGGAACTTCTCCCGCGCCGGTGCCGCGAGCGCCGGGAAGGTGCCGACGTTGATCAGGGTCGGCACGATGGCGATGCCCTGCGCGGCGAAGGCCTCGATGGTGTCCGGCTGGAGCCCCGTCGCGTGCTCGATGCAGTCGGTTCCCGCGGCGGCGAAGTCGCGCAGCGACTCCTCGCCGAAGCAGTGGGCGGTGACCCTGGCGCCCTCCTCGTGGGCGGCCGCGACGGCGGCGACCACCGTCTCGCGCGGGAACGACGGCGACAGGTCGCCGCACTCCCGGTCGATCCAGTCGCCGACGAGCTTGACCCAGCCGTCGCCGCGCCGGGCCTGGATCCGGACCTGGGCGACGACCTCGTCGGGCTCGACCTCGTGGGCGTAGTCGCGGATGTAGCGGCGGGTGCGGGCGATGTGCCGCCCCGCCCTGACGATGCGCGGCAGGTCGTCCCGTTCGTCGATCCACCGGGTGTCGGCGGGAGACCCGGCGTCGCGGATGAGCAGGGTCCCGGCATCGCGGTCGGCCCGGGCCTGCGCCTCGGCGGTCTCGTCGTCCACGGCCCCGTGCGCGTCCAGCCCGACGTGGCAGTGCGCGTCGACGAGGCCTGGCAGCACCCAGCCGCGCAGGGTCTGGACGTCGGCGCCCAAGGTGGGTGCGGCATAGGTGACCCGCCCTCCGACGACCCAGAGCTCGGGCCGCACGTCGTCCGCACTCACGAGCACGTCTCCGATGATGTGCAGCACGTCGTCGCCCATGATCGGCAACCTACCGACCCCTGCCGGCCAACGTGCGGGGAGGTATGCCGTGCCCCCGCCGGGCAGCGACCCGGCCGCCCCGGGAGACGACCCGCGCGCTCAGCGGGAGAGGAACTTCTCGAAGCCCTTGGGCAGGTTCGAGGGGTCGAGGCCGGCAGGCTCCTCGCCCGGCGCAGGGAGCCCGAACGCGCTGTGGCCGGCGGAGGTCTTCGCCGTGGCCGCCCGCTCGGTCGCGGCCCGCTCGTCGGCAGCGCGCTTGGCCGGGTTGCCGCTCTTGGACTTCTTGCGCTGCGGCGCCGGCTGCCGGCCCTTGCGCGACCCGGGGATGCCGGGCATCCCCGGCAGGCCGCCGCCCCCGCCGCGGGCCAGGCTCTTCATCATCTTCTGGGCCTCGCGGAAGCGCTCGAGGAGCTGGTTGACCTCCGAGACGGTGACGCCTGAGCCGCGGGCGATGCGGGCCCGACGGGAGCCGTCGATCGCCTTGGGGTGGGAGCGCTCAAACGGCGTCATCGAGCGCACCATCGCCTCGACGCGGTCGAACTCGCGCTCGTCGAGGGAGTCCAGCTGCTCGCGCATCCCCTGCATGCCGGGCATCATCTTGAGCATCGACTTCAGCGAGCCCATCTTCTTGATGGCAGACATCTGCTGGAGGAAGTCGTCGAAGGTGAAGTCCTCGGCAGCGAGGAACTTGCGGGCCATCTCGTCGGCCTGGCCCTGGTCGAACGCCTTCTCGGCCTGCTCGATGAGGGTGAGGACGTCGCCCATGTCGAGGATCCGGCCAGCCATCCGGTCGGGGTGGAAGACCTCGAAGTCCTTGGTGTTCTCGCCGGTCGAGGAGAACATGATCGGCCGGCCGGTCACCGTCGCGACGGACAGGGCGGCGCCGCCGCGGGCGTCGCCGTCGAGCTTGGCCAGGACGACGCCGGTGAAGTCGACGCCCTCCTGGAAGGCGAGCGCCGTCTCGACCGCGGCCTGGCCGATCATGGCGTCGATGACGAAGAGGACCTCGTCGGGCTGGATGGCCTCGCGGATGTCGGCGGCCTGTTGCATGAGGTTGGCGTCCACGGCGAGGCGCCCGGCTGTGTCGACGATGACGACGTCGTACTGCCGGTCCCGGGCCTGCGCGATGCCCGCGCGGGAGACCGCCACCGGGTCACCGAAGGACCGGGTGCCCTGCCCCGAGCCGAGGACGGCGTCGTGGCCGCCGACGTTGCCGCGCTCGGGCGCGAAGACCGGCACGCCGGCCCGCTGGCCCACGACCTCGAGCTGGGTCACGGCGTTGGGCCGCTGCAGGTCGGCCGCGACCAGCAGCGGGGTGTGTCCCTGGCCCTTGAGCCAGGCACCGAGCTTGCCGGCGAGGGTCGTCTTGCCGGAGCCCTGCAGGCCCGCGAGCATGATGACGGTCGGCGGGTTCTTCGCGAGACGGATCGAGCGGGTCTCGCCGCCGAGGATGGCGATGAGCTCCTCGTTGACGATCTTGACGACCTGCTGCGCGGGGTTGAGGGCCTGGCTCACCTCGGACCCGAGGGCGCGGTCGCGCACCGCTCCCACGAACTGCTTGACTACGGGCAGTGCGACGTCGGCGTCGAGCAGAGCGAGCCGGATGTCGCGCAGCGCGACGTTGACGTCGTGCTCCGACAGCGTGCCCTTGCCGCGCAGGCCCTTGAAGGTCGCGGTCAGGCGGTCAGACAGGGAGGTGAACACCCGAGAACTCTAACTTCCCGCGCCGCGCCGCCCGTCACTCGCCGTCGCAGGTATCGATGATCATCGAGACCGCCTGGGCGACCCGCGCGGGAGGGAGTGGGCGGCCACCGAACTCCGTGACATAGAACGTGTCGAGCGCCTGCCCGGCATACGTCGCGATGTGCGCACTGCGCACGCTGAGGCTGGCGCGCGCGAGCGTGATGCCGATGTCGTGGAGCAGGCCGGGGCGGTCGGTGGCACGCACCTCGATCACCGTCGCGGTGTCCGAGGCGTGCGAGATGACCATCGCCCGAGCCTGCCCGGGGGCGCCGGACGAGGCCCGCGAGCTCGCCGACCTCACCGAGACGGACGGGCGGCGTCGCCGCGAGAGGATGGCGAGGGGCTCGCGGTCTCCCTCGGCGAGGCGCGTCAGGGCACGGATGATCGCCCCCTCGTCGGGCCTGTCCCCGCCCGGGGTCTCGACGTGCCACTCGTTGGCGGCGATGCCTTCCACGGTGCGGACCACGGCCGAGCGCACGATGTGGCCCTGCGCGGCGAGCAGGCCTGCGGTGTCGGCGAAGAGACCGAGCCGGTCTCGGTCGAAGACGTCGACCCGGTGGGCTCCACCGAGCGGGGTGACGACGACGTGGGCTTGGCCCATGGCGATCCGGTGCTGGATCTCCTCGGGCACCGGGTCGGCCTCCCGGAAGGACTCCGGTGGCGGGGCACCCTCGGCGAGGGCGCGGCGAGCGGTGCTCACGAGCTTGTCCAGGAGGTTGGCCCGCCAGTCCGTCCAGGCCGCGGGCCCGGCGGCGCTGGCATCGGCCTCGGTGAGGGCACGGAGCAGGTCGAGGTTCGCCAGGCTGCCGCCGACGGCGGCCGAGACGGTGGCGATGGTCTGGGGGTCGTCGCCGTCGCGGCGGGTGGCGAGGTCGATGAGGGTGAGGTGCTCGCGCACCAGGGTCACGACGAGCATGCGGTCGGCGTCGGGGACGCCGAGCCGGCGCAGCACCGTGTCGGCGATGGGCGCGCCGGCCTCGGAGTGGTCGCGCGCGCCGGGGATCTTGCCGATGTCGTGGAGCAGGGCCGCGAGGAGCAGCAGGTCGGGGCGCGAGACCTCGCGCAGCAGTCCGCTCGCCCGCACGACCGTCTCGATGAGGTGCCGGTCGACGGTGTGCCGGTGCACGGCGTTGTGCTGGGGGCGGCTGCGGACCTTGGCCCACTCGGGGATCCAGCGTTCGACGACCCCGGCGAGGTCGAGCCCCTCCCACACCGAGACGAGCCCGGGCCCGGTCGCGAGGAGGTCACCGAGGATGGCCAGGGCCGGGGCGGGCCACGGCTCGGGCAGCGGCGGACAGTTGGCGGCGAGGTTGGCCAGTGTCGTCGGCGCGATGCTCAGGCCGTTGCGCGCCGCGACCAGGGCCGCCCGCAGGACGAGCAGCGGGTCCTTGGTGGGGTCGACGCCGGGGCCGAGCACGGCCTCCCCGTCGTTGAGGAAGAGCCCGTACCCCAGCGGTGTCAGCCGCGGCCGGCGCGGCCCGACCCGCAGCGTCCGGGCCCGCTGGGCCTGGGCCGCACGGCGCAGCGTGCCGTCGAGGGCGTAGGCGATGACCCGCGCCGACTGGGAGACGTCGGTGAGGAGGAGGTCGGCGTCGGTGTAGCCGAGCAGGGCCGCTGCGGCGTCGTGGTCCTCGCGGGAGAGCCGGTCGCGTCCGCGGCCCGTGACGACGTGGACGGCGTCGCGCACGTCGAGGAGCCGCTCGTATGCCGTGTCGACGGCGCCGTGCGGTCGGTCGGCCAGCCAGGCAGCGGTGAGGGCCCGCAGGACCGTCATGTCGCGCAGCCCGCCCCGGGACTCCTTGAGGTCTGGCTCGACGAGGTGCGCGAGGTCTCCCTGTCGGGCGTGCCGCGAGGCGATGGCCTCCTGCAGCTGCGGGAGCCGCGTGCGGGCGTTGGCCCTCCAGTCGTGGGCGACGGTGGAGCGGGCTGCGTTGACGACCTCCTCGTCGCCGGCCACGTAGGTGATGTCGAGCAGGCCGACGGCCGCGGAGAGGTCGGCGCCGGCGACGGTGCGGCACTGGTTCACGGTGCGCACGCTGTGGTCGAGCTTGAGGCCCTGGTCCCACATCGGGTACCAGAGGCGGTCGGCGAGGGCGGTGAGGTCGCTGGCCCCGAGGGCCCGCGTCTCGTGGAGCAGGACGAGGTCGAAGTCGCTGAGCGGCCCCCCGTCCCGGCGGGCCAGGCTGCCCACCGCCGCGAGGGCGACGCCGGGAGGCGGGCGACCCTCGACGGCCCGCTGCCAGAGCTGGCCGAGCCATTCGAAGCCGAAGGCGGCGATGACGGCGCGTCGGGCCGCGCCGGCACCCGGAGCCGCGAAGCTCCGGGTGCCGGCCAGGTCGAGCCGCCGCGTGGTGACGTCGGTCATGCGAGGTCCTTCGTCTCTGCGGCTGGCAGCGGGGTGGGGCATGGGGGTGGGGCGGTGGTGGATGTCGTGCCGGGACCTGCGGTCAGAGCGCGTCGTGCCCGCGCTCCCCGGTGCGGACCCGGACGACATCGTCGACGGGCGTCGACCAGATCTTGCCGTCCCCGATCCGCCCGGTCTGGGCGGCCTTGAGGATGACGTCGATGACGCTGCCTGCGTCGAGGTCGTCGACGAGGACCTCGAGGCGCACCTTCGGCACGAAGTCGACGGTGTACTCCGCCCCGCGGTAGACCTCGCTGTGCCCGCGCTGCCGACCGTAGCCGCTGGCCTCGCTGATCGTCATCCCCGAGATGCCGTACGCCTCGAGGGCCTCCTTCACCTCGTCGAGCTGGTGGGGCTTGATGATCGCTGTGACGAGCCTCATGTCGTGGCTCCTTCCCTGGTTGCCGCCGTGTCGGTGGTGTCCATGTCGGTGTCCGTGTCAGTGACTTCGGTGGTCTTGGGGGTGCGGCTCGGTCCGCCGGTGACAGAGTGCCCGCCGCCGAAGCCGAGTGCCCCTCGGGACCCGCCCAGGGCCGCGAGGTCGTAGGCCGTCTCCGCGTGCTCCAGGAGGTCGATGCCGCTGACCTCGTCCTCCTCGGCCACGGTGAACCCGATGGTCTTGTGCAGCGCGAGACCGATGAGGTAGGTGACGACGAAGGAGTAGACGAGCACCGCGAGGGCGCCCTGCACCTGCGCCCACAGCTGGGCGAAACCGCCGCCGTTGAACAGCCCGCTGTTCATCGCCAGGCCGGCGGCGCCCGTCGGGCTGCTCTTGGCGTCCGCGAGGACGCCGATGAGCAGCGTGCCGATCAGGCCGCCGACGAGGTGGACGCCGACGACGTCGAGGCTGTCGTCGAAGCCGAACCGGAACTTCAGACCGACCGCGAGGGCGCAGCCGACACCGGCGAGGAGGCCTACGGCGAGGGCACCGAGCGGCGAGACCGTGGCACACGCGGGGGTGATGGCGACGAGACCGGCGACGACACCCGAGGCGGCGCCGAGCGAGGTGAAGTGGCCGTCGCGCAGCTTCTCCACGAGGAGCCAGCCGAGCATCGCGGTGGCCGTGGCGCCGAGGGTGTTGACCCAGACGCCGGCTGCGAGGGTGCCCGCGCTGAGGGCGGAGCCGGCGTTGAAGCCGAACCAGCCGAACCAGAGGATGCCGGCCCCGATCATGACGAGGGTGAGGTTGTGCGGCCGCATGGGCTCGCGCGGCCAGCCCACCCGCTTGCGCAGGAGGATGGCCAGGGCCAGGCCGGCAACGCCGGCGTTGATGTGGATGGCCGTGCCGCCGGCGAAGTCGTAGGCGCCGGCGCCCCCGAAGAGCATGCCCTCGGCCTTGTTGGCGATCCACCCGCCCTTCTCGGCCGCGAAGCTGCTGAAGGCGAAGACCCAGTGGGCCGCGGGGAAGTAGACGAGGGTGGACCAGAGCACGGTGAAGATCGTCCAGGTGGTGAACTTCGCCCGGTCCGCGATGGCGCCGGAGATCAGGGCGACCGCGATGATGGCGAAGACGACCTGGAAGGCGACGAACGCCGGCCCCGGGATCCCCCCAGCGGCGGCCGCCCCCGTGGCCGCGTTGGCGGGGACGTAGCCGTAGATGGCGTCCATCACGCCGTTCAGGGCGAAGTGGTCGAAGGGGTTGCCGATGAGTCCGCCGCCGGCGTCCGCGCCGAACGTCTCGCTGTAGCCCCAGAGGACCCAGACCGTGCCGACCGTCGCCATGCTGATGAAGCTCATCATCATCATGTTGAGCACGCTCTTGGTGCGGACCATGCCGCCGTAGAAGAGAGCCAGGCCCGGGGTCATGAACAGCACCAGCGCTGCTGCAGCCAGGGTCCAGGCGGTGTTCCCGGTGTCAATGAACGGCGTGTCGGCCGTCACGAGTGAAAGTGCGTTCATGCCGCAAACTCTGACGGCGCCGGGTTTCCCCGGCTCGCGGCGATTGTTACGGGCGTGTAAGCAATTCTGGCCGCCGGTTAGGGCCATGTTTCGCATCATGTTGATCGGTGCCGTTCACCGATCCAGACCCGCCGTGGGTAGATTTTTCCCTCAGAATCGCCTTCAATCGAAGGTAAGTTCCTTGTAGCCGGTCCCGCCACGAGCGTCCCCCGGCCCGCCCCCCGAAGGAGAACCCCATGAAGCGTGCCCGCCACACGGCATACGGCGCAGTGCTTGCGTCGGTCGCCCTGCTCGCCGCCGCCTGCGGCAACGGCGGCAACACCCCCGGCGCCGCGGGGGGCGGGGGCACCGGTGGCAAGGCCGACGGCGCGGGCAAGAGCCTCACGGTGTGGATCATGGAGGGGACGAACAAGGACGCGACGGCGTTCTTCGCCGACGTCAAGAAGACGTTCAAGACCCAGACCGGCGCGGATCTGAACGTCCAGATGGTCCCGTGGACCGGAGCCCACGACAAGTTCACCACCGCCATCGCCGGCGGGACCACGCCCGACGTCGCCGAGGTCGGGACGACCTGGACCGGGGAGTTCGGCCAGGCGGGCGCCCTCCTCGACCTCACCGGCGATGTCACGGCGTCGGGTGGGGAGTCCGGGCTGGTGCCCGGCCTCGTCGAGTCGGCCAAGGTCGACGGCAAGCTCTACGGCATGCCCTGGTATGCCGGGGTGCGCTCGGTCGTCTACCGCACCGACCTGTTCGCCAAGGCCGGGGTGAAGCCGCCGACGACGTGGGCCGAGCTCGCGGACGTGGCCCGCAAGGTCAAGGCGGCCAACCCTGGCGTCACCGCCTTCCCCATGCCCGGCGACTCGAGCTACAGCGTCTTCCCCTTCGTCTGGGGAGCCGGCGGCGAGATCGCGACGCGCAGCGGCACGAAGTGGACCTGCTCGCTCAGCTCCGCCAAGGCCAGGGCCGGGCTGCAGTACTACTCCGACCTGGCCCTCAAGGACGGCGTGTCGAACCCCGCCGCGACGACGTGGAAGGAGACCGACATTCGCGACTCCTTCATCAAGGGCCAGAGCGCGATGGTCATCTCCGGCTCGTGGACACCAGCGGCGATCCTCGCCAAGGCACCCGACCTCAAGGGCAAGATCGGCGCCTTCGCCATCCCCGGCCAGACCGGCGGCATGAGCCCCTCCTTCCTCGGTGGCTCGCACCTCTCCGTCTTCGAGGGCAGCAAGAACCCCGAGCTCGCGTGGGCGTTCGTCAAGCTCATGACCTACGGTGACTTCGCCGGCGAGTGGGGGACGCAGACCGGCTTCTTCCCCGGCACGAAGGCCCTGCTCGACAAGGTCATCGCGGCCAACGACCCGCTCGTGGCCCCCTTCGCCAAGCAGTTCACCGAGGCCGGCAAGTCCGTGCCGGTGACCCCGGCCTGGGGCAAGGTCGAGGGCGCCAAGACGGTCACGGCGATGACCCAGTCGATCCTTTCCGGCAAGGCCAGCGTCGAGCAGGCCACGTCGACCGCCTGTGCCGCGATGGACAAGCAGCTGGCCTCCGGCTGAGCCCCGAACCCGCTGAGCCCCATCAGCGCTGAGCCCCATCAGCGCTGAGCCCCGAAGCCGCTGAGCACCGAAACCGCTGAGCCGCCGAGACCGCGGAGACCCGTGACCGACCACCTCACCGACATCGCCCCACCCCCGCCCGCGAAGCGGGACCCGGATCGGCCTCGTCCACGTCCCCGGCCCAAGCAGGTGACGGCGGTGTCGCGTCGCCGGTCGCTGGCCCGGCGGCCGTGGCTCCTGCTCGCGCCCGCTCTCGTCGTCATCGGCGCCCTCATGATCTATCCGATGCTCCAGGTCGTCCTCCTGTCCTTCCAGGACAAGCGCCTGCGGGACGTGGTCCGGGGCTCGAGCCCGTGGAACGGGTTCGAGAACTACCGTGAGCTGCTCACCAACGAGACGCTCTGGAAGACGGTGCTGCCCAATACCGTCATCTTCGCCGTCGTCAACGTCGTGCTCACCGTCGTCGTCGGCACCCTCGTCGCGCTGCTGTTGTTCCGGCTCGGCACCGTCTGGCGCGCGATCGTCACCACGGCGATCCTCATGGCCTGGGCGGTCCCGGCCGTCACCGGCACCTACGTGTGGGTCTTCATCTTCGACCCGGCCAACGGCGTCGCGGTCCGTATCGCCTCGGCCCTTCACCTCGTGGACCCCGCGACGACGAACTGGTTCACCGAGCGGGTGCCGTTCCTGTCCATCGCGACGCTCAACGTCGTGCACCACGGCTTCCCGTTCGTGGCCCTGACGGTCCTCGCCGGCCTCATGACGATCCCCACCGACCTCGTCGAGTCGGCGCTCATCGACGGCGCCACGGCGTGGCAGCGGTTCTGGCAGATCACCGCGCCCATGCTGCGGCCCGTCTTCGCCGTCGTCACGATCCTGTCGACGATCTGGGACTTCAAGGTCTTCACCCAGATCTACCTCATGCCCGGGGGCGACGGCGGCAACGGCGAGGTCCTCAACCTCGGCGTCTGGTCCTACCTCCAGTCCTTCGCGCAGAACCGGTTCGGCTTCGGCTCGGCCATCGCCGTCGTCCTCACCCTGCTCCTGCTCGTCGTCACCGTCATCTACCTGCGCCTGCTGTTCAAGGAGGAGGAGCTGTGACCCGGCGCAGCCCGCTGCGGCGCCTCGGCCTCGTCGCCGCGACCGTCCTCGTCCTGCTGTTCACCCTCTTCCCCGTCTACTGGATGGTCACGACGGCGATCGACCCGCAAGCCGCCTCCGGGTCCCGGCCGGTCTTCCCGAGACAGGTCGGCCTGGAGAACTTCCGGGTCGTCCTGGGCCAGGGCGGCTTCGGCATCTTCCTGCGCAACTCGATCGTCGTCGCGCTCGGGACCGTCCTCGCGAGCGGGCTCCTCGCGCTGTTCGCCGCGGTCGCCGTCGCCCGGTTCCGGTTCCGGCTGCGCACGTCGGTCCTCGTGATGATCCTCATCGTCCAGATGGTGCCGATGGAGGCCCTGGTCATCCCCCTCTTCATCCAGGTCCGGACACTCCACATGCTCAACAGCCTGCTCGGCCTCGTCATCGTCTACGTCGGCTTCAGCCTGTCCTTTGCGATCTGGAACCTGCGCGGCTTCGTCGCCGCCGTCCCCGTGGAGCTGGAGGAGGCGGCATACCTCGACGGCGCCTCCTGGGGGCGGATGTTCCGCTCCATCCTCCTGCCGCTGGTCGCCCCGGGACTCGTCGCGACGAGCGTGTTCTCCTTCATCACCGCGTGGAACGAGTTCATCTTCGCGCTGACCTTCATGCAGGACGAGAGCAAGTACACCGTCGCGGTCGGGCTGCGCAGCTTCTTCGGGCAGTACGGCACCGACTGGGGCTACGTCATGGCCGCCTCGACGATCATCACGGTGCCGGTCATGGTCTTCTTCGTCATCGCCCAGCGCCGGCTCACCTCCGGCCTGGTCTCGGGCGCCGTCAAGGGATAGGAGCCACCCGGTATGCCGTCCGCGCCCGACCCGGGGCTTGCCCGCCTCGCGGCCGCCGTCCTCATGCCCGGGTTCCGGGGCGACCGGCTCCCCGACTGGCTCGCCCGGGCCATCGAGGCCGGGCTCGGCGGGGTCTGCCTCTTCGCCCCCAACGTCGGGGCGGGCCTGCCTGCCCTCACCGCCGCGCTGCACGGCATCCGGGCCGACGTCATGGTCGCCAGCGACGAGGAGGGCGGCGAGGTGACCCGCCTCGAGGCGGCGACGGGGTCGTCGTGGCCCGGCCACGCCGCGCTCGGCCGGGTGGACGACCTCGACGCAACGACGCGGGTCGCCGCCGCCATCGGCGCGCAGTCGCGCCGGGCGGGCATCGACCTCGTCCTCGCGCCCGACGCCGACGTCACCTCCAACCCCGACAACCCGGTCATCGGGCTGCGCTCGTTCGGCACCGACCCGGGGCTGGTCGCCCGGCACACCGCGGCGTTCGTCGCGGGCCTGCAGGGCAGCGGGGTCGCGGCCTGCGCCAAGCACTTCCCAGGTCACGGCGACACCCACACCGACTCGCATCTCGGGCTGCCCGTCATCGACGTCGACGTCGCCACGCTGCGCCGGCGCGACCTGCCTCCGTTCGCGGCGGCGGTCGCGGCCGGTGTGCGGGCGGTGATGACGGCCCACGTCGTGGTTCCTGCCCTCGACGTGGTCCCCGCGACGCTGAGCCCGACCGTGCTCCGGCTGCTGCGCGCGGACCTCGGGTTCGACGGCGTCGTCGTGTCCGATGCCGTGGACATGCGGGCGATCTCGGCCGGCGCGGGCCGCGGCCCCGGCGCCGCCCGCGCCCTGGCCGCGGGTGTCGACCTCGTCTGCATCGGCAACCCCAGCCATCCGGCGGCCTACGACGACGGGGCGGCCTACCGCGAGGTCCACGGCGCGGTGATCGGCGCGGTGGCGTCCGGCGAGCTGCCCGTGGCCCGGCTCGAGGAGGCGCAGCGGCGGATCGGTGAGATGGCGGCCTGGGTTCGCGCGCACGACGGGGCGTCCCAGAGCGCCGGCGCAGCGACTGGGGCCGGGGCAGTGCAAGGGACCGGGGCAGTGCAAGGGACCGGGGCAGCGGGACCGGCCGGCGACGCCGCATACGGGCTGGCTCTGGACGTGGCCCGGCGCGCGCTCGAGTCGCACGGGGTGACCCGGCTGGCCGCGCCGGGCGCCCTGCACGTCGTCGACCTGCGGGGCGCGCCGACCATGGCCGCTGGGCCGCGCCCGTCCGGTGTCGTGGCTGGCCTGCGGGCGAGTCGGCCGAGGATGACGGTCCACGCGATCGCCGACGCTGAGGGCCCTGCTCTGGACCGAGCCCTGTGCGCCGCCGACGGCAGCCCCCTCGTCGCGGTGACGTCCTCACCACACCGCTTCCCCGAGGTCGCGGCCCTCCTCGCCCAGTTGCTGGCGTCCCGACCGGACGCGGTCATCGTGGCGACCGGGCTCCCCGACCCGCGCGACCGGCTGGGCGAACACTGGGTCCGCACCTGGGGCGACTCCCTGCCCGCGGGCGAGGCCGCTGCGGAGGCGCTTATCGGCTGACCCACCGCTTGCGTCCGGGAGCCTGGTGGCCCCAGAGACCGGAGTCCCGGACGCAACGGTTCGGAGGCTTGGCACGCGCGGAGGCATGATGAGCCGGTGAGAGCCCCGGACGTCGTCGTCGACCAAGTCACCCAGCAGGCCCGCCGCCGCCTCGCCGACTCCCTGCGCGACAAGGTGGCCGGCCGCGACGCCGAGCAGCGTGCCCGCGCGATCTGGCTGGCGCAGGGCAAGCGCTGGTTCGACCGCGACGACCCCGTATGGCGGGTGCACGCCGACGCCTCGATGTTCGTTGGCGGCATCCGGGCGCTTCTCCTGCAGTCCCTGCACCCGCTCGCGATGGCCGGGGTGGCGGGGCACTCGGGCTACCAGTCCGACCCGTGGGGGCGCCTCCAGCGCACCTCGACCTTCCTCGCGACGACGACCTTCGGCACCGTGAAGGACGCCGAGACGGCCATCGCGACGGTCCGCGGAATCCACGAGCGGGTCCGCGGCAAGGCCCCCGACGGACGTCCCTACGCCGCGAGCGACCCGCACCTGCTCGGCTGGGTCCATGCGGCCGAGGCAGACAGCTTCCTCACGGCATACCGGCGCCATGGCCGCGACCGACTCACCGCAGCCGAGGAGGACCTGTTCGTCGAGCAGTCCGGCCGCGTCGCCGCCCGGCTCGGCGTCGCCGACCCCCCGGCCACCGTGGCCGGGCTCGCCGAGGTCCTCGACGCGTACCGGCCAGAGCTGAGGAGCACCACCGAGGCTTTCGAGGCGGCGCGCTTCCTGCTCCTCCACCCGCCGCTGGCGTGGACCAACCGCTTCGGGTATGCCGCCCTGGCCGGCGGGGCGGTCGCGCTCCTGCCGGTGTGGGCCAAGCAGATGCTCCGCCTGCCGGTGCTTCCGGTGACCGAGCGGGTCGCCGCGGCACCGGTCGCCGATGTCGCGGTGCGCGCCGTGCGCTGGGCCCTGGCCGACCCGCGCGACCCGAGGAACGTCCGCGCGGCGGCCACGCTCCGCGGCTGATCGCTGGAGGCTCTCGCCGGCTCGTCGCCCGGCGTGGGTGGCGTTTCGCGATGTCGTCTCGAAGGTTTCGGCGCCCGTGGCCGGGCCGCTCCATCGATGGAGCGGTCGTTGCGGGTGTGGCTGCCGGGGCCGGTGGGACTCCAGCCGCGGCGTTGGGCTCAGTCGATCACGTCGACGCGCAGCGTGGCGACGTGCGGCGCGCCGGGTTCAGCCGATGATCGCGTCGACGAAC
>JBBRZC010000066.1:0-17167 GCA_038237075.1 Actinomycetales bacterium
TCCGTCCATGTCAGAAGTGTCCCGTCGGGCAGTCGGCCGGGAAGTAGCAGTCGAGCGACAACGCGTGTCGTTGTCACCTTCACCATCCGATGACTCCTGTCGATGACCGTCCACGGGCTTGGACGCCGCGTTGAGGATATGCGAAGGCCGCGATCGGCGGCCGCGGAGCAACGACGTCCTCACTTCGACAGGACTGAGCACCATTCGCGGCATGAGCGGACGTCCGGGGCGGAGCGGACCTGGCCGGACGCATGCAACAGTCCGGTCAATCGCGGCTACCGGAGTGACGCGGGGCAAGTCGGCGCGACGCGCGATGGGTTCTCCGGGCGCACTCGCCAGCTCCCGCATCGCTTGGTCAATCGTTAATCCGGTCCTGTTCGGTCCTGCAGACTCGCTATGGCGGCTGTGTCTGGATGGTCGGGGAAGGAGCTCAGGCGCGGCTCGGCCGGCGCGCTGGGCGATCGCTGCCTCGTGTCAGCGGGACTTGGTGCCGTCGGCTGCGCGGACGTACGCCCTACGAGCGACCGGATCTGACCGTCACGCTGGGGGTAGGAGTGGGACGTGTCGAGCACGACCCTGCCCGCCAGCTCGCTCGTCGGCAGGTCGGTGTGGGCGATACGCGGGATTGCGGCGATGACGATCTCGGCCTCGCGCGTGACCTCATGCGCGGTGGCGGCGCGGGCGTACGGGATGGCGGCGGCTCCGATGAAGCCGAGTGGAGCGGTCATGCGTAACCGCAGGAGAGGTGACTCGTGGGTGGTGTGGACGCTCAGGCGTCGTAGGACAGCGAGGCGGAGAGCTCGCGGTTGGCGTCGATCTGCTGCTGCACGGTGGCCTGCTTCTGCTCGATGGCGCCCATCGCGTCGGCGCCGGCGACGAACCGGCCAGGGAGAACGCCGCTGTCCGAGAGCGTGACGAGGGCAGCAGCGAGCTTGGCGGGGTCGCCGACTTGTGTGCCGTGCATCTGCCGCCATGCCTCGATCGTCTGCGTCGTCTGCTCGGCGTAGTCGTCGATCTCGATCTCGGGCCAGAGCGTGGAGGAACCCTCGACGAGCAGCTCGGTGCGGAAGAAGCCGGGCTCGACCGACATCGTGTCGATGCCGAACGGTGCGACCTCCGGCGCGAGTGACTCCATCCATCCCTCCAGTGCATGCTTTGAGGCGGTGTAGGCCGAGGTGAAGCCGCCGCCGACGAAACCGGCGGTCGACGTGATGGTGATGATCTGGCCCGACCGCTGCTGGCGCAGGATGGGAAGGATCGTCCGGGTGACGTTGAGAGCGCCGAAGAAGTTGGTCTCCATCTGGGAGCGGACCTGGTCGGCGCTGAGGGTCTCGAAGAACCCCGCGTAGAAGTTGCCGGCGTTGTTGACGAGCACGTCGATGCGGCCGAACCGCTCGACGGTGGCCGCCGCCGCCGACTCTGACGCGGCAGGGTCGGTCACGTTGAGGGCAAGGGCGAGCAGGTTCTCGTGTGCGCCGACGGCGTCGATGACGCGTTGCGGGTCGCGGCCGGTCGCCACGACGCAGTGGCCCGCGGTGAGCGCCGCCTGGGCGATGTCGATGCCCATGCCGCGGCTCGCGCCGGTGATGAACCAGACCTTGGTGTCAGCCATGGTGGATGCCCTCCCTTTCGGGTTCCGCTATGACCGACCGGCCAGCGGTGTCTCGTCTGATGCCCACAGTCAACGTCGTCCTCGCGGGCTGAGGCAGTCCCCGTCTATAGAGTCACTGGTGGTACCTGCCAGCGGATCCCGTCAGTGGCCTACCGTCGCCACCATGGACATCCGGGACGACATCCGTCAGTTCCTGACCAGCAGACGGGCCAGGCTTACCCCCTCCGATGTCGGCCTGCCCGACTTCGGCGGGAGGCGACGCGTCGCGGGGCTGCGCCGCGAGGAGGTCGCACTCGTCGCCGGCATGAGTGTCGAGTACTACATCCGACTCGAGGGCGGCAACGCCACCGGCGTCTCAAACGCCGTACTCGACGGCATCGCCAGGGCTTTGCAGCTCGACGACGCCGAGCTGAATCACCTGCACGACCTCGTGCGGGCCGCGAACGACGGCGCAGCCCCCAGCCGGCGCCAGCCCCGTAGCCGCGCCCGAACGGTGCGCCCGGGGATGCAGCAGCTACTCGACGCCATGCGCGACGTACCCGCGGTCGTGCAGAACGGCCGCCTCGACGTCATCAGCATCAACGCGCTCGGCCGCGCCGTGTTCGCTGAGATGTTCGAGGACGGGCATACGCCCGCGAACTTCGCGCGGTACCTGTTCCTCGACCCCCGCGCGCCCCGCTTCTACCGCCACTGGGACGACTCGGCGCAGCAGATCGTCGCGCTCCTGCGCAGCGAGGCCGGCCGCACGCCCCGGGACCGCGACCTCAGCGACCTCGTCGGCGAGCTCGCCACCTGCTCCGACCCGTTCCGCAGGCTCTGGGCGTCACATGACGTACGCGAGCACCGCACCGGCACCAAGGCCGTCACCCATCCCCTGGTCGGCGACCTCGACCTCTCGTTCGAAGCGCTCGACATCAGCACCGAACGCGGACTGCAGCTCATCGCCTTCTCCGCCCAGCCCGGATCCCCCACGAGCGACGCCCTCCACCTGCTCGCCAGCTGGACCGTCGCAGACGCCCCCACAACAGCAGAGGTCACCTGATGAACATCACCCGGCGACCCACGACCAAGAACCCCCCCGAGTGGTTCACCGGCCACGTCTGGCTCGACCCCATCGCCGCCCCAGCGTGCGCCGGGCAGCAGGCCAACGCGGGCATCGTGCGCTTCGCTCCCGGCGCACGAACGGCCTGGCACTCTCACCCGGGCGGTCAGACCCTGCAGGTCACCGAGGGCGTCGCGCTCATTCAGGCGCGCGGCGGCGACGTCGAGGTGCCCGCCGGCTCGACCGCGATCTGCCCGCCGGGCGAGGAACATTGGCACGGCGCCGCGCCCGACAGGTTCATGACGCACATCGCGATCTGGGATACCCTTCCCGACCAGCCGAGCGCAATCTGGGGAGCGCACGTCACCGACGTGGAGTACCTCGCCGGGCGCTGACAGCTCCGGCCCTTTCTGCCCATACAGACCTCACGCGGGCCGGCCCGT
Source organism: Actinomycetales bacterium (assembly GCA_038237075.1). Classification (GTDB taxonomy): domain Bacteria; phylum Actinomycetota; class Actinomycetes; order Actinomycetales; family Dermatophilaceae; genus Lapillicoccus. The sequence continues at coordinate 3,098 of JBBRZC010000066.1, forward strand.
CGCACCAAGCCTTGTCGTTTCTCCACGCTCGGGGGTCACGTTTGGTTATCTGGGCATCTTGACGAGACGGTCGTACGACGTGCATCGCGTCCTTCTGCGCGGAAGAACGCGCTCGCTGATCGGCACGTTGGGCGGCCCGGGATGTGTCATCGATCGAGCGCTCATCGGCATGAGCGCGCACCCGGATGAGCGCGCGAACAGCATTGGCGAGGCCGTTGTCTTCGGCGCGGTTCGGGTCCTCGCTCGCTTGAGTTGGTATCCCGAGCCCGCCACCGCCACTATGCACCCCTTCTCAGCGAGGGCTTCATCATCGCCTCGACGTCGTTGGGATCGACCCGCAACAGACGAGGACCGGCACGGTAGGCGTTGAGGCGCCCCTGGGCTATCCAGCGTCTCAGCGTGCGGACGCTGACGTGAGTGCGTTCCGCCGCCTCAGCGAGGGTCTCATAGTTCTTGCGGTTCATCGCCAGCTCCTTGGTCTGCTCGTGTCGCGTTCATTCCTGTAAGCACCGAATACCCCTTGGGCTCGACATGGGCCGCTGAACTTCTTCGTGGGCTCCCAGCTGACAATGGTCGGAGCGCGCCTGGCGCTGCGACCAGGGGATGAACTGGCCACGGTGGGTGGCGTGGCTCCACTGGGAAAGCGGATCGCCTTGATCGGGAAGCTGTGAGGCTGTCGATGGCCAGCAGCACCGCCATCGACCCGTGACCGTCGGCGAGCAGGTCGGCGCCGGCCAGGACTTCGAGGCGAGCCCGGCCGCGGGCGCCGTTGGCGGTTTACGGTGACTGGCCTCCCGCGCCGGGCAGCAGCCGATTATCCCCCGGTCAGAGACCCGGCCCACCAACAACCCCGGGACCCGCCAGGCAGCCCCGACCTTCGCTCGCGCCCAGCGCCGCGTGCATACAGCCCGTCGGGACGTAGCCCCCGCTCGAGATGCACGTCGACGGGCCAAGTCACGGGGCACGCTCCAAGTGCGTCAGAGGCCTGAATCGGCGGGGTGTTCAGACCCTCATCAGACACGTATCAGACACGCAAGCAGATTCTGGAGGTGGAGCCAAGCGCGTTCACGCAGGTCAGCCGGCACGTGGTGGTGGTGGACGTGAAGGGACTCGAACCCCTGACCTCTCGCGTGTGAAGCGAGCGCTCTAACCAGCTGAGCTACACGTCCGGGCACCGTGGCGCGCGGCCCCGAGGATAGCCGCCGGGTATGCCGTTTGGGTAATCGGGTGCCCCATCGCGCCGCGGCCTCAGGACGGGTCGACGCCAGGGAGCGCGTCGAGCCATGACGTCACCGTGTCGGGCAGGAACCCGGGGACGCCATGCCAGGCGAGGTAGCCCCAGAAGATGGTCGCCACGATCGCCGCGGTCCCCACGGCGAGTCCCGTCTTGACCCACCACGTGCGGGCCTGGACCCAGTCGGTCCACCGGGCGAGCTTGCCCCTCGCCCACCTCAGCAGCCGCTGGGCCCACTCGAACTCGGACGCCCAGACCGAGAGTCCGACGAAGACGATGAGCCAGCCCGGCCCGGGCGCGGGCACGACGACGAGGCCGCCGACGACGATGACGAGGCCGAGCAGGGCGACACCGATCCGATAGATCCGGTGGGTCGAGGGCTTGCTGCGGATCCGGCGGCGCCAGGCCCAGTCGTCGTCCTGCGCGTCGAGGGTGATGTTGTCGTCGAGGTCCTCGGGGCGGGGCTCGCTCATCGCCGTCCGCTCACGGGTCGAGGTCGTCCGCGGCACGCTGCGCGAAGACCGCGGCCGCCCGGGCGGTGAAGGGCCCGGGCACGAGCAGCCGGTCGTCGACGGCGTGCACGGCGAGGACGTCCCTGGTCGAGCTCGTGATGAAGACCTCGTCGGCACGCTCGAGCACCGAGAGCGGCAGCGTCCGCTCGGCGACCGGAAACCCCGCGTCGCGGCACCACTCGATGGTCAGCGCCCGGGTGATCCCCTCGAGCAGCCCGGAGTCGGCGGGCGGCGTGAGGATGTCGCCGTCCACGACGACGAAGATGTTGGAGCCGGTGCCCTCGCAGAGATCGCCCCGGGTGTTGCCGAAGACCGCCTCGAGGGCCCCGACTTGCTTGGCGCGGGCCAGGGCGACGACGTTGTCGGCGTAAGACGTCGTCTTGAGCCCGGCGGTCGCGGCCCGTTCGTTGCGGGTCCAGGGCACGACACTGACCTTCGCGGACGCCGGCGGTCGCAGCTGCTCGCCCGCCGTGACGATGTAGGTCAACGCCGAACCGAGCCGGTCCGACCCGAGCGGGCCGGCTCCCCCGGTGACCGTGTAGCGCAGCCGTCCGTAGGGGATCGGCTCGCCAGCGGCGAGGACGGCCTCGATCCCCTCGGCGATGACGTCGTGGTCGGCGGGTGGCAGGCCCAGCCCCGTGAGCGAGCGGTCGAGGCGGCGGGCGTGCCGGGTCAGTGCGAACCCCCTCCCGTCGACGATCTTGGCCGTCTCGAAGACGCCGTCGCCGACGGTGACTCCGTGGTCGAGCGCTGACACCGCGGCGGCCCCGGTGGGGACGAGCCGGCCGTCGACCCAGACGCGCACAGACATGGACGACAGCCTCTCAGACGTCACATCGCGTTCGCATGGCGCCGGCCCGAGGCGAGGCCGACGAGCCGCTCAGCCTTGAGCTCGGTCTCTGCCCACTCGGTCTCGGGATCCGACCCCCACGTGATCCCCGCGCCGGTGCCGAAGGACAGCCACCGCCGGCCGGCGTCGTCGTGTGCGGCCCAGAAGGTCCGGATGCCGACCGCGAGCTCGGCCTGGCGACGGTCGGCGTCCACCCAGCCGATCGCCCCGCAGTACGGACCGCGCGGCGAGGTCTCGAGATCGCGGATCGTCGTCAGCGCGCTCGACTTCGGGGCGCCCGAGACCGACCCGGGCGGGAACGTCGCCGCGAGCACGTCCGACCACCGGCTGCCGGGCCGAAGCCGGCCGCCGACGGTCGAGACGAGGTGCACGAGACCGGGATGCGGCACCACCGCGCACAGGGCCTCGACGTCGACGCTGCCCGGCACACAGACATGGGAGAGGTCGTTGCGCACCAGGTCGACGATCATGACGTTCTCGGCGTAGTCCTTGCGGAGCATCGCCTCGGCTGCCGTCGCGGTGCCCTTGACCGGCTCCGACACGAGCCTCGAGCCGTCTCGGCTCAGGAAGAGCTCGGGTGACGCGCAGACGACGTCGAGCCGCGCGGCATCGACCCGGATCCGGGCCGCGTGAGGAGCCGGGTTCCCTTGTCGCACAATGGCTTCAAGTCCATCCAAGTCGGCGGACTCGCCGAGCGGGTGGCGCAGCACGCGACAGATGTTGGCCTGGTAGACCGTGCCGGCCGCGATGCGCCGCCGGACCTCGCGCACCGCGGCCAGGTATGCCGTCCGGTCCAGTGACGACGTCCAGGCGTCCGCCAGGGCCAGCCAGCCGACGGCTGCCGGGGTGGCTCCAGCGGCGCGGGTCGGCGCCCCGGCCTGCACCTCGGCGAACCGCACCGCCGTGACCTGACCGTCGAACGTCGCGACGACGACCCAGAAGCCCGTCGTGTCGAGGGCGGCGAGCGCCTGCGCTCCGGTCAGGACGTCGGTGACCCCTCGTGCCTCGCGGTCGGAGAACCTCGCCACGTCCATCCGGCGAGGATACGGGTGCCTCACGACCACGGTGCGGCGCGTCGACAAGGTCCTTGCGACGTGTGCCGGGCACCGAACGTGACGCGAGGTGCCCGGCATACGCGCTGGGGTGGTGTGACCGCCGCCCGCTCAGCGCCGCACGCTGCGCCGACCGATCCAGATCCCGATGGCCAGCCCGACGACGGTCCCGAGCGCCCGTGCCGCGTAGTGGGTGAGGAACACCCGCACGAGCGTGCCGCCGAGGTCGAGCGAGTCGCCCTCGGCGGCGGGCGCCCTCGGCGCCGCCCTTGGCGCTCCGACCGCAGGGCCGCTCGTCGCGGCCGCCGGTCCTGCGGCCGGTGCATCCGACCCCGCGGGCGTGGCTGCGCCGTCGGCGGTCCCGGCGACCGAGGGCTCCGACGCATCGGGCTCGGGTGCGGAGGGTCCGGGCGCCGGCTCGGTGGCCGGCACCTCCGCGGGCTCGACGAAGCGCTGCTCCAGGCAGGCGACGAACTGCTGGAGCAGCTTGTCGGACACGTCCTGCATGACGCCGCGTCCGAACTGAGCCGGCTTGCCCGTGACGGCGAGGTCGGTGGCGACGTCGACGACCGTGCGGTCCTCACCCTTGGCGGCCAGGCTGATGGTCACTGTTGCGCCGGCGGTGCCGTTGCCCCGCTTGTCCTTGCCCATCGCCTCGATGACCGCCCGGTATGCCGTGTCGTCGCGTTCGACGAAGGTGCCGGACCCGGCATACACCAGGGCGACCGGACCGAGCTTGACCTTGCAGGTGCCCTCGAAGCCGTCGCCGTCGAACGAGGTGACCGTGGCCCCGGGGAAGCACCCGGCGACGCCGTCGAGGTCCATGAAGGTGTCCCAGGTCTTTCGCACCGGGGCGGGGACGGTGAAGGTGTGGCGCAGCTCCACGGGCTCACGCCCCCGCTGCCGCGAGCACCGCGCGACGGGTGAGGACCGTGGCGAGGTGCTTGCGGTAGTCGCTGTCGCCGTTGAGGTCCGACGGGGGGTTGGTGCCCTCCGCCGCCGACGCGGCCGCCGCGCGGACGGCCTCGTCGGTCGCCGGCTGCCCGACGAGCGCCGCCTCGACCGAGGTCGCCCGCAGCGGCGTCGACCCCATGTTGGTCAGCCCCACCCGCGCCTCGGCGATGACGCCGCCCTCGACCCGAACGGTCGCCGCGACGGCCACGATCGACCACTGGTGCCTGACCCGGACGAACTTCTCGTAGTGGGCCCCCCAGCCGGTGTGCTTGGGGATGCGGATCGACGTGAGCAGCTCGCCCTCGCCGACTGCCGTCTCGAAGAGGTCGAGGAAGAACTCCGTCGCCGGCACGGTCCGGGTGGCTCCCCCGGGCCCGGCGATGACGAGCTCGGCATCGAGCGCCAGGGCGGCCGCCCCGGCGTCGCCCGCGGGGTCAGCGTGGACGAGCGCCCCGCCGACGGTGCCGCGGTGCCGGATCTGCGGGTCGGCGACCTCGGCGATGGCCTTGGCGAGCAGCAGCGCGTGCTCGCGGACCAGGGGGTGGGCCACCACGGCCGTGTGCGTGGCCATCGAGCCGATGACGATGTGGTCACCGTCCTCGCTGATCTCGCGCAGTGCCGCGATGCGCCCGAGGTCGACGACCTTCTCGGGGGCGTTGAGCCGCAGCCGCATCACGGGGATGAGGCTCTGGCCGCCCGCGAGGACCTTGGCGTCGTCGCCGGCCTCGGCGAGGATGGCCAGGGCCTCCTCCACCGACTCCGGGGCCACGTAGTCGAACTGGGCCGGGATCATCGCTTTTCGCCTTCCGACTCGTCGAAGTGCGGCATGGCCGCTGGTGGTGTCTCTGCGTGCTGGACGGACCCTGCCGTCTTGATCGCCGTGTAGACCCGCTCGGGCGTGCACGGCATCCGGATGTCGTTGATGCCGAGGTGACGCACGGCGTCGACCACGGCGTTGACCACGGCCGGGGTGGAGGCGATGCAGCCTGCCTCGCCGACCCCCTTGGCGCCGAGGTCGTTGGTCGTCGACGGCGAGACGGTCTGGTCGAGGTCGAGGCTGATGGTGTCGGCCGCCGTCGGGAGGGTGTAGTCGACGAACGACCCGGAGACGAGGGTGCCCTGGTCGTCGTAGACCGCCTCCTCGAACAGCGCCTGAGCGATGCCCTGGACGATGCCTCCGTGCAGCTGCCCCTCGACGATGAGCGGGTTGACCTGGATGCCGACGTCATCGACGGCGACGTACTTGCGCACCGTCACCCCGCCGGTCTCGGTGTCGACCTCGACCGCGCACAGGTGCGTCCCGTGCGGGTAGGAGAAGGCCACCGGGTCGAACGTCGCGTCGGCGTCGAGACCGGGCTCCATGCCGTCGGGCAGGTTGTGCGCCGCGAAGCTGGCCAGCGCCAGCTCGCCGAGCGTCACGCCCTTGTCGGTGCCCTTGACCGACCACGACCCGTGGGCGAACTCGAGGTCGTCGGCGGAGGCCTCGAGGAGGTGGGCCGCGAGCGGCTTGGCCTTTGCGATGACCTTGTCCGCGGCGTTGACGACGGCCTGCCCGCCGACGACGAGCGAACGGGACCCGTAGGTGTCCATGCCCTTGTGCGAGATCTGGGTGTCGCCATGGAGCACCTCGACGTCCTCGAAGGCCACACCGAGCTTGTCGGCGACGATCTGCGACCACGCCGTCTCGTGCCCCTGCCCGTGGGCGCTGGAGCCCGTGACGACCTCGACCTTGCCCGTGGGCAGCATCCTGATCGACGCGTGCTCCCAGCCGCCCGCGCCGTAGTTGAGGGAGCCGAGGATCCGCGACGGGGCGAGCCCGCACATCTCGGTGAAGGTGGAGACGCCCAGACCGAGCTGCACCGGGTCGTTGCTCTCGCGACGCCGCTTCTGCTCGGCCCGCAGGCCGTCGTAGTCGAAGAGGGCCTTCGCCTTGGCGGTGGCCTCCTCGTAGTTGCCCGAGTCGTACTCGAGACCGCACACCGAGGTGAACGGGAACTCCTCGTGGGTGATCCAGTTCCGCTCCCGGATCTCGAGAGGGTCGACCCCGACCTCGGCGGCGAGCTCGTCCATGAGGCGCTCGATGGCGTAGGTGGCCTCCGGCCGGCCCGCGCCGCGGTAGGCGTCCACCCAGGTCTTGTTCGTGTAGACCGGCGTGCAGTTGAACTGGTATGCCGGGAACTTGTAGATGGCGTTGTACATGAATGCCCCGAGCACGGGGACCCCCGTGCCGACGGTGCCGGCGTAGGCGCCCATGTCGGCGAGGATGTCGACCTTGAGCCCGGTGACCTTCCCGTCCTTGGTCGCCGCGAGGGTCAGCGTCTGCCACTGGTCACGACCGTGGTGCCCCGAGACGAGGGACTCGGAGCGCGTCTCGGTCCACTTGCAGGGCTTGCCCGTCCGGCGGGCAAGCAGGACGCAGATGACCTCCTCGGGGATGAACTGCAGCTTGCCGCCGAAGCCGCCGCCCACGTCGGGGGCGATGACCCGGATCTTGCTCTCGGGGATGCCGAGGACGACGGCGAGGAAGAACCGCGTCACGTGCGGGATCTGCGTCGACGACCACACGGTCAGCTGCTCGCCCGTCGGGTCCGCGACGACCGACCGCGGCTCCATGAACGCCGGGATGAGCCGCTGCTGGCGGTACTCCCGCTCGATGAGTATGCCGTCCGCTCGCGCGGCGTCGATGGCCTCGTCGACCTTGCCGCCGGTGCCGGCACCCGCGGAGTCGAACTGCCAGAACGCGGCCTTGTTCGTGCCGAGATCGGGGTGCGCGAGCACGGCGTCCGTCGCCGCCTCCTTGAGGTCGAGCACCGCAGGGAGCTGCTCGTAGTCGACGTCGACGAGCTCGGCGGCGTCGCGGGCCTCCGCGGCGGAGCGAGCCGCGACGACGGCGACGATCTCGCCGGCGAAGGCGACCCGGTCGACGGCGATCGAGGGGTGGACCGGCGACTTCTGGTCGGGGGTGACCGGCCAGGCCGTCGGGAGGCCGCCCTGCTCGTCCTTGATGTCCTGGCCGGTGAGCACCGCGACGACGCCGGACGAGGCCCGCGCCGCGTCGGTGCTGATCGCCGTGATCTGGGCGTGCGCGAAGGGGCTGCGGACCATGGCGAGGTGGAGCATGCCGGCGAGCTGGATGTTGTCGGTCCACTTGGTCCGGCCGGTGATGAGGCGCTGGTCCTCCTTGCGGCGGCGGGACGAGCCGATCTCGGCGGAGTCGGCGGCGGCGGTGCCGGGGCGCTCCTCGGTGACGGTCATGCCGTCACTCCGGCGGCCAGCTGCACGGCCTTGACGATGTTGTGGTAGCCGGTGCAGCGACAGAGGTTGCCCTCGAGGCCCTCCCGGATCTCCTTCTCGCTCGGCGACGGGTTGTCGTTGAGGAGGTCGATCGACTGCATGATCATGCCCGGCGTGCAGTAGCCGCACTGGAGGGCGTGGCACTCGTGGAAGGCCGCCTGCATCGGGTGCAGCTCGCCGTTCGTGGCCAGTCCCTCGATGGTCCTGATCTCGGAGCCGTCCACCTGGACGGCGAGGACGTTGCACGACTTGACGCTGAGGCCGTCGAGGTGGACCGTGCAGGCCCCGCAGTTGCTCGTGTCACAACCGACGACTGTGCCGGTCTTGCCCAGCCGTTCTCGCAGATAGTGCACGAGGAGCATGCGTGGCTCCACCTCGTCCGAGTACGTCTCTCCGTCGACCTGGACACTGATTCGGGTCATCTTTGACTCCTCCGGTGGGGCTGGTGATCAGACCGTAGTGGGTGAAGGTGGGGGCAGGGTCTGGGCGGTCTGCAGGTGGTCGGGCCCGTGGTCGGGCAGGTGGCTCGGCTGGTGGTGGTGGATCGGGCCGTCGAGGGCGGCGAGCCGCTCACCCCGCCCGCCCCACCGCACCGCGATGATCTCCGCGGCGATGGACACCGCGGTCTCCTCGGGCGTGCGGGCGCCGAGGTCGAGACCGATGGGGCTCGAGAGCCGGGCCAGCTCGGCCGGCGTCAGCCCGACCTCACGGAGCCGGGCGAGGCGGTCCCCATGGGTGCGCCGCGAGCCCATCGCCCCGACGTAGGCGACCTCTGGCAGCCGCAGGGCGACCTCGAGCAGGGGGACGTCGAACTTGGGGTCGTGGGTCAGCACACAGATCACGGTGCGGGCGTCGAGCCCGCTGGCCGCGACCTCGGCGGCGAGGTAGCGGTGCGGCCAGTCGACGACGACCTCGTCGGCCTCCGGGAAGCGGCTCGCCGTCGCGAAGACCGGCCGGGCGTCGCACACCGTGACGCGGTAGCCGAGGAACGCACCCACCCTGGCGCACGCCGCCGCGAAGTCGATGGCCCCGAAGACGAGCATCCGTGGCCGCGGCGCGTGGACCGAGACGAACACCCGCATGCCCTCGCCGCGGCGCTCGCCGTCGGGCCCATAGCCCAGCGTCTCGCTGTGGCCGGTGGCGAGCAGGCCGCGCACGTCGTCGGCGACGGCGTCGTCGGCCCGGGCGCTGCCGAGCGTCCCCTGGCACGCCCCGTCGACGTCCTCGGGGCGCACGACGATCCGCCGGCCCAGGCGCGCCGGGTCGGGATGCTCGACGACGGTGGCGACCGCGACGGGGCGGCCGGCCTCGATGTCGGCGGCGACCTCCGCAAGCTCGGGGAACGTCTGCAGGGAGACCTCCTCGACCCACACGTCGAGGATGCCCCCGCAGGTGAGGCCGACGGCATACGCGTCCTCGTCGCTGACGCCGTAGCGCACCAGCACCGGCGTCCCCGACGCGACGACCTCCTGCGCCAACGTGTAGACGGCGCCCTCGACGCAGCCGCCGGAGACCGATCCGACCGCCTCGCCGCCGGGCCCGACGAGCATCGACGCACCGGGCGGGCGCGGAGCCGACTGCCACGTCGCCACGACGGTGCCGACGCCGACGCTCGCGCCGTCGCGCCACCAGCCGAGCAGCTCGGGCAGGACCTCACGCACGGGCCACCACCCCTGCCAGCTCGTCGAAGGTGCGCAGCGAGTGACCGGCGAGGAAGTCGTGGCAGTGCGGCAGGGCCGCGAGGATCCCCTGCTGGACGGGCAGGTAGCCCGCCTTGCCCCGGTGCGGGTTGACCCAGACGACCCGGTGGGCCAGCGCGTGGAGGCGGCGCATCTGCTCCTCGAGCAGGTCGACACCCCCGCGCTCCCACCCGTCGCTGAAGATGACGACGACGGCGCCCCGGGCCATGCCGCGCTGCCCCCACCGGTCGAGGAACGCCTTGAGCGACTCCCCGAGCCGGGTGCCACCGGACCAGTCCGGCACGACGTGACCCGCGGCCACGAGCGCGCGTTCGGGGTCGCGCTGGTGGATCGCCCGGGTGACGTGGGTCAGTCGCGTGCCCATGGTGAAGACCTCGACGGGTCCGCGGCCGCCGGACCAGTGGTGGGCCAGGCGCAGCAGCGAGTCGGCGTAGGCGCTCATCGAGCCGGACACATCCACGAGCAGGACGATCCGCCGCGGCCGCGTGGCTCGACGGCGCCACTCGAGGCGGCCGGGCTCGCCGAGCCGTTCGAGCTGGCGGCGCAGCGTGCGGTGGACGTCGACACGGCCGCGGTGCCAGGTGGTGTGGCGCCCGGCCCGGCGGCGCGGGACCGGTTGGCGCAGCCCGGCGAACAGCGTGGCCGTCACGGCCTTCTCGGCGGCGCTGAGCGTGCCCACGTCTCGGTGGCGCAGGACCTCGGTGGCGCTGGCCGCGGCCCGCAGGGGGTCGCCGTCCCGCTCGACGCCGGCCCGCGCGGTGTCGTCGTCGAGGGTGGCCTGCATCGTCAGCGGCGCCATCGGGGGGGTGCCGACCCGCTCGACGGGGTGCCGCGTGAACCACGCGTGGAAGACCGCGTCGTAACGCTCGGTCTCGTCCGGCCCGCTGCACAAGGTCGCCCGGCCCGCCCAGTAGGTGGCTCGCTCGTCGTCGAGGCCGACGACCGCGACCGCCCGCAGGTAGCCCGCCTCGCGGTCTGCGGTGACGGGCAGGCCGGCGGCGCGCAGGGCTCGGGCGAAGCCGAGCAGGAGGGCGTCCGGAGGGGTGCGCCGGGCGGCGGCGGGGGCGGCCCGAGCGGTCGGTGCGGTCGGGGCGGCGCTCACCGGTCAGACCGCCAGCAGCTGGTCGAGGCTGGCGCGGACCCGCTCGGCGTCCTCGCGGTACTTCACCGCGACGCCGAGGGTGGCGGCCGCCCGCTCGACGTCGAGGTCGGTGGTGCCAAGCACCTCGAGGGCGCGCGCCCAGTCGAGCGTCTCGGCGACGCCCGGGGGCTTGACGAGGTCGTCGCGAGCGCGCAGCCGCTGGACGAGGCGCACGACCTGCGCGGCGAGGGCGGGCGCCACCTCTGGGGCCCTGCTGCGGACGATGGCCAGCTCCCGCTCCAGCCCCGGGTGGTCGATCCAGTGGTAGAGGCAGCGGCGCTTGAGGGCGTCGTGCAGCTCGCGGGTGCGGTTGGAGGTGAGGACGACGATCGGCGGCGTCGCCGCGCGGATGGTGCCGAGCTCGGGGATCGTCACCTGGTAGGTCGACAGGACCTCGAGGAGGAACGCCTCGAACTCGTCGTCGGCCCGGTCGATCTCGTCGACGAGGAGCACGGCCGGGCTCTCGCGCAGCGCGCGCAGCACCGGCCGGGCGAGGAGGAAGCGCTCGTCGAAGAGCGACTTCTCGACGTCGGCCGCGGGGTCGACGGCCTCACCGAGGCGGGCCGTCGTCTCGAGGGCGCGCAGGTGGAGGATCTGCCTCGGAAAGTCCCAGTCGTAGAGAGCCTGCGTGGCGTCGATGCCCTCGTAGCACTGGAGCCGGATCAGCGGCAGGTCCAGCCCCTCCGCGAGCGCCTCGGCGAGCGCGGTCTTGCCGGTGCCCGGCTCTCCCTCGAGCAGGAGAGGGCGGCCGAGCCGCAGGGCGAGGAAGCCGACCGTCGCGAGGGCCTCGTCCACGAGGTAGCCCGTCGCACCCAGCCGGTCGGCGAGCGCCGCGGCCGAGGTGACGGAGGCTCTCATGGCGGCATCATGTCTCATGGCCGCGATCCGGGACAGGTCTTCCCGGGTATCCGCATCGCTTCCCCCCGCGAGGTCGCCGCACTCCACGAGGTGCACGTCGTGCCCGGCGAGGTAGTCGCGCGCGCCCCGGTCGCCGACGGCCGCGGCGGCGGCACCCACCCAGTGCTCGCGGGCCAGGACGACCGGGTGCCCCGGCACCCCCCGGTATGCCGCCCGGGCCAGCGGGTGCCCTCCCGTCCGGACCGCCGCGAGCAGCCGCCGGACCACGTCGGCGCCCACGTCGGGCAGGTCCACCAGGGTCACGACGGCGCACTCGGCCCCGGGCGTCGACCACGAGAGTGCCTCCAGCCCGGCGCGCAGCGACGCCCCCATGCCGTCGGCCCAGTCCTGGGCGAGGACCACCTGCGGAGGCGGCCCGTCGTCGCGGGCCAGCGGCCCGTCGTGAGTCGGGGGCTCGGTGGCCGTCTCGGGCTCGGTCAGGAGCGCGGCAGCCTCCTCGTGTGCGGCCCCCAGGACGACGACGACCTGGTCGCAGCCACCCTCGCGCAGGACGGAGACGGCGCGGCGCAGCCACGGGCGCCCGTCGTCGCCCCTGACGAGGGCCTTCGGGGTGCCCATCCGGCGTCCCGCGCCGGCGGCGAGCAGGAGCCCCACCACGCGGCCCCTGTCCGAAGCTGGTCCGCGTGGCGTCGGGACGGCGTCGCCTGGTGCCATGGCGGCCACCCAACCATGCGAGCCTGACAATGGCGCTGGCCATCTTCATCGGGGAAGCATGACCGCGTTGGGGCGTGGTCAGGGGTCCCCGATGGTTGCCCGAGCGCCCTGGGAAGGCGCGGTGAGATCCACGTCGGAGGCCGTGCCGACCGCAGGGCGCGGTCGGTTCGCTCTACGGCGCGGCGGGCGACGCCACGACGCGCGTCGGCGTCGTGTCCTCGGGGGTCGGGGGTGGCAGGGTGGGTTCGACGTCGTCGGTGCCACCCGCCTCGCGCACCGAGGTCACTCCCCCGTTGACGACGAAGCGGCGCCCGGTGACCGACCCGGCGCTGACCTGGAGGAAGCGCGGCTTGGGATCGCTGGGCCACGGCACGATCGCGAGCCGGAAGGCGCGCAGGATCTCGTCGCGGTCGCGGATCTCGGAGCCGGGCCCCTTGAGGACCACGCTCCACGCGCTGCCGGTGACGGTGTCGTATCCGTCGACCTCGAAGGCCACGTCCTGGCCCGCCGCGGCCACGAGCTTGGTGCCCTCGGCGGTGCGGAACACTACCGACTCCCGGTAGACGACGTGGTTGACGGGAAAGATGTCGGGGTGGCCGTCGACGAGCACGGCGAGCCGCCCGACGGAGGCGCTGCGCAGCAGCGACCAGCACTCGGAGGACGAGAGCTTCTCGACGGGGAGCCCGCCGGTGTCGACGGCCTCCATCATCGGGGCCGACCGCGTGGTGTCGGCCTCGACGGGGACGCGCACGACGAGGGCGTCGCAGGTCGAGGCGTCGAGCACCGCACGGCATACCGAGCCGGAGATGAGGCCGGCGAGGCGGCCCTCGCCCTTGGTGCCCACGACGAGCAGGTCGTCGCCCTCGGCGCGGTCGAGCAGCGCGGGCACGGGGTCGGCGACGGTGACGATGGTGCGGTGGGTCATCCAGCCCGGGAGGCCGACCTCGGCAACGAGCGCGGCGACCCACTCGTGGGCCTCGGCGACCGCAGGGCCGGCGGGCACGAACGGGGGCACCGCGTGGACGAGCAGGAGCGGCAGCCGGCGTTCCGCGGCAGCCTGGGCGGCAGCGGTGAGCACGTCGGCGGCGACGGCGTCACGCGAGAGCCCGGCGATGACCACAGGGTGCCGTGTCCCTGAGTGGCGGGTGACGCCGACCCGGTCGTGGGCCATGAGAATCGGGCAGGTGAAGGCCTGGGCCAGGGCCTCGCTCGTCGAGCCGAGCGACAGCGCGACCTGGCCACCGCCGCCGTAGCCACCGAGGACGAGCAGGTCGGCGTGTGCGGCGAGCTGCTCGACCGCAGGGTCGGTGACCTCGGCGACCGCGATGACCTGCGCCGTCACGGACGGGTCGGTGTGGCGGACGCGCCAGTGCGCCGCCTCGCCGACGGCTCGGGCCCGTTCGAGTGCGCTGGCCTCCTGCTCGCGGCGCTCGACGAACGGCTCCCCGGCGGCGGCCCGCTCGGCACGGGCGACCGAGAGCAGCACCAGCATCGCCCCGCGTCGCTGGGCCGCGTGGGTGGCCACGATCACGGCCTGCTCGCTGGGCCACGAGCCGTCGCAGCCGACGACCACGGGACCGACGGATCCGGGGGGAACGATCATCGAGAGACCCTCCTGGGGTTGGACGGGGTTGGACGGGGTTGGACGGGGTTGGACGGGGTTGGACGGGGTTGGACGGGGTTGGACGGGGTTGGACGGGGTTGGACGGGGTTGGACGGGGTTGGACGGGGTTGGACGGGGTAGGACGGGGTTGTGGTCGA
>JBBRZC010000067.1:0-16875 GCA_038237075.1 Actinomycetales bacterium
ACCTCGACGACGCCGACACCCGGGCCTGTGTCACCGCCGAGCGCGCCGTCCTGACAGCGCTCGAGGCCGGCTGCATGGCGCCCGTGGGTGCGCTCGCGGAGGTCGTCGAGGGCGATTCCGGGATAGAGCTGTGGGTGCGCGCCGTCGTCGGGGCGCAGGACGGCTCCGGCGAGCTGCGCCGCTCCCTGGTGGGATCCTTCGACGACCCCCGGTCCGTGGGGACGCGCCTCGCCGAGATCCTCCTCGAGGACGGCGCCGCAGACCTGGCCGGACACCCCCCGCCGCCGCCGGACGGCATACCCAGAGCCGTGCCGGACGGCATACCCAGACCCGTGGACGCCCTCGTCCGCACCCCTTCCCACTCAACGGAGCAGGTCTCGTGAGCCCCACCACTGCCCAGAGCAGGCCCGGCAAGCCCGCCGGTCGCGTCGCCTTCGTCGGCGCCGGACCCGGCGACCCCGGACTCGTCACACTGCGCGCCCGTGACTACCTAGCGGCCGCCGACACCGTGGTCATCGACCAGGTCAACCGCGACGACATGGTCTTGCGGCACGCCCGCCCCGGTGTCGAGATCATCGACGCCGGCCACGGCGAGCACGGCGAGGAGCTGACCCGCGCCTCTCGCGCCAAGATCCTCGTGCGGGCCGCCAAGGCGCTCGGTGAGGAAGGCCTCGTCGTGCGCCTCATGGACGGCGACCCGGCGATGTTCAACGGCTTCGCCGAGGAGGCCCTTGCGCTGCACAAGGCGGGCATCCGGTTCGACGTCGTGCCGGGGGTCAGTGCCGTGACCGCCGTGCCCACGTATGCCGGGGTGCCGCTGACCTCGCAGCACGCCACCGCCGTCCACGTCGTCAGCGCCGGCGACCGCAGGCACGACTGGTCCCCGGCCGTGGCGTCCCACGTCACCGTCGTCATCGTCGGCCTGCCCGAGACCCTCGCCACGGCGCTGGCCGACCTGCGAGCGGCTGGGCGACCCGACGACACTCCCGTCGCCGTCACCGAGCGCGGCACGACGACCCGGCAGGTGACCCACACGACGACCCTCGGTGAGGTCGGCGCCCTGCTGGGCTCGACCGTGGTGAACTTCCCCTCGCTCGCGGTGGTCAGCCGCACGGTCCTGCTGC
This sequence comes from Actinomycetales bacterium, assembly GCA_038237075.1. Lineage (GTDB taxonomy): Bacteria > Actinomycetota > Actinomycetes > Actinomycetales > Dermatophilaceae > Lapillicoccus. The sequence goes on from JBBRZC010000067.1 coordinate 1,125, forward strand.
GCGATGAGCTGTCCTGGTTCGAGACCAAGCCGCTGTTCGGCTGGAACGTCCTCCTGCCGCGGACCAAGGACCAGGCTTCGGCGACCATCGAGCGGCTGGCTTCCTACGGCGCCCACGCCGACGTCGTCCCGACGATCTCGGTCGAGCCGCCGCGCACGCCGCAGCAGATGGAGCGTGCCGTCAAGGGTCTGGTGACCGGTCGCTACGAGTGGATCGGGTTCACGTCGGTCAACGCGGTCCGGGCCGTGCGCGAGAAGTTCGACGAGTTCGGCCTGGACGCAAGGGCCTTCGCCGGACTGAGGATCGCAGCCGTGGGCGGCGTCACGGCGGCGGCGCTGCGCGACTGGGGCATCGTGCCCGACCTCGTGCCCTCCCACGAGCAGTCCGCCGCGGGGCTTCTCGCCGAGTGGCCGGAGTTCGACCCGCTGCTCGACCCGATCAACCGCGTCTTCCTGCCCCGCGCCGACATCGCCACGGACACCCTCGTCGCGGGCCTGGTCGAGATGGGTTGGGAGGTGGACGACGTCACGGCATACCGGACCGTGCGTGCGGCGCCGCCCGCCGCCGAGGTCCGCGACGCGATCAAGACGGGCCGCTACGACGCCGTCCTCTTCACCTCGAGCTCGACCGTGCGCAACCTCGTCGGCATCGCCGGCAAGCCGCACCCGTCGACCGTCGTCGCCGCGATCGGCCCCGCCACGGCCAAGACGGCCGAGGAGCACGGTCTGCGCGTCGACGTCCTCGCCCCCACGGCATCGTCCAACGCCCTCGTCGACGCGCTCGCAGCACACGGCCTCGGCCTCGCGCTCGCCGCCAGGGAGGCCGGGGAGCCGGTGCGGCGGCCGAGCGAGAGGCGGCCCGCGGCGTCGCGGCGACGGGCCACCTAGTGGCGGGCAGGGAGGTGGGCGCCGGTCGCCCGGCGCCCGGGCTGGCGGTGCGCCCGCGACGGCTGCGGCAGAACGCCGGGGTGCGCGCGCTCGTCGCGCAGACGCGCCTGCACCCCCGCGACTTCGTCCTGCCCGTCTTCGTCAAGGAGGGACTGTCTGAGCCGGCGCCGATCTCGAGCATGCCCGGCGTCGAGCAGCACAGCCTCGACTCCCTCGCCGACGCGGCCCGCGCGTGCGTCGCCGCCGGTGTCGGCGGGATCATGGTCTTCGGGGTGCCGGTCGCCAAGGACGCCATCGGCTCCGGGGCCGACGACCCCGACGGCATCCTCAACGTCGCGCTGCGGCGCGTGCGCGACGCCGTCGGGGACGATCTCGTCGTCATGGCCGACCTATGTCTCGACGAGTTCACCGACCACGGCCACTGCGGCGTCCTCGCCGAGGACGGCCGGGTGGACAACGACGCGACGCTGGAGCGGTATGCCGCGATGGCGCTCGCCCAGGCCCGCGCGGGCGCCCACGTCGTCGGGCTCAGCGGGATGATGGACGGCCAGGTGGGGGTCGTGCGGTCCGCGCTCGACGCGGCCGGGTTCGAGGACATCATCATCCTCGCGTATGCCGCGAAGTACGCCTCGGGGTTCTACGGTCCGTTCCGGGAGGCGGTGGAGTCGACGCTGGTCGGCGATCGCGCGACGTACCAACAGGATCCGGCCAACGCCACCGAGTCGGTCCGGGAGATCCAGCTCGATCTCGAGCAGGGCGCCGACATCGTCATGGTCAAGCCCGCGCTGCCCTACCTCGACGTCGTCGCGGAGGCGGCCGCACTCTCGACGGTGCCGGTCGCGGCATACCAGATATCGGGGGAGTACTCGATGATCGAGGCCGCGGCCGCGAACGGCTGGATCGACCGCCGTCGGTGCGCGCTCGAGGCGCTGACCTCGATCCGGCGCGCAGGGGCGCAGATCATCCTCACGTACTACGCCCTCGAGGCCGCCGGCTGGCTCCGGGACTGATCCCCTGGGGTTGGTCGCGCCATGGATGAGCATCAAGTCCACGGGATCCCATGGACTTGATCCTCATCTTCGGTCTCCAGGTGTAGGAGTGACCCATGTGTCCCGTGTGACCCAGCAGAACGGGCTGGTGGGCCGCACGGTGGCTTCAGACCTTGCCGAGCTCGACGTCGAGGTTGATCTTGACCTTCTCGGAGACGAGGAGCCCGCCGCCCTCGAGGGCGGCGTTCCAGTTCAGGCCCCACTCCTTGCGGTTGATCTCGGTCTCGGCCTCGAAGCCAGCCTTGGTGTTGCCCCACGGGTCCACCTGGACGCCGAGGAACTCCAGGTCGAACACGACGGGCTTCGTCACGCCCCTGATGGTGAGGTCGCCCTCGAGGCTGCTCTCGGTGACCTTCGTGGACACGAACGTCATCTCGGGCGTGTTCTCCACGTCGAAGAAGTCGCCAGAGCGAAGGTGGGTGTCCCGGTCCGCGGAGCCCGTGCTGACGGAGGCCAGCTGCACGGTCGCCGTGACCTTCGAGTCGGAGGGCGAGGAGCCGACCTCGACGGTGGCGGTGAAGTCGCTGAACGTGCCGCGCACCTTGGTCACCATGAGGTGCCGCGCGCTGAACGACAGCACCGTGTGAGCGGGATCGACGGTCCAGGTGCCGGGTGTCAGGTCAGTGAGGCTTGCCATGAGATGCCCTTCATGAAGTGGGGTGGTCAGTAGACTGCAAACTACGGGTTTGTCGACCGTCGAGGCAGGGGTGCCCACGCCGGATGAGCCAACAGGTACGATTGAACATTAAACGAATCCGGGCGTCAACGAGGGAGACACGATGAGTGGCGAGCCGAACTGGCTCTCCGACGACGAGCAGGTCGCCTGGCGCGCCTACCTGCGCGGGAGCCGTCTCCTCGAGGATGCGCTCGACCGTGACCTGCAGGACCACGGGCTCCAGCTCTCCGAGTACGAGATCATCTCGATGCTCTCCGAGACACCGCGCCAGCGGCTGCGGATGTCCGAGCTGGCCGACACGGTCGTCCAGTCGCGCAGCCGCCTGACCCACACCGCGGCGCGGCTCGAGAAGCGCGGCTGGGTCACCCGCGAGCCCTGCGAGCGGGACCGGCGCGGAGTCGAGCTCGTCCTCACCGAGGAGGGCTCCCTCCGGGTCCTCGCCGCGGCGGCAGCCCACGTCGACAGCGTCCGGCGGCACCTCCTCGAGGTCATGACCCCCGGGGAGTTCGCCGCTCTCGGGGTCGCGATGCGCGCGGTCGAGGGCGCGCTGGCCGGGCACTCGCTCAGTGGCGACCGTGAGGTCCAGAGCGCGTAGGGAGCACGGCGCCCCCGCTGCCACAATGGCCCGATGACCCCGACGCCGCCCGCCTACCCCTACGACGCGCCCGCGTCGGCTGCCCTCTTCGAGCGGGCCCTCGCGGTGACTCCCGGCGGGGTCAACTCGCCGGTCCGCGCCTTCCGTGCGGTCGGCGGCACGGCCCGGTTCATCCGGGAGGCCAGCGGCCCGTGGCTCACCGATGTCGACGGTCGCCGCTACGTCGACCTCATCGGCTCCTGGGGGCCGATGATCCTCGGTCACGCCCACCCCGACGTCGAGGATGCCGTGCGGCAGGCAGCCGCCCGCGGGTTCAGCTTCGGGACGCCCTCCGAGAACGAGGTCGCGCTCGCCGAGGCCATCGTCGAGCGGGTGGAGCCGGTCGAGCAGGTGCGCCTGGTGAACAGCGGGACCGAGGCGACGATGACGGCGATCCGCCTGGCGCGCGGCTTCACCGGCCGGACGATCGTCGTGAAGTTCGCCGGGTGCTACCACGGCCACGTCGACTCCCTGCTGGCCTCGGCGGGCTCGGGGGTGGCCACGTTCGGCCTCCCGGACTCGGCGGGCGTCCCGGCCTCGGCAGCAGCCGAGACGATCGTCCTGCCCTACAACGACCTCGGCGCGCTCGATGCGGCCTTCGCCGCACGCGGCAGCGAGATCGCGGCCGTCATCACCGAGGCCGCCCCCGGCAACATGGGGGTCGTCCCGCCGGCGCCGGGATTCACCGAGGGCCTGCGACGCATCACCCGGGAGCACGGCGCGCTGCTGGTCTCCGACGAGGTGATGACCGGCTTCCGCTGCTCGCGCGCGGGCTGGTACGGGCTCGAGGGCCCCTACGAGGCCGGCGCGCCGGATCTCTTCACCTTCGGCAAGGTCATGGGCGGGGGCTTCCCGGCGGCGGCGTTCGGGGGTGCGCGCCAGATCATGTCCCTCATGGCGCCGACCGGCCCGGTCTACCAGGCCGGCACCCTGTCGGGCAACCCGGTCGCCACGGCGGCCGGACTGGCGACGCTGCGCGGCTGCACCGAGGAGGTCTACGACCGGCTCGGTGTCGTCAGCAGGGCGATCGCCGACACCGCGTCGACACAGCTGTCGGCCGCCGGGGTGCCCCACGTCGTCCAGTGGGCCGGCTCGATGTTCAGCATCTTCTTCCGCGAGGGCCCGGTGACGAACTACGACCAGGCGAGAGCCCAGTCGACCCAGGCTTTCAGCGCGTTCTTCCACGCCATGCTCAGCCAGGGGGTGCACCTGCCGCCGAGCGCCTTCGAGGCCTGGTTCGTCAGCGCCGCCCACGACGACGAGGCGGTGGAGGCCGTGCAGGCGGCCCTCCCGGAGGCGGCCCGGGCCGCTGCCCGCGTGTTTGCGACAATCGACGTATGAACGCCCCGGAGCGCACCGTCGTCCACCTCATGCGCCACGGCGAGGTGGACAACCCCAAGGGCGTCCTCTACGGGCGGCTGCCCGACTACCACCTCTCTGCGCTCGGGCGCGAGATGGCCGAGACCGTCGCGCGGCACCTCGCCGACCACGACGTCGTCCGGGTCGTCGCCTCCTCCCTGGAGCGTGCCCAGGAGACGGCGGCACCCATCGCCGCCGTGCACGGCATACCCATCACCACCGACGACCGGGTCATCGAGGCCGGCAACCAGTTCGAGGGCATGACCTTCGGCGTGGGGGACGGCGCCCTCTCCAAGCCGCGACACTGGCGCAAGCTCGTCAACCCCTTCAAGCCGAGCTGGGGGGAGCCCTACGAGGTCATCGCCACGCGAATGCGCGCCGCCGTCGACGACTCCCGGGAGCAGGCACGCGGCCATGAGGCCGTCATCGTGTCGCACCAGCTGCCCGTCTGGACGGTCCGCAACCGCTTCGAGGGCAAGCGGCTCTGGCACGACCCCCGCCAGCGGGAGTGCTCGCTCGCCTCCCTGACCTCGCTGGAGTTCCTCGGCGACGCGCTGGAGTCGGTCATCTACAGCGAGCCGGCCGTCGCGCTGCTCGACCGGGCCAAGAAGCAGGCCGGCGCGTGACCCCACCCAAAGGCGGACCGGCGACAAGGACCTGGGTGTATGCCGCTGCCGTGCTGACCGCGGCAGCGGCCCTCGGCGCCTGCTCGGGTGATGCCAGCTCCGTGGCGGCCCAGGCGCGGGCCGGCGACAACAAGGGATACCTCGCCGGTGACGGCACCGTCGAGCAGCTCGACCCCGCGCGGCGGGGCGCACCGCTGGCCCTGTCAGGGACGACCGTCGACGGCGCGGCGTGGTCGACCTCGGCCCAGCCGCCCGGCACGGTCGTCGTCGTCAACGTGTGGGGATCCTGGTGCCCGCCCTGCGTCGAGGAGCAGCCGCACCTCCAGCAGGTCTGGTCGAGCGTCTCCGCCGCCGGCAAGCCGGTCGCCTTCGTGGGCATCGACACCAAGGAGAGCGCAACCACCGGAGCGGCCTTCATCAAGGCCAACGGGGTGACCTACCCCTCGATCAGCAACGACGCCAGCCAAGGGCAGCCGATGCTGGCGCTGCAGGGCAAGGCCTCGGCAACGCCCTCGACCCTCGTCCTCGACCGCCGGGGCCGCATCGCGGCGCGCGTCCTCGGCCCCACGTCGGTGAGCACCCTCACCGGTCTCGTCGACGACGTGCTCGCCGAACAGGCCTGACCCCGGCTCGTGCTCACCCTGGCCCAGGACTCGACCATCGCCACGGCGGCTCTGCCGGTGGCGGTGCTCGTCGCCCTCGCGGCCGGGCTCGTGTCGTTCGCGTCGCCCTGCGTGCTGCCCCTCGTGCCAGGGTTCCTCGGCTACGTCACCGGTCTGTCGGACGTCGCCATCGAGGACCGCCCGCGCTCGCGGCTCGTGCTCGGCGCCCTGCTCTTCGTCCTGGGGTTCACCGTCGTCTTCATCATCGGCATCGCTCTGGCCTCTGCGGTCAGCCACGCCCTGCGCGAGCACCTCGACCTGCTCACCCGCGTCGGCGGAGGCGTCGTGATCCTCCTCGCCCTGCTCTTCCTCGGGGTCGGCTCCCGCGCCGGCCTGCAAGGCACGCTCACCCCACGGTGGCGACCCGCGGCCGGCCTCGCCGGGGCGCCGCTGCTCGGGGCCGCCTTCGCCCTGGGGTGGGCGCCGTGCACCGGCCCGACCCTCGCGGCGATCCTCGCGCTGACCACCCCCCTGAGCGCCGACGACGGGGCCGTCGGACGCGGGGTCGTCCTCGCCGTCGCCTACTCGCTCGGCCTGGGCCTGCCCTTCCTCCTCATCGCGGGCGGCTACTCAAGGGCCGGCCGGACGAGCGCATGGCTGCGCCGGCAGCAGCGCGGCATCCACCTCCTCGGGGGCGGGCTTCTTCTCGTCGTCGGCACCCTCATGCTCACGGGCGTGTGGACCGACCTCATGGCCTCCATCCAGACCCAGCTCGTCGGCCGCTTCGCGACGGTCCTGTGATGGCGACGGTGCAGGAATGACGACACAGACCCGCGAGCCGGTCACCCAACCGCGCCTCGGCCCGGTCGGCTGGGCGCGATGGGCCTGGCGCAACCTGACGTCGATGCGGACGGCGCTCTTCCTTCTCCTCCTGCTCTCGGTCGGCGCGGTCCCGGGGTCGGTCTTCCCGCAGCGCTCCATCGACGCGAGCCGGGTCTCCGACTTCCTCGCCACCCACGAGAGCGCCGGACCCTGGCTCGACCGGCTCGGCTTCTTCGACGTCTACGCGTCGCCATGGTTCTCCGCGATCTACCTCCTCCTCGTCATCTCCCTCATCGGGTGCATCGTCCCGCGCAGCCGGCTGCACTGGCACACCCTGCGCTCGAGGCCCCCGCGGGCTCCACGCCGGCTGGACCGCCTCGAGCGGCACGTCGAGCTGGAGTATGCCGGGACGCCGGCCGAGGCGCTCGCGGCGGCTCGAGCGATGTTGCGGCACAAGCGGTTCCGGGTCGCCTCGCACGACGACGAGTCGGTGAGCGCAGAGAACGGGTACCTCCGCGAGACGGGCAACCTCCTCTTCCACGTGGCGCTGTGCGTCATCATCGTGGGGGTCGCCGTGGGTCATCTCTTCGGCTGGCGCGGCGACGTCATCCTCCCTGTGGGGCAGCCGTTCTCGTCGACGCTGTCGTCCTACGACTCGTTCCTGCCCGGGCCGCTGACCGACCTCGAGCGCCTCCCCCCGTTCACGGTCGACCTCGACGCGATGTCGGTGACCTTCGAGGACAGGGTGGACCCGAGCTCCGCCCAGTTCGGCGCTCCCCGCAGCTTCACGGCATACGTCACCACGACAGAGCGGCCGGCAGCCTCCCCGCAGAAGGAGGTCATCAGCCCCAACCACCCCGTGACCCTCGGCGGGGCCGACGTCTTCCTGCTCGGCAACGGCTACGCACCGGTCGTCACCGTCAAGGACGCCAAGGGCGGGGTGCTCTACCACCAGGCGACGCCGTTCCTCGCGCAGGACAACGTGTACAAGTCCGTCGGCGCGGTCAAAGTGGGCGCGGCCCGGCCCAAGCAGCTCGCCTTCAGCGGGTTCTTCCTGCCGACCGCCGAGCCGACCTACGCCAACGGGCCGGTGTCGCTCTTCCCCGACCTGCGCAACCCTGAGCTCGCGCTGTCCATCTGGGAGGGTGACCTCTACCCACAGGGACGCCCGCAGTCGGTCTACACCCTCAACACGGCCAACCTCGCGCAGGTGAGCCGCGACGACGGCAAGCCGCTCCTCATCCGGCTCAAACCGGGGCAGACCTTCGAGCTGCCGGGCGGCCGCGGGACGATCACCCTCGACTCCGTCGAGCGCTTCGCCGGTCTCTCGGCGCGGGTCGACCCGGGCAAGGAGATCACCCTCGCCGCGGCCCTGGCCACCCTGCTGGGACTGGTCGCCTCGCTCCTCGTGCGCCGCCGCCGCGTCTTCGTCCGGGTGGTCGGCACGGACGCGGTTGTCGGGCAGGAGGGCCCACCGCGTACCGTGGTCTCGATCGGGGGGCTGGCCAAGAACGCCGATCCCGGACTCGGCGCGCTGCTCACCCAGCTGCGCGACGAGCTGACCAAAGGAAAGTGACGGATGCCTTCGACCACGCTCGTCGGGTACTCGAACCTCGCGCTCTACTCGGCCATGGCGATCTACACGGTCGCGATGCTCCTCTTCGCGTTCCACCTCGCGGCGCTCGGGCCGGTCGCCGTCGACCGCACCGCGAAGCGCCGGCAGCGCGAGCTCGTCGGCTCGGCCAGAGCCGCCTCCTCGGCCCCCGCCGCCTCGACCTCGCCTCCCGCACCTCGCGACGTGACCCCCCCAGACAAGGACCTCGAGCCGTCCCCGCGCGCCCGCAAGCTCGCCGGCGTGGCCCTGTCGCTGTCGTGGCTCGGCACGCTCGTGCTCGTCGCGTCGGTGGTGATGCGCGGGCTGGCCGTGATGCGCCCGCCGTGGGGCAACATGTTCGAGTTCGCCACCGCCGGGTGCGCCGCCGCCGCTCTGGCCTACTGCGCACTCGCCCGCCGCAACCGCTGGGAGTGGCTCGGGATCTTCGTCATCGGGCCGGTGCTGCTCACGCTCGGGTTGGCGCTGTTCGCCTTCTACACCGAGGCCGCCGAGCTCATGCCGGCCCTCAAGAGCGTCTGGCTCGTCATCCACGTCACCGTCGCGATCCTCGCCGTGGCGGTCTTCACCATCGCCTTCTCGATCGGGATCGTCTACCTCGTCAAGGCGCGCCGCGAGGAGAGCCCGCCCGCCAAGCGCAACTTCGTCGAGACCCTCCCCTCCGCGGCGTCCCTGGAGCGGACGGCATACGGGCTCAACATGGTGGGGTTCATCCTCTGGACCTTCACCCTCATCGCCGGCGCGATCTGGGCCCAGAAGGCGTGGAGCGCCTACTGGACGTGGGACCCCAAGGAGGTCTGGACGTTCGTCATCTGGGTTGTGTATGCCGCCTACATGCACGCGCGCGCGACCGCCGGCTGGGAGCCGCGCAAGGCCATGGTCATCGCCCTCGCCGGGTACGCGTGCATCCTCGTCAACTTCCTCGTCGTCAACGTCTTCTTCGTCGGGATGCACAGCTACTCGGGACTGAAGTAGGCGCCCGGCGATGGTGCGGTACACGCTGCTGCGGCTGATGGTCTTCTTCGGCTGCCTGCTCTTCTTCTGGCTCGTCGGGCTACGCCGGCCCGACCAGCAGGTCTTCCTGCTCCTCGCCTCCGCGGGCGCGTCCGTCGTGCTGTCCTACTTCATGCTGCGCCGCCAGCGGGACGCCTTCGCCGAGCGGCTCGCGTCCCGGGTCAGGCAGCGGGTCGTGGCGCGCCGGCCTGCGCACGGCGTCGACGAGGAGGCGGAGGACGCGGAGCTCGACCAGCCCGCCGGCCCGCCGGACGGCTGACGCCGCCCGCGCTGAGCCCGGGAGCCTTGTGGCGTAGGGTGCGTCCGGAGCGGAGGTGGCCCGGATGAGGCGTGCGGTGCTCGGCACGATGGTCGTCGCGGGGCTGCTTGTCCTCGCCGGTTGCACGGCTGCCGCCAACGACGTGGTCACGCCGCCGGGCGTGGAGCTCGCCGGGTTCTGGCAGGGGGTCTGGCACGGGCTGGTCAGCCCGGTCACCCTTGTCGTATCGCTCTTCCGTGACGACGTCGGACTCTATGCGGTGCACAACGACGGCGCATGGTACGACGTGGGCTTCATGGTCGGCGTCTCGACCGTGCTGTCGGGTGGCGGCGGTTCGACGGTCGTGGCGCGCGGACGACGCCGTTGACCGGTCCGGTCAGTCGGGCCGGAGGTGCGCGGGCATGCCCGTGGCGGCCGCGATGTCGGCCTCGGCCCCACCGAGCAGCCTGTCGGCGAGGTGGCGCAGGGCCCTGGCCACGGCGACCTCGTCGGCGATCTCGGGGACCGGCGCGTCCGAAGGGGCCCGGTGGCTCGCACCCCGGCCACTGAGGTGCGTTGGGGCGTCGGAGAGGAGGACCGCGGTGGCGCTCGTGTCGTCGCCGGACTCGAAGATCGCGACCCGTACCGTCCACTCGCGCACGTGCCCGACTGCGGGGTCGTGCGCGGCAACGGTGGGTGGCGAGGTGCGCCCGAGGGTGTCGGTGGCGGACGCCTCGTCCGCGGACGGCATACCGGGGTCGGCCGCATGCCCGATGCGCAGTACCGAGCCGGGCCCGGGGTAGATCCACCCGGTGTGCCCGTCGTCCCACCGCACGACGTAGGGAGGTCCGCCGCCCGGGTCGCGCACCTCGAGGACCTCGCCGGCGCGGGTGGGCGCGTCGACGTGGCTTGCCGCGAGGATGATGTGATCTCCGACCTGAGCCTTCATGGCGTCCTCCCATGGTCACCGGGCCGGCAGCCCGTCGGAGCCAGCCACGTCCCGAGCACACCACCACGCCGCGGCGGCGATCAGGGCCGAAGGTCCCAGGACGGCAGCCCTGCGTCGACTCAGAGCAACGCAGCCACGCCGATGCCGACCGCGATCAGCAGCGACCACGCGAGCTGGAAGACGCCGGTCCCTGCGAGCACCGGCACCAGCGCGGCCCCTGCCGCGCCCGAGCGCAGCGTCCGGACCACCGGCACGACGAGCAGGTATGCCGGCAGGGCCACCAGGGCGGTCAGGCTCACCGTCGCGCAGGCCGCGACGACGAGCAGGGACAGCGCGACGAGGCCGAGGTAGAGCCGGCGGGTCCAGGCCTCGCCGAGCCGGACGGCCAGGGTGCGCTTGCCGTTCCCGGCGTCCGTGGGGATGTCGCGCAGGTTGTTGGCCACGAGGATCGCGGTGGCGAGAGCCCCGACGCCGACCGCGCCGGCGATGCTCGACCACGTCAGGGTGCCGGCCTGGGTGTAGGTCGTGCCGAGCGTCGCGACCAGCCCGAAGAAGACGAAGACGAAGACCTCGCCCAGACCGCGGTACCCGTACGGGTTGCTGCCGCCCGTGTAGTACCAGGCGGCGAGGATGCACAGGGCCCCGACGGGCAGCATGAGCCACGCCTGGCTCAGCGCGACGAGCGCGAACCCGCACAGCCCCGCGAGGAAGAAGCTCACCATCGCGGCGAGACGCACGTCGGCGGGGTCGGCGAGCCGCTGCCCGACGAGCCGGACCGGACCGACCCTGACCTCGTCGGTGCCACGGATGCCGTCGGAGTAGTCGTTGGCATAGTTGACGCCGACCTGGAGGCAGAGCGCGACGACGAGCGCGAGGAAGGCGTAGCCCCACGTGGTGCGGCTCAGCGCGTAGGCGGCGCCGGTGCCGACGGCGACGGGGGAGACGGCGGCGGGCAGGGTGCGCGGGCGGGCGCCCTGCACCCACTCGGAAAGGGTTGCCATGCGGATCTTTCGGGCGGGGAGCGGCGTCGCTCGAGGAGTGGGGGAGGAGCGGGTTCGCTCAGAGGTTGCGAAGGAAGTCGGGGTCGTCCTCGGGGCCCTTCGGGCCCGTCGTCGGGCTGCGGCCGCTCGGCAGGGAGCGCTCGCGGCCGGCCAGGAGCCAGACGATGGGGCCGACCCACGGGATGATGACGATGAACACGACCCAGAGCACCTTCGGGGCGTAGCGGACCTGCTTGTCCTCGGTCTGGAAGCAGTCGACGACGGCGTAGATCGTCAGCCCGAGGCCCGCCAGAGTCACGAGTACCCGCAGCATCAGACCGTCCTTCCCACGTCGGCCTCCAGTGTCTCATCGAAGGCGGCGACCAGGGCACGGCGGTCCGGCTTGCCGGGACCCCGTTGCGGGATGACGTCGAGCACGGCCAGGCGCTGCGGCAGGGAGTGGTCGGGGAGTATGCCGCGCAGCGCCGAGCGGAGGTCGCGGACCGTGAGCCGGGGCGCCCCGTCGAGGAGGGTCACGGCTGCCGACACCGACTGGCCCCACGTCGGGTGGCGGCTGCCGACGACGACCGCGTCCCGGACCCCGGGCACGTATCGCACGATGGCGTCCTCGACCGGGCCCGGGGCGACCTTGAGGCCACCGGTGTTGATGAGGTCGTCGGCCCGGCCGCTGATCACGAGCCGGCCGCGCCCGTCCAGCCGGCCGAGGTCGTCGGTCCGGAACCACCGCGTGCCGTCCGCGTCGGCGGTGAAGGCGTCCGCGGTCTCCCGTGGCTGGCCGAGGTACCCGAGTGCCACGGTCGGGCCGCCGACGACGACGTGGTGGTCGTTGTCGATGTGGACCTCGGTGCCTGGAAACGCCACCCCGTCGTAGACGCAGCCGCCAGCCGTCTCGCTCGTCCCGTAGGTGCGGACCACCCGGATCCCGGCGGACCGGGCCGCCGCCAGCGTGGCCGTCGCCGCCGCCGCCCCGCCGACCAGCACGGCGTCGTAGCTGGCCAGGGCCGCGCACCCGGCCGCGCTGTCGAGCAGACGGGTGAGCTGGGTGGGGACGAGCGCGGTGTAGCGACATCCCCCCTGTCGGGTCGCGAGCTGTCGGGTCGCGAGCTGCTGTGTCGCGGCCACGAAGCCCTCGACCGTGAACCCGCGGGCCAGGTCGAGCACCTCGGGGGTCGTCCCAGCCACGATGGACCGGACGAGGACCAGGGTTCCCGCGACGTGGTGTGCCGGCATCGCCAGCAGCCACGTGCCCGGCCCACCGAGCACCTCGTGGGTGGCGCTCGCCGACGCGGTGAGGTTGACCCGGGTCAGCATGGACAGCTTGGTGGCGCCCGTCGACCCCGAGGTGGCGACGACGAGGCCGACGTCCTCGGGAAGTTCGCTGGCGCGGTCGGGGACGAGCGGAAGCCGAGCGTCCGCGGCATACGGGAGCAGCGCGGCCCCGCCGTCGAGCGTCGCGGTGAGGGCGTCGAGGAGGTCGCCCACCCCCGCCCAGGCCGGGACGGGGAGCAGGCGGAGTCCGGTCATGGGCTCAGGGTAGGTCTCGGTGCCGCAGGCGGGCTGCGTGCCCGGGTTCGGCGGCTCTCGGTGCTCAGGGGCGCCGGGTCATCGACATGACGTCGAGGGCGGCGTCGAGCTGCTCCACGGTGAGCAGCCCCTGCTCGACGAAGCCCTTGTCGATGACGGTCTGGCGGATCGTCTTGCCGTCCTTGAGGGCCGACTTGGCGACGGCCGCGGCGTTCTCGTAGCCGAGGTGGCGGCCCAGCGGGGTGACGATGCTCGGGGACGACTCCGCGAGGGCGCGGGCATGCTCCTCGTGGGCGGTGATCCCGTCGATGCACCGGTCGGCGAGGAGGCGGCTCGACGCGGCGAGCAGGCGCACCGACTCGAGGACGTTGCGGGCCATGACCGGCATCATCACGTTGAGCTCGAAGCTGCCCGAGGCGCCCGCGAAGGCGATCGCCGTGTCGTTGCCGATGACCTGAGCGCAGGCCATGAGCGTCGCCTCGCAGATGACGGGGTTGACCTTGCCGGGCATGATCGACGACCCGGGCTGCAGGTCGGGGATGGCGATCTCGCCGAGCCCGGCGCGCGGGCCGGAGCCCATCCAGCGCAGGTCGTTGCAGATCTTGACGAGACCGACGGCGATGGTCCGCAGCACGCCCGAGGCCTCAACCAGCCCGTCGCGGGCTCCCTGGGCCTCGAAGTGGTTGCGGGCCTCGGTCAGGGGAAGCGAGGTCTCCGCCGCGAGGAGCGCGATGACCGCGGCGGCGAAGCCCCTCGGGGTGTTGATGCCGGTCCCGACCGCGGTGCCCCCGAGGGGGAGCTCCGCGACCCTGGGCAGGGCCGCCTCGACCCGCTCCACGGCATACCGCAGCTGGGCGGCGTAGCCGCCGAACTCCTGACCGAGGGTGACCGGGGTCGCGTCCATGAGGTGCGTCCGCCCGGCCTTGACGACGCCGTCGAGCTCGGCGCTCTTGCGCTCCAGCGACGCGGCGAGGTGGGTCAGGGCCGGGACGAGGTCGTCGACGAGGGCTGCCGAGGTCGCGACGTGGATCGCGGTGGGGAAGACGTCGTTGCTGCTCTGCGAGGCGTTGACGTGGTCGTTGGGGTGGACCGGCGTGCCGAGAGCCTGGCCGGCGAGGGTGGCGATGACCTCGTTGGCGTTCATGTTGCTCGACGTGCCGGAGCCGGTCTGGAAGGTGTCGATGGGGAACTGCGCGTCGTAGCGGCCGGCGGCGACCTCAGCGGCCGCTTCGGCGACGGCGTTGGCGATGGCGGGGTCGAGGACGCCGAGTCTTGCGTTGACTCGGGCAGCCGCGCCCTTGACCCGGCCCAGCGCGGCGATGAGCGCCGGTTCGATCGGGGTGCCGGAGATGGGGAAGTTCTCCACCGCGCGCTGGGTCTGCGCCTGCCAGAGGGCCTCACGCGGCACTCGCACCTCGCCCATGGTGTCGTGCTCGATCCGGTATGCCGTGTCGTGGCCGATGCTCCGCTGCTCACCTGTCGTCATGGCCCCAGTCTGCCCGGCGGTGCAGGTCTTCACGCGAGGCGTACTGGCCTGTCGACGATCAGGTACCCCACAACGACCGGTTCACAGATCAGAGCGGTGATGGCCACACCGGAGCTCCTCGCCCGACACCCCTTGCGGCGTGTCACCAGCCGGGGCAGCGCCCGTCTTGAGCGCAGGGTGGGTCGGCAGGCAAGAGGTCGATTCCGCCCAGCTCGGTTGGGGGGTCGCAGCTCGACTTCGAGGAGGGTGAGGAACTCTGTGGCGGTCATCCCCTCTCCTGGCGGCCAGTACTCGCACATGTACGTGTCAGAGCCGATGAGCTCCAACAGGGTGGCATCGTCCAGGTGCCTCGAGAGCAGCTCGACCACTTCATGGTGCGCGTCCTCGACCTCCGCGTCGTAAGGGGTGCGAAAGTCAGCGACGGCGTCCCACACCGTGGCGTAGAAATAGTCAAAGTCCCCGTGGAGATAGCCCCCGAGAAGGGTCTTGAGCCCGCCCATGCGTTCCTCGCTCATCCGTTGATCGGCATGCTGGTCAGGACGCGGTATCCATGGGGAACCGGATGCGGTCCGAGCTGACCTGGATGCGGGGGTGGTGAGCCGCCGACTCGGGGCCACACCTGCGCCGTGCGACCTCGTCCGCGCTTGTCGTCACTGTGTTGAGCTCGGAGCGCGCAGCTCGACTTCGAGGAGGGTGAGGAACTGGGTGGCGGTCATCCCGTCTCCGGGCGGCCAGTACTCGCACATGTACGTGTCAGAGCCCATCAGTTCCAGGAGGGTGGCATCGTCCAAGTGCCTTGCGAGCAGCCCCACCAGCTCGTGGTGAGCGTCCTGGACGATGGCGTTGTAGGGGGCGCGAAAGTCTGCGACGGCGTCCCACACGGTGTCGTATTCATAGTCCCAGTCCCCGTGGAGACAGCCCCCGAGAAGGGTCTTCAGCCCGCCCATGCGTTCCTCGCTCATCCGTTGATCGGCATGCTGGTCAGGACACGGTACCCATGGGGAAAACGCGTGTCGGGTACGAGGACGACGCGTACGGCTGTCATGTCGTGTACCAAACTCTCGTTGGATCGGATGCCTCGACCGACGACCTGCCCTATGTCAACTTAAGTGAAGTCGGTTATGGGACCTTCATCAGGTTTGAACAGTTTGTGGAGCGGGTGCGGGTCGGTGACGACGGCCTGCTCGAGGAGCCGGTAGAAGAGCAGGCCGCGGCTCTTGGCGGTGCGTCGGTTGAACCGGAAGGTGTACTCGTCGAGGTAGTAGGGCAGCT
>JBBRZC010000068.1:0-16831 GCA_038237075.1 Actinomycetales bacterium
CCGCCGCGACCTCGCACCGCACGCCCCCCGCCGTCAAATCCCGCGCCAACCCGAACCCCGTCGGCCCCGACTCGTAGATCACCGCCGCCGGGCCCGGCAACGACCGAACCCACGCGATCACCACCCCCGACGCGGGAACCAGCGCCCGGAACACCTCACCCGTCACACCATCCGATCGCCGCAGCGACCACCGATCGGGCGTGCACATCCAAACCCACACTCGTACGCTCACAGAACACCGGGGCCTCCTCACACTGTCGGACAGGCCGAGCAGGTAGCCCCTACTCGGTAACCCACGAATGTCGTGATTGAGGCCCCGGCCCGCACCCCCTCCAGCCGAGCGGGTCACTCCATACGGTCTAGGCTGCCCATCCCGAACTGCCCTACGCGTCGCGATGAGCAACCGCGCGGACGCCCGGCTCAACTTGGGCCTAGCGTGACACCAGGTAGGCCACAGAGCCAACGTATCGGGAGGCTGCGAGCCATGACCACCGAATCGACGCACGATCATGAAGCACTGGACGGGTCACCGACCGACCGCGGCGTGGGTCGCGGGCCGGTCGCGCTGGTGGTCGGGCACGACACGCAGCAGGCCAGCGCCGCCGCACTGGCCACGGCGATCGACCTGGCGCAACGTCTTGGGGCGCATCTCCACGTCGTGCATTCGGTGACCATCGACGACTACGGCGTCGACCCCGACACCGAGGCGTTCGAGCAGGAACGAGACCGGCGCCTGGCTGTCGAGCGCAAGGTGATCGCCGCGGCGCTTGCCGACACCGGCCTCGCGTGGACCTATCACGAGGAACGCGGTGATCCGTCGGGCCGCCTAGCGAATCTGGCCGAGTACGTCGATGCCGACCTGATCGTCGTTGGCGCCACCAAACCCGGCATGCTCCATCATCTGCTCGGCGGCGAGTCCGTGCCGAATCGGTTGGTCAAGGTGCAGCACCGGCCGGTCGTGATCGTGCCGCCCCGACCTGGCCCGAAGACCCGAGCCCGTTCCTCCAGCGGCGTAGGCACCCAGCACTAGGGCGTGTCTCCGTAGTTGAGCGGCGTTGAGGCCTGATTCTGGGTGGACGTCGCGCACTGATGGTTCTCACCGACGAGAGATGTGGGCTCGGATCGAGCCGCTGCTGCGTGCGCTGAAAGGCGCGATGGGTAAGCCGATGACGCCGCATCGGCCGTTGGTCGAAGGGTCGATCTTCCGGCTCCGGACCTGGGTCGCGTGGCGCGACGTGCCGGCGGAGTTCGGGCCCTGGCACACTCGTGTGGAAGCGGCACGCGCGCTTCAGCAAGAGACGGGGACGTGGGAAAAGGTCCGGCTCGTGTTGCAGGCTGAGGGCGACGCCAAGGGTGAGATCGACTGGCAGGTGTCGGTCGACTCCACGATCGCCCGTGTTCACCAGCACGGCGCGAGTGCCGCGAGGTCTCAGCTGAAGACCACCGCGCACACAGGGGGCTCGGTCGAACTACAGGGAAACGCTAGGTAGCGGGGACGAACCGGACGATCACGCCATTGGGCGCTCCCTCGGGCGGCCATGACGACCAAGACACACGCGCTGGTCGATGGCCGTGGGCTGCCGCTGGTGCTCCTGCTGACGACCGGCCAGGCGGGTGGTTCCCCAGCATTGCCCGTGCTCTTGAACCAACTGCGCATCCCGCGGCTGGGCGCTGGACGGCCTCGCACCACCCCCGAGGCGCTGCGCGGTAGCAAGGCCTACTCGGCCAAGGCCCAACATGACCACCTGCGCGCCCGCGGGGTGAGGGTCGTGATCCCGGAGAAGACCGACCAGCAGGCCAACCGCAAGAACCGGGGCTCTCGTGGTGGGCGACCGGTCGGCGTCGACGCCGAGGACTACAAGAACCGCAACGTCGTCGAACGCGCCTTCAACAAGCTCAAGAACTGGCGCGGACTCGCGACCCCGCTACGACAAGCACGCGTTCATCTATAGGGGTGGCATGGTCCTGGCCTCAATCGTGCTCTGACTCAACGCCTGAGTTCAGAGACACGCCTGAGTGGTCTGTCTGCCAGATAGCAAGGTATGCGTTTGGGTGTGCCGAAAGTGACCGCGCCGGCGTTGCCGGTGACCGAGGAACAGCGGGTTGAGTAGAAACGGATGGCGGGCTCCTCGTCGTTGCCGCATCGGACGGTGATGCAGGCGAAGGCGTTGTAATGGCTGCGGATGGTGTGGCGAACCAGGAGATCGCCCGACGGTGCGGGGTCGACTCCGACGCGGGCCGACGGTGGCGTGCCAGGTTCACAGACCGGGGTGTGGACGGGGTCGGGGTGATCGCGAAGGGCCGCGGTCGCAAGCCGGTGCTGCCCCATGAGACGGTGGCCGAGATCGTGCGGGTCACCTGTCGGGAGAAGCCTGGCGACACCTCCACGCACTGGAGCAACCCGGTCACTTGCCAAGCGGTGCGGGGTCGGCAAGGACACCATCGCCAAGGTGTGGGCGGACCACAACCTCAAGGCCTGGAAGGTCGATACCTTCAAGATCTCCAACGACTCGCACTTCGAGGAGAAGCTGGTCGACGTGGTCGGTCTCTACTTGAACCCGGCGAGCCGCGCGGTGGTGTTCAGCTTCGATGAGAAGACCCAGTGCCAGGCGATTGACCGCACCAGCAGAGTCTGCCGATGGTGCCGGGGCGAGCCGGGACGATGACCCACGACGACAAGCTCAACGGCACCACCGACCTGTTCGCGGCGATGAACATCGCGACCGGCCAGGTCCTGACGCGCTGCGGCAAAGGCCATACCCACAACGGACGTCCTGCGGTTCTTCAAGCAGCTCGACGCCAGCGTCCCGCGCGGTCTGGCCGTCCATGTCGTGCTGGACAACCTGTCCGCACACAAGGCGGCAGAGATCATCACGTGGCTCTCCCACCACGATCGCGACGCTGGCATCTGCATTTCACGCCGACCTCGAGTTCCTGGACCAACCTCATCGAGCGCTGGTTCAAAGAGCTCACCGACCGGCGCCTACGTCGCGGAGTGTTCACCAGCGTCCCCGAGCTCGAAGCGGCCATCGAGCCGTTGAGTCGCCGCGGAACCGGCCGAGAGCTCATCCACGCCGATGACGCCTGTCAGTGGGTCGTGAGACGCTTTTCGGAGAAATCGAGGCAGTCCGCATGGGCATGCCATCGCAGCCCGGGGGCGCGGCCGGCCGAGGACGTCATCCCCACCGACGAGATGATGCGCCAGCACGGCGCCAAGCCGTTCCAGTCCGTCGACGACCTGCCCGCGAATGATCCCTTCTGCTCCGATGAGGAGTACGAGGCGTTCCTCGCCAATCTCTGCACCTCGCGGCGCGAGATCGTGTGAGCCTGGTCGTGCTCGACACGGACGCGGCCTCCAACCTGCTGCGCCGCCGCGACACCGCCCGACTCACCACTCTGCCTGCCGGACACGTCGCCATCACCTTCGTGACCGTCGGCGAGATGACCAGATGGACCCTCGTCAGACACTGGGGACGAGGCCGCCGCTACGCCCTGCAGCGGTTCCTCGAAGGCTTCCTGACCTTGCCTCACGACAAGCCGGGTCGCCGCCCGCTGGGGCCAGATCCAAGCCACAGCGCAGTTACGCGGCCGGCCCCGGCCGACCAACGAGCAGCGCCGTGTGCTGCTACGGATCCTGCTCGACTCACTTGCCCGGCGACACCGTCCGGTGTGGCCACAAGGTCAACGGCGCGCTGAGGCGATTGGTGACCGATCCGCTGTCATCGGCCTGACCTATGGCTCTCTTGGCCAGGGGTCGTCCCACGACCCTCGTGCTGAGAGCGCTGATGCTCCGGTGAAGTCCCTCCCTCCGGAGGCGGAAGCGCAGGTTCGAATCCTTCCGGGCCACGCACCCTCGAACCGCCCGGTTCGAAGGCTCTGCCAGCCGGTTCGCGACGAGGCCACTGCGGCGCGCGGGACCGGCTTCAACGGCATACGCCTGGTATGCCGTCAGCGCTGGGTCGCGTCGGTGACCTCGCCGACGAGCTCCTCGATGACGTCCTCGAGGAAGACGACCCCGCTGACGACCCCGTCGTCGGAGACAACCCGGGCCAGGTGGGCTCCGGTGCGCTGCATCGTCGCGAGGACGTCCTCGACCTCGTCGTGGGGACTGACCGTGGCGAGCCGACGGACCCGCTTGAGGGGAACCGGCTGGGTGTACCGGTCGTCGTCCGCGTAGAGGATGTCCTTGAGATGGAGGTAACCGGCGACCTCGCCGTCAGCGTCGCGGACCGGGTAGCGGGAGAAACCGCGCCGCGCGACGAGGCGCTCGATGTCGGCCGGGGTGGCCCCGAACGAGACCGTGGTGAGGTCGGCGAGAGGAACTGCGACGTCGGAGGCGACCTTGTCACTGAACTCCAGCGCGCTGCGCACGAGGCCCTGGCGCTCCGCCTCGAGGAGGCCTTGGGCGTGGCTCTCGGCGACGATGTGAGCTACCTCCTCCGCGGTGAACGCGCTGGTGATCTCGTCGCGGGGCTCGACGCCGAACAACCGGACCAGACCCTTGGCGACCCACTCCATGACGGCCACGAGCGGCCGCAGTCCCCGCGCCACGAGAAGCATCGGCGGAACGAGGAGCAGCGCGGCCCGGTCCGGACCGGCAATGGTGAGGTTCTTGGGGATCATCTCTCCCACGACGACGTGCAGGTAGACGACGAGGAGCAGCGCGAGGACCAGGGCGATCGCGCTCGCCAAGGTGTCGCTGAGACCGATCCGCTCTTGGAGGCCGACGGTGTGGAAGAAGTCGTCGATGATCTCGTGAAGGGCGACCTCGGCGAGCGCACCGAGGCCGACCGAGCACACGGTGATCCCGAGCTGGGCGGTGGCGAGCATCGAGCCGAGGTGCTCCAGCGCGTCGAGACAGAGCCGGGCGCGGGCGCTGCCGGCCTCGGCCAGCAGCTCAAGCGTCGAGCGCCGGGCCGCCATCACCGCGAACTCGGCCCCGACGAAGAAGGCGTTGCCTAGGAGCAGCAGGAGGGAGACCCACAGGGCGACGGCGTGGCTCATCGGGCTGCCCCACGGGGCGGGCGGTGGTCGGTCAGGTCGCTATCGCCACTCCCGCTGGTGGTTGCGGTGGACGGGCCGCCGTCGGTCCCGCCGTCCGACTCGACGTCGGTGTCGGGCTCCATGCCGGGATCCGGGTTGGGGACGAACCGGATCCGGTCGACCCGCCGCCCGTCCATGTGCCAGACCCGCAGGGTCCAGCCGGGGATGGACAGCTCGTCGCCCACCTCGGGGATCCGGCCGAGGACGGCCATGATGTAGCCGCCCGTGGTCTCGTAGGTGGGGCCGTCAGGGATCACCGCGCCCAGCTGGTCGCGGACCTCGTCGGGGCGCCAGAGGCCGGGAACGGACCACGACCCGTCGGTGAGGCGCTGGCCGTTGCTGCGCGAGCGGTCGTGCTCGTCGCTGACCTCGCCGACGATCTCCTCGACGACGTCCTCGAGGGTGACGACGCCGGAGGTGCCCCCGTACTCGTCGACGACGACGGCCATCTGCAGCCCGGCCGCCCGCAGCTGCAGGAGCAGGGGGTCGAGGCGGATCGTCTCGGGCACGAGGACGCTCGGCACCATGAGGGCGCTGACGGGAACCTCGGCGCGTCGGTGGTGTGGGACGGCGATGGCCTTCTTGACGTGGACCATGCCGTCCACGTCGTCCCAGTCGTCGCCGATGACGGGGAAGCGCGAGTGGCCGGTCTGGCGGGCCAGCCGGATGACATCCTCGGCGCTCGCGGTGCGCTCGACCGCGGTGCCGCGCACCCGGGGGGTCATGACGTCGGCGGCCGTGCGGTCGCCGAAGTCCAGGGACCGGGTCAGCATCCGGGCCGTCGTCGCCTCGAGGGTGCCCTGCTGGGCGGACCGCCGGACGAGGCTGGCCAGCTCCTGAGGGGTCCGCGCGCCGGAGAGCTCCTCACGCGGCGTGACCCCCATGGCCCGCAGGGCGCCGTTCGCCGACCCGTTGAGCACGACGAGCAGGGGAGTCGCGACGGTGGCGAAGATCCGCACCGGGAGGGCGACGACCTTGGCGGTCGCCAGCGGCGCGCTGATGCCGAGGAACTGCGGCAGCAGCTCGCCGAAGATCATCGAGAACACGGTGACGAGGACCAGCGCGAGCGTCGTCGCGACCGCCTCGGCCGCGCTGTCGGGCAGGCCCGCGGCGGCGAGCGGGGTCCGAAGCAGGGTGCCGATCGACGGCTGGGCGAGGTAGCCGACGACGAGCGTCGTCAAGGTGATGCCCACCTGGGCGGCGGAGAGCTGGGTCGAGAGCTGACGCAGCGACTGGAGCACGACGCGGGCGCGGGCGTCGCCGTCGTCGACGTCCTGCTGGACCGTGGGTCGGTCGAGCGCGACGAGCGAGAACTCGGCTGCCACGAACAGGGCGGTCCCCGCCGTCAGCGCCACCGCGGCGAGGACCAGCACCCATTCGCCCATAGTGGGGACATCCTACGGAGGATCCGGCGCGCCTCGACCGCCGACCACGCCGTTCGCGCCCGCGTGCGGCACAGCCGGCCTGCTCGTTGCGCCCGGGAACCCGGTCGCCCAGGCAGCCACCATCCCGGACGCAGCGGCATACCTCGTCCTCAGGGTTGACCCTGAGCTCACCCTTGGTCATGGCTGGTCTCCCCCCTGAGGTGGATCAGCGAGGCCGTGGACGCTGCTTGACTGGTCTCATGACACCGAGCAGGGACCAGCAATGACCGTCCAGGGGGCCCGCGTCGAGGTGCGCGGCCTCACGAAGCGATTCGGCAGCTTCACCGCCGTCGACACCCTCGACTTCGTCGTGGAGCCGGGCCGCATCACCGGGTTCCTCGGCCCCAACGGAGCGGGGAAGACGACGACCCTGCGGATGCTCCTCGGCCTCATCCGACCCACGTCGGGCACCGCGACGATCGGCGGCCTGAGCTACCACGACATCCCCAACCCGCTGCGCGAGGTGGGCTCGGCGCTCGAGTCGACAAGCTTCCACCCCGGCCGCACCGGCCGCGACCACCTGCGCGTCCTCGCCGCCGCCTCGGGCATCCCGACGGCCCGGGTCGACGAGATGCTCGAGCTCGTCGGCATCCCCGCTGCCGCCAACAAGCGTGCAGGCGGCTACTCGATGGGGATGCGCCAGCGCCTCGGCCTGGCTGCCGCCCTGCTCGGCGACCCCAAGGTCGTCCTCCTCGACGAGCCCGCCAACGGCCTCGACCCGGAAGGCATCCGCTGGCTGCGCGGCTTCCTGCGGCACCTGTCCGCCGAGGGCAAGACGATCCTCATCTCCAGTCACATGCTTCAGGAGATCGAGCAGACCGTCGACGACATCGTCATCATCGCCAACGGGCGCAGCGTCGCCCAGGGACCGATCAGGGCGCTGCAGGGCGAGCCCACGGTGCTCGTGCGAACGCCGCAGCCGGGTGAGCTGGCCAGCGCGTTGCTCGCCTCGGGCTTCACGTCCGAGCCAGACGGTGACGGCGTCCTCAAGGTGCGCACCCACGAGATGGCCCGGGTCGGCGACGTCGCGCACCGGGCCGGGCAGGCGGTCCACGAGCTGCGGACTCTCGACACCGACCTCGAGGCCCTCTACTTCCAGCTCACCACCACTCCCGAGACCCGCAACCGCAACCTCAGCCAGGAAACGGATGCCGCGCCCACCGACGCCGCGCCCGCCGCAGTGGCCACCCTCGTCGGCCAGAAAGGGGCGACCTCGTCATGACTCGGGCCATCAGCGCAGAGTTCCGCAAGTTCTTCACCACCCGGATGTGGTGGGGCATGGCCATCGCCGTGTTCCTCGCCGGAGGCGCGTTCGCCGCCCTCGCGGCACTCCTCGGCTCCGGGCCGCCCACCCCCGGCGTCGTCGCCCCGACCCTGGCCGACCCCGCCCTCGTTCGCTCCGTCTACACCGGCGGGCTGAGCGTGGCCTACCTCCTCGCCCTCGCCATCGGCGTCATGACGATCGGGTCCGAGTACCGGCACAAGACGATCACGAGCACCTTCCTCACCAACCCGCACCGGGTGCAGGTCATGGGGGCCAAGGTCGTCTCGCTGCTCGGCATCGGCGCCTTCTACGGCGTCGTGTCCCTGCTCGGCTCCGTGGGCGTCGGCGCGTCGATCATCGCCGCCAAGGGCTTCTCGGCGTTCCCGGACAGCTCGATCTGGCGGACCCTCGCCCTGTGCCTGCTCGTGCTGGGGCTGTGGGCGCTCATCGGGCTCGGTGCGGGGATCCTCATCCCCAACCAGATCGCCGCCCTGCTCATCACCATCGGGGTGGCGTTCATCGTCGAGCCCATCGTCGCGCTGATCTTCTCGTTCCAGAGCTGGGGCAAGGACATCGCGCCGTACTTCCCGAGCAGTGCCACCTCGGCGATCACCCAGGGGGTTCAGCAGCAGGGCAGCGACCTCCACCTCCTCTCGTGGTGGGCCGGGGCTCTCGTGCTCGCCGCGTATGCCGTGGTGATGGCGGGCGTCGGCTCCGGCCTGACGGTGCGCCGCGACATCAGCTGAGGCTGGGCCCGGCGGGGCATGCGGACCGAGGCGGACGGCACACCGGGAGCGGTCGGCGGCCCGAGCCTGCGGGGATACTCTGGGAGTGTCTATGTTCGTGCCCGGCTCCGTGGAGACGGTGGCCGGGGGCGGCGTCATCGTCGACGCTATGAGAGAGCTGACCCACCGTGCCTGACCAGACCCGAAGCGACCACCCCATGACGGCCTTCGGGCCGAACGAATGGCTCGTGGACGAGCTGTACCACCAGTACCTCGCCGACAAGAACTCGGTGGACCAGGCCTGGTGGGAGTTCTTCGCGGACTACAGCCCGGACGGCGGTCACGGCCCGGTGACGAACGGCGCGGCCCATGGCACGGACCGGGTCCCGGCCGGCTCCCCAGCGACAGCCCCGGCGCCTGCGGGTGCGGCCCCGGCCGCAGCACCCGCCGCCCCGGCGCCGAACACCCAGCCACAGCCACAGCCCCTCAAGCCGGCCCAGGCGACGCCTGCCCAGGCCGAGGTGAAGCCTGCCCCGGCCGAGGTGAAGCCTGCCCAGGCCGAGGCGAAGCCCCCGCAGACCACGCCCGTCGACGCCAGGCCGGCCGACGCCAAGGCCCCGACCCCGCGCGACGTGCCGAAGGTCAAGGACACCGGGCCGCCCAACGAGGACAAGGTCTCGCCGCTGCGCGGACCGGCCGCCCGGGTCGTCACCAACATGGAGAGCTCGCTCGGCGTCCCGACGGCGACGAGCGTGCGAGCCGTACCGGCCAAGCTGCTCATCGACAACCGCGTCGTCGTCAACAACCACCTGGCCCGCTCTCGCGGCGGCAAGGTCTCGTTCACCCACATCATCGGCTACGCCCTCGTCAAGGCGCTTCGCGCGATGCCCGAGATGAACCGCGGCTTCGCCGAGCGCGACGGCAAGCCCGTCGTCGTCGAGCCGGCGCACGTGAACCTGGGCCTTGCCATCGACATCACCAAGCCTGACGGATCGCGGCAGCTGCTCGTCCCGAGCATCAAGGCGACCGAGTCGATGGACTTCGTCCACTTCTGGACGGCATACGAGGAGGTCGTCCGCAAGGCCCGCGGCAACAAGCTCACCGTCGAGGACTTCCGGGGCACGACGATCTCGCTGACCAACCCCGGCACCATCGGCACCGTGCACTCGGTGCCGCGGCTCATGGAGGGCCAGGGCACCATCATCGGCGTCGGCGCGCTCGAGTACCCCGCGGAGTGGCAGGGTGCGAGCGAGGAGACGCTGACCCGCAACGCCGTGAGCAAGATCCTCACCATCACGAGCACCTACGACCACCGGATCATCCAAGGCGCGCAGAGCGGCGACTTCCTGCGCCAGGTGCACGCGCTCCTCCTCGGCGAGCACCGCTTCTACGACGAGATCTTCGAGTCGCTGCGCATCCCCTACGAGCCGGTGCGCTGGATCCAGGACATCTCGGCGACCCATGACGACGACATCAACAAGGTCGCCCGGGTCCAGGAGCTCATCCACGCCTACCGGGTGCGCGGCCACCTCATGGCTGACACCGACCCGCTCGAGTACCGGCAGCGACGTCACCCCGACCTCGACGTGACGACCCACGGGCTGACGCTCTGGGATCTCGACCGCTCCTTCGCCACAGGCGGGTTCGGCGGCGAGCCGTTCCTCAAGCTGCGCCGCATCCTCGGCGTCCTGCGCGACTCCTACTGCCGCACCCTGGGCATCGAGTACATGCACATCCAGGACCCCGAGCAGCGCACCTGGATCCAGTCCAAGGTCGAGGTGCCGTTCACGAAGTTCTCCAGCGACGAGCAGATGCGCATCGTGCGCCGGCTCAACGCCGCGGAGGCCTTCGAGACCTTCCTCCAGACCAAGTTCGTCGGCCAGAAGCGCTTCTCGCTCGAGGGCGGCGAGTCGGTCATCGCGCTGCTCGACCGCATCCTGTGCCGCGCCGCGAGCGAGGGCATGGACGAGGTCTGCATCGGTATGCCGCACCGCGGGCGCCTCAACGTCCTCGCCAACATCGCCGGCAAGTCCTACGGCCAGATCTTCCGCGAGTTCGAGGGGCAGCAGGACCCCAGGTCGGTGCAGGGCTCCGGCGACGTCAAGTACCACCTCGGCACCGAGGGCGAGTTCGTTTCCGAGGACGGCTCCCGCACCAAGGTCTACCTCGCAGCGAACCCGTCCCACCTCGAGGCGGTCGACCCCGTGCTCGAGGGCATCGTCCGCGCCAAGCAGGACCGCCTCAACCTCGCCGGCGAGGCCTACACGGTGTTGCCGCTCCTCATGCATGGCGACGCCGCGTTCGCCGGCCAGGGGGTCGTCGCCGAGACGCTCAACCTGTCCCAGCTGCGCGGCTACCGCACCGGCGGCACGATCCACGTCGTCGTCAACAACCAGGTCGGCTTCACGACGTCGCCGTCCTCGTCGCGGTCGTCGGTGTACTCGACCGACGTCGCCCGGATGATCCAGGCGCCGATCTTCCACGTCAACGGCGACGACCCCGAGGCCTGCGTCCGGGTGGCCGAGCTCGCCTACGAGTTCCGCCAGGCGTTCAACAAGGACGTCGTCATCGACCTCGTCTGCTACCGCCGGCGCGGGCACAACGAGGGTGACGACCCCTCGATGACCCAGCCGCTGATGTACAACCTCATCGAGGCCAAGCGCTCGGTCCGCAAGCTCTACACCGAGTCGCTCATCGGGCGCGGCGACATCTCCGTCGGGGACGCCGAGACCGCGCTGCGCGACTACCAGCAGCAGCTCGAACGCGTCTTCGTCGAGACCAAGGAGGCGATCAGGACCCCCGCGAAACAGGTCGGGGGCGACGACGACTCCGACGTGCGGGGTCACGGAGGCCTCGAGAAGCCGACCGCCCAGGCCGCCGACGAGGCCTCGGCGCCACGCCAGTCCGACGTCACGGCGATCTCGCTCGAACAGCTGCACCACCTCGGCGACTCCTTCGTCAACGTGCCGGCCGGCTTCACCATCCACCCCAAGCTCAAGCAGCTCATGGAGAAGCGGGCCACGATGTCCCGCGAGGGCGGCATCGACTGGGCCATGGGCGAGCTGCTCGCCTTCGGCTCGCTCCTCAAGGAGGGCACACCCGTCCGGCTGGCCGGCCAGGACAGCCGCCGCGGGACCTTCGTGCAACGCCACGCCGTCCTCATCGACAAGGTCACCGCCGCCGAGTGGACGCCGCTCCTCTACCTCGGCGAGGGCCAGGCACGCTTCTGGGTCTACGACTCGCTGCTCAGCGAGTTCGCGGCGATGGGGTTCGAGTACGGCTACTCCGTCGAGCGCCCCGACGCCCTCGTCCTGTGGGAGGCGCAGTTCGGGGACTTCGCCAACGGCGCCCAGTCGATCATCGACGAGTTCATCACCGCGTCCGAGCAGAAGTGGGGGCAGCGGTCGTCGGTGGTCCTTCTGCTGCCGCACGGCTACGAGGGCCAGGGGCCGGACCACTCCTCGGCCCGGATCGAGCGCTATCTCCAGCAGTGCGCCGAGGACAACATGACCGTCGCCTACCCGTCGACGCCCGCGTCCTACTTCCACCTGCTGCGCCGCCAGGCCTACGCCCGCCCGCGTCGCCCGCTCATCGTCTTCACCCCGAAGTCGATGCTGCGGCTGCGGGCGGCGGGGAGCAGCGTGGAGGACGTCACCACGGGCGGCTTCCGTCCAGTGCTGCCCGACCCCGCCAGGCTTGACGCCTCGGCGGTGAAGCGGGTCCTGCTCGCCTCGGGCAAGGTCGTCTGGGACCTCGAGGCCGAGCGGACCAAGCGGAAGGACGCGACGACGGCCATCCTGCGCGTCGAGCGGCTCGCGCCGGTCCCGGGGGCCGACGTCGCCGCGGCGGTCGCGGCATACCCGGGGGCCGAGATCGTGTGGGTCCAGGACGAGCCGAAGAACCAGGGGGCGTGGCCGTTCATGGCCCTGAACCTGCCCGAGGCCATGGCCGAGCACGGCGAGACGCGGTCTCTGCGGGTCGTCTGCCGCAAGGCCTCCGCCTCCCCGGCCACCGGGTCACACAAGAAGCACGAGATCGAGCAGGCCGCGCTCGTCGCCGCCGCGTTCGACCGCTGACACCTGACGAGGGACGACCGACGGCTGAGCGCCGTCGGTCGTCGGTCGACGGTCGACGGTCGCGATAGCCTCCGAGGGTGTACTTCACCGACCGAGGCATCGAGGAGCTCGTCGCCCGGCGGGGCGAGGAGGAGGTCAGCGTCGAGTGGCTCGCGGAGCGGATGCGGACGTTCGTCGACCTATTCCCGGAGTTCGAGGTGCCGGTCGAGCGCCTGGCCACCTGGCTGGCCCGTCTCGACGACGACGACGCATGAACGAGCGACAAGGACTGATGTGAGCGACTTCGAGCCCGAAGCCAGCGGCCCGAGCTATCCCACTGCCGACGGCACCGACGGGGCGCGGACCGCCTTCACTCCCAGCGCGGAGTTCAGCGTCGCCGAAGGCCGCCGCGACGTCGGCCTGTGCTTCGTGGGCGCCTCGATGACCGCGGGCTACGGCGACCCCAAGGGGCTTGGCTGGGTCGGGCGGGTCGTCAGCCGCACCCAGCACCCCGACCTCGACCTCACGGCATACAACCTCGGGGTGCGTGGCAACACCTCCGGCGACGTCATGGGCCGCTGGCGCGCGGAGACGGCGCCGCGATGGGAGGGCCGGGCCGAGCGCCGGCTGGTCATCTCCGCCGGCGCCGGTGACGTGCTCTCCGGAGTGGGCATGGCCCGGTCGCGCCTCAACCTCGCCAACATCCTCGACGAGGCCGCCTCGAGTGGCATCGCAGCGTTCGTCGTCGGTCTCGCGCCGGGTCTCGACCCCGAGGTCAACGCCCGGATCGAGGCGCTCGCTGAGGCGCAGGCCGACGTGTGTGCCCGTCGACGGGTGACCTACGTCGACTGCTACCGCCCCCTCGTGACGCATGACCAATGGATCTCCGACCTCACCTCCGGGCCGGACCGGATTCACCCCGGTCAGGCCGGCTACGGCCTCATCGCCTGGCTCGTCCTCCACAACGGCTGGTACGACTGGATGCGCCTCACCTCCTGAGCCCGACTCCGGGTTGCACCCCGAGCAAACGCGATATAACGTGTTCGTGAGAACGCGATATAGCGCGTATGCCGGACGGCCCGGTACGCGGCGGCGCTCACCCCAGGAGTGACCATGGCACAGCAGTGGCAGATCGAGGGCCCCAAGGTCCTCGACGTCGGAGACGAGCACGAGCGCGTCAGCCAGCTCAAGGTCGGCGTCGTCGGAGGCCGGGTCGACGTCGTCACCCACGACGACTCCCCGACCGCCCGGATCGAGGTGACCGAGGTCGAGGGCCTGCCCCTCGCCGTCTCGTGGGACGGCGGCACCCTCACGCTCATCCAGGGCAAGGGCTCCGACAAGAACGTCTTCGACATGATCAAGAGCACCGTGGAGAACTTCGGCCGGACCAGGGTGCGGGTGAGCATCTCCGTCCCGGTCGAGACCCGGACCACGGTGACCACCGTGAGCGCCGACGCGGTCGTCTCCGGTCTGCACGCCAGGGTCAAGGTCAACACCGTCTCGGGCACCCTCACCCTCAGCGACCTCGACGGCGACCTCGACCTCAACACCATCAGCGGCAACGTCGAGTGCAACGCGCTGTGCGGTCCGCTCACGGTCAACGCGGTGTCGGGGACGGTCACCGTCCAGGCCAGCGACCTGCCGCGGGTCAGGATCACCACCATCAGCGGTGACGTCGCGCTCGACCTCGTCACCGCCACGTCGTCGGTGCGGTCGAGCTCGGTCTCCGGCGACGTCACCGTGCGAGCCCCCCTGACGAACCTGTCGGGCTTCGACGTCGAGGGCAACACCGCCAGCGGCCAGGTCGTCGTCGACGGTCGCCAGGTCTCGCGCACCGGCGGCCACGGGTACGGCCCCCACGGCCACGAGAAGGGCGGCCGGATCCGGGAGGGTGACGGCGCGCTTCAGGTCAAGGCCAATGCGATCTCGGGCAACATCGTCGTCCTGCGCGCGGCCGGCAGTGATGCCGCGACCTCCGGCACCGGCTGGACCGGGCCGATGGGCCCGGACGGACCGCAGGACAGCCCCGCTCAGGACCGCCCCGCCGACGACGGGCCCGACGACCGGCCGGCGGTGGGCTGAGATGAGCCCCGTCTTCGCCCACGGCCAGCTGCGCCTCTACCTCCTCACCCTGCTCGACGAAGGCCCACGGCACGGATACGACGTGATCCAGGACCTCGAGCAGCGCTTCAACGGCCTCTACTCCCCGAGCGCGGGGACGGTCTACCCGCGGCTGGCCAAGCTCGAGGAGGAGGGGCTCGTCGAACGGACCGACGAGGGACGCAAGGCGACCTACCGGATCACCGAGGCCGGGCGCTCCGAGGTGCGGGCCCGCGAGGGGGACGTACAGGACCTCATCCAGGACCTCGACCAGTCCGTCCGCCAGCTCGCCGAGGGAGTGCGCGAGCGGGTCCAGCACCAGACCCGCGACCTGCGGGCCGAGCTCAAGAACGCCGCCCGGGAGGCCCGGGCCACGGCGACCCCGGTCGGTGGTCACGACGCCTCCTGGAGCCACGGCAACGTGGGCTCGATCGGCGACCTCGAGCGCGCCGTCAACGAGTTCCGCTCCGAGGTGCGCCAGGCCTGGCGACGCCGAGGCCTCACGCCGGAGCAGACCCAGGAGATCGTCGCGATCCTCACCGAGGCATCGCTGCGGATCCGGTCCGTCACCCGGCGCTGAGCCCTCGCCGACTCGGCCGGTGAGTCGAGTCGGCCGGGGTAGGCCGGCCGGCCGGACCGGTCGGTCGGGCCGGTCAGCCGGTCGCCGTGACGAGCGCGCCGAGCGTCGCCGCGGCGACTCCGCCGACGACGCTGACGACGACGTTGACCGCCGCGAGGACTCCGGCGCCCTCCTCGGTGAGGCGCAGGGTCTCGTAGGAGAAGGTCGAGTACGTCGTCAGCGCACCGCAGAAGCCGGTGCCGAGGAGCAGCCGGACGGACTCGCTCGACCCCCCGGCCAGCGCGCCGAGCGCGAACGACCCGACGACGTTGACGAGCAGGGTGCCCCACGGGAAGACAGAGTCGTGCCGCGACTGGAGCACGAGATCGGTGAGGTAGCGCAACGGCGCCCCCACCATCGCCCCGAGGGCGACGAGCACCCAGGTCACGCGTCGGACGCCTGGCCGACGTAGCGGACCACCTCGACCTCGTCGAGCATGACCAGGCCTCCGGTGACGAGCTCGTCGAGCTGGGGGAGGAACTCGCGGACCCGCTCGGGCCGGTCCACGATGACGATCGAGACCGGGAGGTCCTCGCTCAGCGAGAGGAGCCGCGAGGTAGGGATGAGGGACGACGGGCCGAACCCCTCGACCCCGTGGAAGACGCCGGCGCCGGCCGGGCCGGCGGCCCGGGCGCGCCGGACGACCTCGGAGTAGAAGGGGCGGTGGTGCCAGGTGTCGTTCTCCCCGACGAGCACAGTCAGTCGCAGGGCGGGTCCAGTGAGGGTCATCGGGTTCTCCTTCGGACGAGGCGTCGGGTCGCCGTCGCCGAGAGCCAGACCGCGACGAGGGCAGCCACCAGCGTGGCGAGGAGGTAGCCGAGGGCGACCCGCACCTGACCGGCCGCCGCGAGATGGCGCACGTCCACGGCATACGTGGAGAAGGTGGTGAAGCCGCCGAGGACCCCCGTGCCGAAGAAGGGCCGGACGAGGCGGTGGGCGGCCCACACGTCGGTGACGATCACGAGGAAGGCCCCGATCGCGGCACAGCCGACCGCGTTGACCGTCAGCGTGGTCCATGGGAACGTCCCGGGCGGGTTTGGCCACAGCAGCGACGCAC
Source organism: Actinomycetales bacterium (assembly GCA_038237075.1). Lineage (GTDB taxonomy): Bacteria > Actinomycetota > Actinomycetes > Actinomycetales > Dermatophilaceae > Lapillicoccus. The sequence continues at coordinate 16,288 of JBBRZC010000068.1, forward strand.
CGTGGCGGGCGCAGGCGCCGACCGCTCCGCCCAGGGCGACCATGAGCACCGGCAGCCGCTGCCTCCGCACCACCGCCACGGACCCGCCCCGCGCGCGGACCTCGGCGGGTCCGTGCGGGCCGGAAAGCTGGTGGGGGTCCATGACGTGACCCAGGCTCAGTCGCGGTCGCGAGCGGCGAGAACGGCCGCGGCGATGGCGGCGACGAGGACCACGACGAGGAGCACGCAGAGGAGTGCCTGCCCGGACTGCGCCAGCCCGATGGCGACGGGGACGAGCAGCACGTTCCAGATCACCGTCGGGGTCGTGACCCGCCCTGACCCGTGCCACCACAGGTGCCCGAGCGCCCCGAGTCCCAACGCGAAGATGAGGATGAGGGCCGCCGAGGTCACGACCCGCGCCTGATCGCTGCCGCCGCCGCCGAGCAGCTCGACGACGTAGAAGACCGCGAAACCCGCCAGGACGACGGCCTGGAGCAGGCACAGGGCAGCCACGACCGAGCGGGCGACGCCGCGTCGGGTGGTCGGTGCCTGGCTGGTCACCACC
>JBBRZC010000069.1:0-16809 GCA_038237075.1 Actinomycetales bacterium
CCAGCTCCGGTGAGGTGGGGACTGCGACGGGACCGCGAGGTGCTCAGCCCACGGTCGGCTTCGTGTTGTAGCGCCGCACCGCGGCTGTCGCGCTGACCACCGTGATGAGGGCGCACCACGTGAGGGCGAGCGCCAGGTCGCGGGCGACGAGGTGGTCCGACAGCGCCCCGCGGATCGCGTTGATCACCGGGGTGAACGGCTGGTACTCGGCGAACCAGCGCAGCCCCGGAGCCATCGAGTCGGTGGGCACGAACCCGCTGCCCAGGAAGGGCAGGATGGTCAGGATCATCGGGGTGTTGCTCGCCGTCTCGACACTCTTGGCGACGAGCCCGAGCAGCAGGGACAGCCAGGTGAGAGCGACCGCCGCCGCGGCCATCACCCCGACGGCGACGAGCCACCCACGCACGCCGGCAGCCGGTCGGTAGCCGAGCAGCAGCGCGATCCCGATGACGACCGACGTGCAGATCGCCGACTGGACCAGGCTCCCGAGGACGTGGCCGGTCAGCAGCGCCGACCGCGCGACCGGCATCGTCCGGAACCGCGCCACGATGCCCTGGGTGAGGTCCATGGCGATCAGGATCGCGGTCCCCTGCGCCGCACCGGACAGCGCCAGGGCGAGCACGCCGGGGACGACGAACAGCAGGTATGCCGCGCGGCCGGTGCCGTCCGACGCGGACACCGCGCCGAGTCCGCGACCCAACGTGTCGCCGAGGACGAAGACGAACAGGAGCAGGAAGATCACCGGCACCGCGACGACGAGGATCGTGAGCGAGGGGTATCGCCGTAGGTGCAACAGGGCGCGTCGGAACATCGTCGCCGAGTCGGTGAGCAGGTGGGTGGTCACGGTCGGTTCCTCGGGGTCTCGGTGGCGGACGGGTCGGCGTGGCCTTCGACGTCGTCGTCGGGCGGTCGGGTCGGATGCCCGGTGAGGGCGAGGAAGACGTCGTCGAGGGTCGGGTCGGCGACGTCGGTGACCAGGCGCTTGAGCTCCTCCCTCGTGCCGACCGCCACGATGCGCCCTGCGTCGAGGACGGCGATGCGGTCGGCGAGGGTGTCGGCCTCCTCGAGGTACTGCGTGGTCAGGAAGATCGTCGTGCCACCCGCCACGAGGGCTCGCACAGAGTCCCACATCTGACGCCGGCCGCGGGGGTCGAGCCCTGCCGTGGGCTCGTCGAGGAAGATGATCCGCGGCGACGCGATGAGGGTCATCGCGATGTCGAGGCGGCGCATCATGCCCCCCGAGTAGGTCGACGCGGGCTTGTCCGCCGAGTCGATCAGGTCGTACTGGCCCAGCAGCTCCTCGATGCGTTGCCGGGCCAGCCGTGCTTCGAGATGCGCGAGGTCGGCCATCAGGCGCAGGTTCTCGCGACCGGTCATGAGCCCGTCGACGGCTGCGAACTGTCCCGTCACGCCGATCGCTTGGCGCACGTCGCCGGGCTGCGTGGCGATGTCGTGACCGCCGACGCGAGCAGTGCCACCGTCAGCCGGGACCAGGGTGGTGAGGATGCGGATGGTCGTCGTCTTGCCCGACCCGTTGGGTCCGAGCAGGGCGAACACGGTGCCGGAGTCGATCGACAGGTCGACGCCGTCGAGCACGACGTGGTCACCGAACGACTTGCGCAGGCCGGCCGCCACGATCGCTGGTCCTGCCGGGGTGAGCGTGGATGAGGGCATGACGAGTCACCTTTCGGGTGAACAGGTTTCGGCACGCTGAGCCCGATGGGCAGAGCGAGGTCAGCGGAGGAGCCGCGGTGGGGTGCTGGGCGGCTGAGGGTGGGGCGGCTGGGAGGTGGGCGCTACGGCATACCGAGGTCGTTGTGGCCTGTGGACGGCCCCGTTAGATGTCGAGGTCCTCGACGGTGGGGCGGTCCGTTGCTGCGGCGATGGAGTCGTAGAGCTCGGGCGGAAGCAGGTCCTTGAGCTCCGCCAGGGTCGCGGCGACCTTGAGCGTGCCCTCCGCGGGTTGGTGCAGCCACTGTTGGTCCGAGCTCCAGTCGCCGATCCAGCCGCGCCAACCGGTGCTCCACTTCTTCGACCGTTCGGCGTTTGGCCCGGTCGGCACATAGGTCTCGGTGCGGGCGTGGTGCACGGCATACGCGCCCCGGCGCGTGGCGTAGACGCGGATCGTCTCGTAGCCGTTCGGGGTGGAGTTGGCCCATGAGCCGAGCAGGGTGCCGAGGAAGCGTTGCGTGAGGCCGCTCCCGGCGCCCACCTTGACCTTGATCTCCGAGAACCCCTCGGCCTTGGCGCTCTCCACCTCGACGAGCCGGCGCAGCGCCGAGATGATGGCCGACGACAGGCTGCCGCCGGTCAGCTCCTGGGCGCGCGCCAGGAGCGCGAGGTCGTCCTCGGACACGTAGAAGGTCTTGTTCGGCACGTCGCCACTCTATATCTACATCCATGCGTATAGGTATATCCATGCCTCTACGCAGAGTCAAGAGGCCAACCGCCGCGGCGGCGTAGGATGCGCCGATCATCCTCGGTGGCTGACAAAGGGAGGCCATTCCTTGCGCGTCACGCAGATCATCGCCGACCTCCACGTGTCCGACATCGAGTCGGCGAGGGACTTCTACTCGGGCTACCTCGGCCTGAGCGACGAGGAGTTCAACCTGGGATGGGTCGCTCGGTTCACGTCGCCGCAGACCGGGGCGAACGTCCAGCTGGTGACCCATGATGCGGCGGCGCCCGAGGACCCGCTCATCTCCGTTAAGGTGGACGACGTCGACGCGGCGTACGAGGACGCGCGGCGACGCGGCTATGAGATCGTGCACCCGCTCAGCACCGAGCGCTGGGGCGTGCGCCGGTTCTTCGTCCGTGACCCGGACGGCAACGTCCTGAACATCGTGCAACACCACGACTGATCCTGGCTGGTGTGGCACGGGCGGCGCAGACCGGCCGGGGCGGGTCCGGGTCGTCGTCGTCGCGCCGGGATCAGGAGCGCACCCCGACGGGCCTCACGCCATCGTCTCCGCGGCCGCTGGGGGAAGAGCTGATCGAGCTCAACGGCAGCGTGCAGGTGCGCGCTGAGCTCGCCGTTGCCCACCCCGACCGCGCGGTAGCCGAACTCGAGCTCCGCGCTCTCGGCGACGTCGAGCGTGGAGTCGAAGCCTTGCGCGGTCTCCCCGAAGGCGCCGGGCACGGGCAGGAAGACGAACATCGTGGTCACGAACGAGCCGGCCGCCAGCTCGGTGCCGGCTCAGACCGTCACGGACCGGGGCGTCGCCGCGGTGGTCGCCGCCAGCGCGTGGAGCAGGTCCTCGCGCGTCGGTCCGTCGCCGGGGTAGCGGAGCCCGCCGAGCCAGGACCCCAGGCGCCGCCCGACGTCCGGGTCGGAGAGGGCGTCGCGGGGGGTGACGAGGAGGCCGGCCACCCGGGCGGACGTCCGCGCGAGGACGGGGTCGCCGCGGGCGCCAGCGAGCAGAGCGGTGGTCATCGCCCACGTCGGGTCGTCGGTGGCGTAGGGGACGCCCGCGATGTCGGCGTCGATCTCCGCGAGCCGGTGCCGGTCGAAGCGCAGGGTCGCGTCGACCCATGGCGTGACCCGCGTGGCGGTGGCGTCGGAGTAGGCGTTGGTGAGGGCCGTCGCGTCCGGCTCGTCCGCCGCCAGGACGTCCCGGAGCGTCACGGCCTGGATGGCGCCGATGGCGGCCCCCCGGCCGAGTGAGGGGTTGGTGGCCGCGCAGGAGTCACCGACCGCGACCAGCCCGGTGACGACCGGACGGCCGTCGCGGACGTAGCCGCGGCGGACGTCCTCGATGCCGGCGATGGGCGAGACGTCGGTGATCGGTATGCCGTGCCGCAGCCACGGCGCGGCGACAGGGCTGAGCCGGGCGGCGGCCTCCCAGGCTGCCTCTTCTCGCAAGGCACGCAGGGCTCGGTCCTTCGCGCTGGTGACGAGGACGACGCAGTAGGTGCCCGAGTCGCACGGCAGGGTGAGGACCGACATTGAGGGGTGGTGGGAGAGCGCCGGCCCGTGGCCGCTGGGGACCTGGCCGTCGCGGGCGCGGTAGTGGCGGCTGTAGTACACGAAGCCGCACGGTTCACGGCTCTCGACCGCGTCCGGGCCGCCGAGGCGGCGCAGCCAACCCGGGACTGGGGTGCGGCGACCGGCCGCGTCGACGACGAGGTCGGCGGCGACGGCGCCTGCGGCGGTCGTGACGCCTCGCACGTGCGGGACGGGCCAGGCAGCGCCGCAGGCCGCGACCAGACCCGTGACACGCACCCCACGCCGGAGAGTCAGGCCGGGCTGGTCGGAGGCGAGCCGGCTCAGCGTCGCCTCGAGGACCGGCCGACGTGCGGTGACCGTGTCGAACGCCTCGTCTCCCGGCCGCCAACCGTGGGTGACGCGCTCGGTCTGCAGGTGCAGCGTGTTGATCTTGGCGGCGCCGTCTGCCACGAGCCGCTCGAGGAGGTCCGGGAGCTCACGAGCCATCTCCGCGGTCCACCTCGGCAGCATCAGGTGCGGCTGGCGGAACTGGTTGACGCCGGGGCGCCGCCACCCGGACCAGGCCGCCTCGGGAGTGGCCGGCGGACCGGCGGGGTCGCCGTCGAGGACCGTCACCCGGTGGCCGTCCCGTGCGAGCAGGATCGCCGTGGTGAGGCCGACGAGGCCGGCGCCGAGGACGACGACCATGGGGCGGTGTGGGGTTGGTACCGGTGGAACGGCGGTGTGCTGGGCCATGGTGCTCTCCTCGTGGGTGGACCGCCACGATCTCGCCGACGGGTGCTCACCGGACAGACCACTTCCTGGCCACTTCACGCCCACCGCACGGGCCGACTCACCCGCCCGTCGGGCCGGGCCTCTCCCCGATCTCGACCGACCAGAGCACCTCGACCAGCCGTTCCAGCGCTTGGGCGAGGTGGCGGCGGTAGGTGCTGAACGGCAGTCCGAGCAGCTCAGCGGCTCCCTCCTGAGACGACGCGCCCTTGAGGTAGGTGCGCTCCAGGACCCGACAGTGCTCCTCCCCGCGCCGCCCGTTCCCGAGGGTCCGGATCCCGCCTGACAGGGAGGCGGTCAGCGCCGCCACCCGGTCCGTCGCCTCAACCGGGACCAGCGCGGACCCGAGCAGCGGCGAGCCGGCGAGGCGGTCGGGCCGTCCCATCTCGAGCAGTGCGGCCCGCACCGCGACGGCGAAGGCGGCGTGCGAGAGCGGTAACGGGCGCAGCATCTCGGGCGGTGGTGGCCCCACCTCGCCGGTCAGCTCTCGTCGTGCCATGAGCTCGAAGAGGGCGGGCACGGGGAAGCGGCGACGGTCCCAGCCGTAGCCGACCGCCCGGACTTCCTCGGACCCCGGCCCAGCGGGTGTCGGGAACGACAGCTCGAGCATCGGGGCCATGCCGAGGTACTCGAAGTCGGGGCCGTACTGCTCGGCCTCGCGGGTGACGATGAACGTCCACGCGGCAGGACGATGCCCCCACTCGAGCACACAGGACACCCCGTTGACGAGCAACACCGTCGGGTCGCGCTGGTAGGCCCGCGACGATCCTGCGAAACGGTTGACGTTCACCCGTTCGCCAGGTCGCAGCGGCCCATGCTCCTCCACGACGGCCAGGATGGCCGAGGCGACCGGGTCGTCGGCGTCGAGGGTGCCCCCGGTCGGCAGGTAGACCTGCATCGCGAAAGCCTCGACCCCTGCGTCTGAGCGCGACCGGTACAGACAGCCCGGCTGCTCCGCGGCATACCGGGCCGCCAAGGCCGCCGCATCGGGCCCCTCGGCGTCCTCGATCAGCGCGAGGATGCCGCCGACATCCTGGGGGCCGGCCGGCGCGACCGCCAGCAGCCCGCCCTCCCGGAGTCTGGCGATGGTCTCGGAGAGAGGCCCGCGGCGGTGGAGGAAGAGCAGCTCCGCGGCGGCGCGATCCGGGTGCGGCTCCCCCGCGTCGGCGAGGCGGTCGAGGAAGTAGCCACGGATGGCGACGTGCAGGGCGACGTACGCGTCCGGCGAGCGGTGGGCGAACTCCGCCTCGAAGACCTCGCGGACGACGTCGTGGAGGAAGAGCCCGACCGCGCCTCGCCGGACGTAGGGCCGGGACTCCAGCCAGCGCCACACCTCGTCGGCACGCGAGCCGACGGTCCGCCGGAGCAGGTCTGCAGTCATCCGGGTGGCGTGGGCACAGGTCGCGAGGCCGGCCCGGTGGGCGGCGTCGGGCACGTCGTCGACGAGCACGCGGCATACCTCGGCCACCACGTCCGGTGCGCCGGAGAGGTCGCTGGGCAACGGGTTGCTGCCGCAGGGCCTCGGCGAGCATCGCGAGCACCAGCGGGTGGCCGCGGCCCATGCGCACGATGTTCGTCCGGTGGGCCGGCGGAACGCCGAGCCGGGCGAGCAGCTCGGTGCTCTCGGCGGCGTCCAGCTCTGCGAGCGGGTGCACGCGGGCCAGCCGCCGCCACCCGGGGTCGAGGCGCCAAGCGGTGGACGGTGGGTCGCGGCCGGCGACCACGGTCACGGACGTGCGGGGCCGGGCGGGCAGCAGCTCCTCGCGCACCCACCGGTCCAGCGGCGCCAGCAGCTCGAAGCCGTCCACGAGCAGCACGTCCGGCGCCTCGCCCGGGCCGTAGCCCGCCCGTGCCGACCGCTCGACGACGGCTGCGGCAACGGCGGCGCCGGTGCAGTCGACGTCCCTGGCGTCCAGGTAGACCGGCCGGCATCCCGCCCGGACGGCGAGGCGGGCGAAGGCGTCGAGGAGCGTCGACTTCCCGATGCCCCTGGGCCGTGCACCAGGTGGACGCGGTGCTCCGACGCGCCTGCCAGTGAGTCGGCGAACGCGGCGAGTTCCGCAGAGCGCCCGACGAAGCCGTCACCGCGCGCCGTGGAGAGGGGGCCGAGCAGCTCGTGCTCCCGCCCACCCGCTGCCGGTGGCCCGAACGAGCCCATGGTTGAGGGTATCCCCGCGGCTGGGAGGTGGCCGACGTGGCGTGGCCGCAGGGATCTCGTCACGCAGTCATGAGTGCGACAACGTCGAGGACCAAGGCCGCGAGCGCGGCCGGCGCGTCGAGCGGAGGGAGGTGGGCGGTGTCCCGCAGGGTCACCACGCGGGCATCCGGGACGCGCTCGGCCATCGTGGCGGCGATGGCGGCGAAACCGGGCAGGTCGTGCTCGCCGACGGCGAGGACCACTGGTACGCACAACGACTCGAGCGCCGGCCACACGCGCCGGTCGGCCGTGACGTCACCGGCGGGTGCGGCTCGCAGCGCGGTGGCGTTCATCTCGGCGAGGAGCTCGCGTGGGGCGCCGGTGACCCGGCCCTCGTGTTGGCCGATGCCGTCGAGCCAGTAGCGCAGCTCGAGCCGGTTCACCAGGTCCAGATCGCCGGACGACTCAGCGGCACCGATCTCTGCGTCGCGTTCCTCCTCGGCCGGCCCGAGCACCCACAGGTCCTCGGGAGTGTCGGCAGGCGCAGAGCCGACCACGACGAGCGCGAGCACCTCCTCGGGATGAGCCAGCGCCAGCTCGAGGCCCAGGGCGCCGCCCATGCTGTTGCCGACCACGACGGCGGGACGGCAGCCGGTCGCGGCGGTGACCGCCCTGAGGTCGGCGAGCGGGTCGTGGGGCTCCTCGTCCCAGGTGGTGCTGCCGAAGCCCCGGCGGTCGTACGCCACGACGCGATGCCCGGCGCCCGCCCAGAGGACCGCGCACTGCTCCCAGATCCGGCTGTCTGCGACGCCGGGGTGCAGCGCGAGGACTGGAGGTCCACCCTCGCCCCACTGGCGTACGGCGAGCCGGGACGACCCGCTCGGGACCCAGCAGGTCTCGGGACTGCCGGCGGCGGTGTGCATGCTCATCCCGCGAGTCTCGCAGCGCGCCCGGCCGACGTCACCGGGATTGCCGCGCAGACGCGCTTCGGAAGCCGGCGGGCCTGGTGGGCCGGGCGCTCCGGCGAGGGTCTTCTGCGGGTGCTCTGCTAACGAACGGTCACGAGGGTGTGATCGGCGATGCTCAACGCGAGGTCCTGGCCCCACGAGAGGGTAAGGCGGTCGTCCTCGATGCCGTCTCCGAATGCGACAAGGGTGTCGGACTCGATGTGGACGGTCAGGGGAGCATTGGCGATGGTGCCGCTGGTCAGCGACGCCCCCGTGGATGGTGATGGCCATGGTTCGCGAACGAACCACGCCAGGATGCGGTCGGTGGATGCCGGCAGGGCGAGGTGTGGCGCCTGGAGCTGCTGCAGGGAGAGGCACCATCCGGTGGAACCGCTGCCGGTACCGACGATGACTCCCGATGAGGACTGGCGCGCCGTGCGATCAGCGACGTGCAGGGTGTAGCGGGAGGACTGGTGGGTGGGCTGGCCGACACAGATCTCGTTGAGGGCGGTCAGGCTCTGTCCGTCGGCGGAGGTTGCCAGCACCATGGTGCGCTCGAGTAGCCGTGCAGCGCCGGCGGTGACTTCTCCGAGCAGCCGTCGGATGGCATTCGGCGGGTGGGGCACGAGAACGCCGGCGTTGGCCCCGGGGAGGGGGTTGATGCCGATGGCTTGACCTTGACGCAGCGGCAGGGTTGCAGGCTCGTATCATGACCACGAAGCAAGCCATCGAGATCCGCGGACTCACCAAGTCCTTCGGCGACAAGGCGGTGCTCAAGGGCGTCGATCTGGGTGTCCCCTCAGGCACCATCTTCGCCCTGCTCGGCTCCAACGGCGCGGGCAAGACCACGGTGGTGAGGATCCTGTCCACGCTGCTGCGGGCCGACGGCGGGTCCGCCGCCGTCAACGGGCACGACGTCGCCACCGCGCCCGCGAAGGTGCGCGAGTCGATCAGCCTCACGGGACAGTTCGCCGCCGTCGACGAGATCCTCACCGGGCGGGAGAACCTCGTGCTGATCGCCCAGCTGCGACGTCTCCACGACTCCGGCCGGATCGCGGACGACCTGCTCGGGCGGTTCGCGCTGACCGACGCGGCCGGGCAGAAGGCGGGGACCTACTCCGGCGGCATGCGCCGTCGCCTCGACATCGCGATGAGCCTGATCGGCAACCCGCCCGTGCTCTTCCTCGACGAGCCGACGACGGGGCTCGACCCACAGTCGCGGATCGAGGTCTGGAAGACCGTCCAAGAGCTCGCCGGCCAAGGCACCTCAGTGCTGCTCACCACGCAGTACCTCGACGAGGCCGAGCACCTCGCGGACCGGATCGCGGTCCTCCACGATGGCCGGATCATCGCCAACGGCACCCTCGCCGAGCTCAGGCAGCTGCTCCCGCCGACCGAGGTCGAGTACGTCGAGAAGCAGCCGACCCTCGAAGACATCTTCCTCGCGATCGTCGGCCACGACCGCCCCCACAAGTAGGGACCCCAACGATGACCACCAACTTCTTCCACGACACCACCGTCCTGCTCAAGCGGTCCCTGCGCCACATCCTGCGCAGCCCGGACACGATCATCACCACCGCCATCACGCCGATCGCCATGCTGCTGCTGTTCGTCTACGTCTTCGGTGGCGCGATCAATGTCGGTGGCGCCACGTACATCAACTACCTGCTGCCCGGGATCCTGCTCATCACTGTCGCCTCCGGCATCGCCTACACCGCCTTCCGGCTCTTCACTGACGTCTCGAGCGGCATCTTCGAACGGTTCCAGTCGATGCCGATCAGCCGTTCAGCCGTCTTGTGGAGCCACGTGCTGACGTCCGTCGTGGCGAACCTGACCTCGCTCGTGCTCGTCGTCCTCGTCGCAGTGGCGATGGGTTTCCGCTCCGGTGCCGGACTGCTCGCCTGGCTCGCGGTCCTCGGGATCCTCGTGCTGTTCACCCTGGCGCTGACCTGGCTGGCCGTCATCCCCGGGCTGACCGCGAAGTCGGTCGACGGGGTGAGCGGGTTCTCCTACCCCCTGATCTTCCTGCCGTTCATCAGCTCGGCCTTCGTCCCCACCTCCGGCATGCCCGGCCCGGTGCGCTGGTTCGCCGAACACCAGCCGGTCACCTCGATCGTGAACACCATCCGCAACCTCTATGCGGAGCAGCCGGTCGGCAACGACGGCTGGGTCGCCCTCGCCTGGTGCGTCGGCCTGCTGCTCGTCGCCTACGCGCTCGCGATGCGCACCTACCGCAGCAAGATCGCCTGACCACCCGGCGAACAACGTCGTAGAGGACAACATCAGTCGAATTGAGAGCGCCTTGAGCAACCCCTCGACCACGGTCCTCAGCCACACGCGACGGCGTGGGCTCTTGCGCGGCACCCCGTCGTGACTGCACCAGCGGCGGACCTCGCGCAACCGCGACGAGGCCAGGAAACTCGCAAGACTGGGGCCATGTTGACGATCAGCCAGCTCGCGTCGTATGCCGGCGTGACGGTACGCGCGGTCCGCCACTACCACGCCAAGGGCCTTCTGTCCGAGCCCGAGCGCGACCACTCCGGCTACCGGCGCTACGACGCGGCCGCGGTGGTGGAGCTCGTCAGGATTCGCACCTTGGCCGACGCCGGCGTGCCGCTCTCGCGGGTGCGTGAGCTACTGGCGGCCGGTGACCAGGAGTTCGCGGCGGCGGTCGACGACATCGACCGCCGCCTGCGCGCGGAGATCCGTGAGCTCCAGCGTCACCGGGAGCGGATCGCCCAGCTCGCGGCCGGCGACAGCCTGGTACTGCCGCCAGAGGCGGTCGCGTACATCGACCGGATGCGCGCGCTCGGGTTCCCGGAGCGGCTGGTCGAGATCGAACGAGACAGCTGGATCCTGATCGCGGCGGAGATGCCGGACCGGGTGCCAGCTTTCATGGCGATCAAGCATGCGCAGATCGAGCACGAGCCGCTGCGCCGGCTGTATCTCGCCCTCGGGGACCTCGCCGACTGTGCGCCCGATGACCCGCGGCTGCCCGAGCTCGCGGACCGTGTGGTCGCGTTCCTCGAAGCGGCAGCCGCCGAGGTCGCGGACATGGAGGAGGGTGCGCCAGTCACCGACGACCTGGTCGCGCTTCTTGACGCCCTGTTCATCGAGTTCTTCCCATGCGCGCCGCGCCTCCTTGAGCTCCTCGAGGAACGGGGCTACACCGGCTGGACCAACATCAGGCGCGTGGACCCCGTGGTGTGATCGGGCCATACGGCCGTGCGGTGACCGGCACCAGCAGGGGCGACCGCCGGGACGCGGACCACCGTGAGAAGGCTGACCAGCAGCTGTCGATGAGCGTGACGCAGGTCTTGCTCGTGCGGTGGGTGTCCGGTTCGGGGTCCCACGCGCTCCCCACGCGCTCCCCTTCGAGCCATGACGGACCCAAGTCCTTCGATACATTGGCCTCGTATGCGAAGTGACTGGGTCTCTCGAAGTCGGGCGCACAGGCGACTGGGCGACCCATCCGGCAGCGCACGGTTGCGGGGCGTCGTCATTGATGATCGCCGTGGTCATCGTCTCCGGGAACCACTACGTACTCGACGTGGCGGGCAGCGCAGTCTTGCTTGCCGTCTCCCTCGCCGCTGCCACTGCCCTGGGGCGCCTCAAGGCCCTCCCCAGCAAGCGCGCCTGACACCATCCGAACAACAAGGGGCAGCGGCTCGAAATGGAGCCGTTGCGTTGATCTACGGGATCGCCAGTGGCGCCGTCAGGGGCTTGGGCGACTGGAACGGTGACAAGCCGGTGCAGTCGGCGTTGGGTGCAGTCCCAGCCAGGGACGGCGCGGATGGGCCTCCCCAGCCGTCAAGCTCATCACGCTGGTGCCGCGAGAAGGCGTGGTCACCCAGTGCGGAAGCCACCGTTGCTGTAGAGCAGCTGGCCGTTGATCCACGATCCGCGCCCGGATAGCAGGAACCGAGCGTCGTACGGTGCCCAGTGGTTGAGGATCAGGTCCCAACCGTCTTCGGCCAGCCCGACCGCGATCGCCGAGCCGATCGAGCGGCGACGCCCGACACCGGTCAGGAGCAGGGTCCCGTGTCGTTCGCCGGCCATGGAACCTCCTGACGGACGCGCGCCCCAGGCCCCACGGCGACGCCGCTGTTCCTGGAGGGCAAACCGCAGGAGGCGATCGACAGCTTGGCGAACATGACCCCGCTCGAGCGCCTGGGTCAGCCCGAGGACGTCGCCGAGACCGTTGCCCACCTCGCCGCCCCGGCCCGTTGGATATCACTGCTGTCTCAGATCCTTCGCGAGCGTCTGGACGGTGCCGCCCGACACGTGTTTGGTCGCCACTGGTCGATCGTGGCGAGACCAAGCGTTGTCCAGCGCGGCACGAGGTCTGCCCAGCTGTGGATCCGCCCATCACCCACACCTCGCCAGCGGTGGCAGCAGCGGAGCGTGTCCTGCGGCCTGCTCGCTCGCAAGCCGCGCCACGTGGTCGCCCGCGCGCTGGGCGAAAGGGCAGACCTGCGTTCACCGGCGGCTCCGCTCCGCTGCGGCCGGGAGGGGCAGGTCGACGACCTACCCGGCATACGGATCCGCGTCGTTCGACAAGCAGTTCGATGGTTCACCGGCGGAGGGTGGTCACACTCGCCGCCGCCCGGCCGTCAGTCTCAGAGACGGGCCAGAGATGAGAGGGTGAGACCGTGGACCGAACGGAGCTCTTCGAGGCGGAGCGAACTCGTCTTGTGGGCATCGCCACCCGGGTGCTCGCCGACCACGCCGAGGCCGAGGACATCGTGCAGCAGGCTTGGCTGCGCCTGCATCGGACCGACGTCGACATCGTGAGCCTGCCCGCATGGCTGACGACCGTGACCACCCGGCTGTGCTTGGACCGGCTGCGCGCACGGACCCCCGTGCCTCATGCCGACATCCAGCCGGCTGAGACCGCGTCCGACCCGGCGGACGACGTCGCGCTCGCCGACACCGTCGGCGTCGCGCTCCAGGCGGTGCTCGACCGCCTCTCGCCCCAGGAGCGCGTCGCGTTCGTGCTCCACGACAGTTTCGGCTTCGAGTTCTCCACGATCGCCGCCGTCCTCGACACCACGTCGGTGGCCGCGCGCAAGCTCGCCTCGCGCGCTCGCGCCAAGGTCGGCCAGCCTGCTCCCGAGGACCAGATGGCCGACTGGGAGGTCGTCGACGCGTTCATGGCGGCCGCGAGGGAGGGCAACTTCAGTCGTCTGATGCAGCTGCTCGCGCCGGAGGCTGTGGTGACGGCCGATGTCGCGGCGATTCTGGCCGGCACCCCGGAACGGATAGACGGCCGCCGCGAGGTGGCGAAGTTCTTCGACGGCGCCGCCCACGCCGCGCTCTCGGTGTTCGTCGGCGACCGCCCCGCCGCCGCCTGGTTCCATCGGGGGAAGGCGATGGTCCTCTTCGACTTCACCGTCGTCGACGGCCTGGTATGCCGCATCACGTTCCGCGCGGAGGCGGAGGTGCTGGCGCATGTGGCACGACGAGACGGGAAGGAGCGACGTGGCTGATCCGGCCGGTGGTCACACCCGCCGTACGCCAGTCGTCAGACACGAACGCCCTGACACCGGCCAGCTCACAGGAAGGACGCCGACGATGTCGTCAACGCCCAGGACCGCCATCTCAAGGAGGCGGGGAAGGCCGCAGATGCCACCCACCAGGGGGCGCGCGACGCGATGAAGGGGCGCTGGCGGCATCCGAAGAAGTCGTTGGGCTGGTACCGGGACATGAAGAAGGCCTTCGCCGCGCTCCCCGACGACTGAGCGCGTCCGAGCACCACCGGATCGACGACACGAGAGCGAGAGTCAGATGGCAGCCTCCACGAAGTCCAGCACCTTCTCCGCTGACGAGAAGAAGGCGATGCGTGACCGCGCCAAGGAGCTCAAGGCGCAGGCCGGCGGATCCGACGGCGGGGCAGACGTCCTCGCCACGATCGACGCGATGCCCGACGAGGACGGGGCCTTGGCCATCAGCTTCCATCAGCTGGTCCACGACGTCGCACCCGACCTCGTGCCCCGCACCTGGTATGGCATGCCGGCCTACGCGGCACCGGGCCGTGACGGGAAGGTGGTCTGCTTCTTCCAGGGCGCGACAAGGATGAAGACCCGCTACAGCTCGATCGGCTTCAGCGACACCGCTCGCTTGGACGAGGGATCGATGTGGCCGACGTCGTTCGCACTCCTGAGGTGCAACGCCAGCAACGAGAAGCGGCTGTCCGCGCTCGTCGGCAAGGCCATCGCCTGACGTGCGTTGCTGGCCGACAAGCGTGTCGCCACCCACGCGTCCCTGCTGACGTCGCGGCCTCGGGATCCGGCCCGGCTCGCACACATGGTGGCACTCACGAGACATCCGCCGGCTCCGGCTCGTGGTGTACCCATGCGCGTTGCTCCGTCCGAGGATCGCCCCGTGACATCGGTCGAGTCAGACTCGACACCGGCCCCATGCGTCGAGTGTCCGCTCATGAGGCGGAGCTCGTCATGAGCTCCCGACGGCGACATCCCGGCTCCGGGTGCCGCCCTCACCGGAGATCCTGAGCCACTGGGATCACGAGCCGCCCTGCCGGCTGCTCTGCGGTCTCTGCGGCACACAGGGGGCGCGGCGCGCGGACTCACCCGAACCAGACGCTACCGACGCGTTGGCGTAGGCCGGTCCCTCAGCGGTGTGTCCGCAGAGAGGTGTCCAAGGCCTTCATGAGGTGCGCGACACGACTCTTGCCGACCGGCGCTGCAACCTCGTCCGTGCTGCTCCGTTGGCGAAGACCCATGCCGCCTTGACAGCGGCCCGGGGCCGGGGGTTCTCGGCGGCTGCGTCCTCGAACAGGGACAGGACCTCCTGCGCGCTCTCGGCTGCGTAGCGCGCGACGACCCGCAGCTCGTCCATCGTCAGCTCGAAGTCGCCTCTTCCCGTCGGCATACTTGCATTCTCGCCAACGCCAGCGACCGACTGGGCTCGCCTTCCCGTCACGGCGACGATGGGTCGTCGAACGCTGTCGCACTGTCGAAGGCGCCGCGGAACTTCGTCGAGCGCAGTCGTATGTCGTCAAGGACGAGGTCGGCGATGCTGGGTGGGAGCTGCTAGATCTGCCATTGGCGCGCGCGCCAGGGCGGCGGGGTCGCAAGGGAAGCCCTTACCACGGCCTGCAGCGCGTAGAAGGCGGGCCCGAGCTCGTCGGCCATGTGTCCGGTCGCGGCGGCGTGACCCGCAGCGCGGGCGGCATCGCTGGCAGCGCCGGTGGCGCCGAGCGCGGCCGCGTGCGCGGCATGGGCGGCTTCCCGCGCGTCTGTCAGGGTGGCCTCCCCTCGCGCCCACTGGCGGGCCGCCTCGACCGCCCGCGCAGGCCGGTCGTCGGCGGGTCGGGCCGCGGTGAGGTGTTCGAGGACGTGGTGGGCGCAGTCGGCGGCCCAGAGGGCCAACACCCGGTGGGTCACATCATCGAGCAACCCGCCGCGTCGCATGGTGACCAGGCGTGGGTTGCGCCGCCCGCGGTACGGCGCGAGTGCCCGCTCAACCATCGTGCTGGCCAGTCCTCTGACGCTCGGAGCGCACCTGCGCGGCGTGGTGGGCCGCCACGAGCAACCTCAGGCGGTCCCTGCGGTGCGTTCGCCGGGGTTGACCACCGACAGCCACCCGGCCCGGCTATAGATGGGGTGCGGGAACCAGACGTCCGGGACGCTCAGATCACCGCCCGGCGCGGTGGGCTGGCGCGGGTCGCGGCCGGTGACCACCGAACTCGGCGGAGGATGCGGCGAGGTTGAGCCGGAACGCTCCCGGCCGGTCCAGGCCGGATGTCGGCTCGCCGGGGTAGTCCTTCGTCACGGTCGTCGCGAAGGGCTGCGTTGTCGGGATCTCGCCCGTGGGTGCGTAGTAGAGGAAGACGTCGCCCCAGCTGATCGGCGGCGACCCGTCGCCGGCCGACGGTCGCAGGACCAGCACCCCGCCGAGCGCGACCACGTGGTCGATGATGTCGTCGATGGTCATGTGTTCCAGCGTGGCACCAAAGTGCTGGTGGAGACTTGTCCGCAGCACGGGGCGGGAGGTGCGGTGCGGAGTCGCAAACCACGACTGCGAACGGTCGACGTCGCTCGGTGGGCCGGGTGCTCGGTTCAACAGGTTCGCAACCTCGAGCAGGCCCGGGTGCTGCCCCCGACGACGCGGACCTGCGGCGGGGTATCGCATCTACACCGAGATCCACGCACTGGCCGCTCTCGCGTACACCACGCTCTTCGCCGGGATCGGCCCCGTCGAGGCCAAGACGATCTTGCGCACCGCCCACCAGTCACCGCTGCCGGATCTGCTGAGCCTCGTCGACGCCGCCCACGCCCGGCTCCACACCGAGCGTCGTGACGTCACGCTCGCCCAGGACGCGGTCGCCGCGATCTCCACCGAGCCCATCCACGATCCGCTCCGCCGATGCCATGACCATCTCCGAGCTCGCCGGTGCCCTCGGCGTCCGCGCCTCCACACTGCGACACTGGGAGTGCGAGGGTCTCCTCATCCCGACGCGCTCCTCCGCGGGCCAGGCGCGCACCTACACCCCGGTCGACGTCCGAGACGCCCGGGTCGTCCACCAGCTCCGCCTCGCCGGCCACCACATCCCCGCAGTGCGCGAACTCATCCCCGCACTGCGACAAGCACTCCGATACGACGACCTCGACGCCGCCCTCATGGCCCGCCACGACAGCATCACCACCCGCTCCCGCGCCCTGCTCCACGCCGCCTCAACGCTCGACGCCGGCGTCGTGCCGAAGCGCCATGCAGTTACGGGCCCGAGACTGCGAGCACCGCGGAGCCGATGCCGGTCTGGGATGATTGCTGGGTGGGTAGTCGTGTGGTCGTGCTGGGTAGCTGCGGCGCCTGGCCCGAGCCAGGGTGAGCGAGCTGCTGGCGGTGTCACGGCTGGCTTTGGCGCTGCTGTGGACCCAGATGACGCGGTACCCCTCCGCGGAAGGCCCCAACGGGGAGGTGGTGGTGCAGTAGACCTCGTCAGGTTCGCCCAGCCGTGCGCCGGGCCGGCGGGCGGCTTCGGTCCA
>JBBRZC010000070.1:0-16782 GCA_038237075.1 Actinomycetales bacterium
AGACGGGGAACGCCCGGCCGCGCCGTGAGAGCTCCGGCACCTTGTCGAAGGGCTCCCCGAGCTCGTCGTGGATGAGGTATGCGCCGTGCATGCCCATCGCGGCGCGCAGCGCCGCCGGGTCGCGGACGACGACCAGGCCGCAGTCGTAGGGGACGTTCAGCGTCTTGTGGGCGTCCGTGGCCCACGAGTCGGCCGCCTCGGCTCCCGTGACGAGGTGCCGCAACGACGGGGACGCGGCGGCCCACAGCCCGAAGGCCCCGTCGACATGCACCCACGCGCCGTGGTCATGGGCGGCGGCGATGGCCTCGGCGAAGGGGTCGAACGCCCCGGAGTGGACATTGCCGGCCTGGAGGACGATGACCGTCGGCTCGCCGGGCGAGTCGGCCAGCGCGGCCACGAGGGCGTCGGCCCGAAGGCGTCCCTGACCGTCGGCGGCCACCTCCTGCGGTGCCCCGAGCCCGAGGTAGCGCAGCGCAAGGTCGACCGTGTCGTGCCGTTCGGCACCGACGAGCACCCGGACCCGGGGCCCGCCGCTCAGCCCCTGCTCGGTGACGTCCCAGCCGGCCCGGCGCAGCACCGCGTCCCGGCCCGCTGCAAGCCCGGTGAAGTTCGCCATGGTCGCGCCCGTGACGAACCCGACGGCGCTCTCACCAGGCAGCCCGAGCAGGTCGAGGAGCCAGCGGCTCGCCACGTCCTCGACCGCACTGTGCGCAGGCGTCACCCGGCGCAGCCCGCAGTTCTGGTCCCACGCGCTGACAAGCCAGTCCGCGGCGAGGGCAGCCGGATGGGTCCCCCCGATGACGAAGCCGAAGAACCGCCCCGACGGCATCGCGGTCAGGCCCGGTTCGCAGGCGTCCGCGAGGAGGTCGACGACCGCGGCCGGGTCGGTGCCCGCCTCGGGCAGCTCGGTTCCGAGGGCCAGGGTCACCTCCTCGATGGTCGCCTGCGGAGGCACCGGCCGGTCGTTCAGCGACGACAGCCAGGACTCGGTATGCCGGTGGGCCCGGTCGAGCGCGGCAGCGTGGTCGTCCATCCGTCGAGTCTGGCACCCGCCCGGCCCGGTTCGCCTGGAAACACCACGCTCCGGCGGGCGATGGGGGTCAGCGGCTCCAGATGCCTGCGATCCAGGCCTCCACCTCGGCCGAGGTCCGGGGCATCGCCGCCGACAGGTTCTCGTGCCCGTCCTCGGTGACGAGCACGTCGTCCTCGATGCGGACGCCGGTGCCGCGGAACCCGGCCGGCGCGAGGAGGTCGTCGGCCTTGAAGTACAGGCCCGGCTCGACCGTGACGACCATGCCCGGTCGCAGCTCGGCGTCCATGTAGTCGGCGCGCGTCGCGAGGGCGCAGTCGTGGACGTCGATGCCGAGGTGGTGGCTCGTGCCGTGGACCATCCAGCGCCGGTGGTACTGGCCGTGTTCGGTGTCGAGAGTTGCCTCGACGTCGACGCCCTCGGGTAGCAGCCCCCAGGCGTGCAGGTGCTCGGCGATGACCCGGATCGCGGCGGCGTGGACGTCGGAGAACCTGTTGCCCGGCCGCACCGCCGCGAGCCCGGCCTCCTGGGCGGCATACACGGCGTCGTAGATCTGGCGCTGCGCGTCGGTGAAGGTGCCGTCCACGGGGAGGGTGCGGGTGATGTCGGCGGTGAAGAGGGAGTCCACCTCGACCCCGGCGTCGAGGAGCAGGAGATCGCCCACGCGCATCTCGCCGGTGTTCCTGATCCAGTGCAGGGTGGTCGCGTGGTCGCCGCTCGCGCAGATCGAGTCGTAGCCGATCCCGTTGCCCTGGTGCCGGGCGTGCAGGCCGAAGACCCCCTCGACCCAGCGTTCGCCGCGGCCGTTCGCGACAGCCTCGCGCAGCGACGCGATGACCTCCTCGAACCCGCGGTGGGTCGCGGCCACGGCTTCGCGCATCTGGCCGACCTCCCACTCGTCCTTGACCAGCCGCAGCGTCGAGAGGAAGGCGGCGAGCTCCTCGTCGGCCTCGGAGGACGCCTCGGCGGCGCTGGAACGGGCCTGGTCGACCTGGCCCGCGACCTCGCGGTCCGCGTCGCGCACGACCCGGACGGTGACGTGGCCGGCGTCCTTGGCCACCGCGTCGGCGAAGTCGTCGATGTGGCGCGCGGTCAGCCCGAGCTCGGCCCCGAGGTCCTCCAGGGACGGACGGGCCCCGACCCAGAACTCGCCGTAGCGGGTGTCCTCGAAGAACTCGTCGGAGTCGCGACCGCCCCACGGACGGAAGTAGAGAACGGCGTCGTGGCCGCCCCCGGCGAGCGGCTCGAGGACGAGCACGGCGTCGGGCTCGCGGTCGCCGCCGAGGCCGGTGAGGTGGGCGAAGGCGCTGTGCGGCCGGAACACGTAGTCGCAGTCGTTGCTGCGCACCTTGAGGCCGCCGGCGGGCACCACGAGCCGCTCACCCGGGAACCGGGCGCTGACCGCATCGCGCCGGGCCGCGGCATACGGCGCCACCTCGGCCCGCTCGGGGCTCTCGCCCGGCCGTGGTGCCCACCCCGCCTTGACGAACTCGCGGAACTCGTCGGTGGTGGGTCGGCTGCGGTTCTCACTCTTCTTCTGCTCTTCGCTCACCCGAGCATGGTGCCACGAAGCGACAGCGAGACGTATGCCGTGCGCCCAGCCCGAGCACCGCGACCCGCGCTCCGGCGTCAGCCGTTGATGTCGGGTGCCTTGAGCCGGGCCTCGTCCGCCGAGGCGTCGTCGGGCATCGTCTGCGAGACCCGCTCGGCCTCAACCCGCTGGCGGTAGTGCTCCACCTCCGTGTCGACCATCCCGGCGTCCCACCCGAGGATCGGGGCGACGAGCTCCGCCGCCGGACGGGAGGCGGTCACGGCCCGGTCCCACGACTCGATCGACAGCCTGGTCCGTCGGGCGAGGATGTCGTCGAGGTGCAGGGCCCCCTCGTGCGAGGCGGCGTAGACGATCTCGGCCTTGAGGTAGTCCTCGCCGCCCGGCAGCGGCTCGCGCAGCTCCGGGTGTTCGCGGATGAGGTCGAGGACCTCGTCGGTGAGCACGCCGTGGCGCATGAGCATCTTCTCGATCCGCTCGACGTGGACGCCCGACTCCCTGGCCGTGGCCGCGCGCCGGTTCCACGCCGCCTGGTAGCCGACGGCACCCACCATCGGGATGTCCTGGGTCGTCGACGGGGGGACCGAGCCGCCGAGGGTGCGGGCCGCCTCGTCGATGGCGTCGCGGGCCATGATCCGGTAGGTCGTGTACTTGCCGCCGGCGACGACGACGAGGCCCGGCGCCGGGTGGGCGACGACGTGCTCGCGGGAGAGCTTGGAGGTCTCGTCGCTCTCGCCGGAGAGCAGCGGCCGCAGCCCTGCATACACGCCTTCGACGTCGGCCTGGGTGAGCCGCGTCGTGAGGAACCGGTTGACGTGGTTGAGGAGGTAGTCGATGTCGGCGGACGTCGCCGCGGGGTGCGCCTTGTCGAGGCTCCAGTCGGTGTCGGTCGTGCCGATGATCCAGTGCCGTCCCCACGGGACGACGAAGAGGACGGACTTCTCGGTGCGCAGGATGATGCCGGAGGTCGAGTGGATCCGGTCGCGCGGCACGACGAGGTGGATGCCCTTGGACGCGCGAACGTGGAACTGGCCGCGCTCGCCGACCATCGCCTGGGTCTCGTCGGTCCACACCCCGGTGGCGTTGACGACCTGGCGGGCGTTGATGTCGAACTCGCGCCCGGTCACCTTGTCGACCGCGCGGACCCCGGTGACGCGCTCGCCTTGGCGCAGGAAGCCGACGGCGGCGACGCGGGTCGCGACGTGGGCGCCGTAGGTCGCCGCGGTGCGAGCGATCTCCATGGTGTGTCGGGCGTCGTCGACCTTGGCGTCGTAGTACTGGACCGCGCCGGTCAGGGAGGACTTCTTCAGTGCGGGAGCGATCTTCAGCGCGCCACGTCGGGTGAGGTGCCGGTGCCAGGGCAGGCCCGCTGACCAGCCGGACGCCCGGGACATCGAGTCGTAGAGGGTCAGCCCCGCCTCGACGTAGGGGCGCTCCCACCCCGCGTGGGTCAGGGGGTAGAGGAAGGGGACCGGGCGCACGAGGTGCGGGGCGAGCCGGGTCAGGAGGAGGCCGCGCTCCTGGAGGGCCTCGAAGACGAGCCGGAAGTCGAGCATCTCGAGGTAGCGCAGGCCGCCGTGCACGAGCTTGCTCGATCTGCTCGACGTGCCCGACGCGAAGTCGCGGGCCTCGATCAGACCGGTGGTCAGGCCCCGGGTCACGGCGTCGAGGGCGCTGCCGCAGCCGACCACGCCGCCCCCGACGACGAGGACGTCGAGCTCGTGGGGGTCGTCGCCCGCGGCGAGGTGCTCGATCGCGGCCTGGCGCTGCGCCGGGGACAGGGCGATGGGGTTCACGGGGCTCCGTTCGGTCTCGGGGTGGTTGCCCGGGTCCGGGCCGGTCGCGGCTCGCTCACCCGACGTCCACCCAGTCGAGGGTGCGCTGGACGGCCTTCTGCCACCCGGCATACCCGTCTGCACGCTGCTCGTCGCTCCACTGCGGAGACCAGCGCCTGTCCTCCAGCCAGTTCTCGCGCAGCTCGTCGGTGCCGCTCCAGAAGCCGGTGGCCAGACCGGCAGCGTAAGCCGCACCGAGGGCGGTCGTCTCCGCCACCACCGGGCGGCTCACCTCCACCCCCAGGATGTCGGCCTGGATCTGCATGCAGAGGTTGTTGGCGGTCACGCCGCCGTCGACCTTGAGCACGCCGATGTCCATCGGGCTGCCGGCGTTCTCGCTGTCGCTGCGCATCGCGTCGGCGACGTCCTTGCTCTGGTAGCAGATCGCCTCGAGGGTCGCCCGGGCCAGGTGTGCGTTGGTGTTGAACCGCGACATGCCGACGATGGCCCCGCGGGCGTCAGCGCGCCAGTAGGGTGCGAAGAGGCCCGAGAAGGCGGGGACGAAGTACATGCCACCGCTGTCCTGCACCTGGCTGGCGAGCGTCTCGATCTCGGACGCACCACTGATGATGCCGAGCTGGTCGCGCAGCCACTGGACGGCCGACCCGGTCACCGCGATGGACCCCTCCAGGGCGTAGACCGGCGGTGAGTCACCGAGCTGGTAGGCCACCGTCGTCACGAGCCCGGCCTGCGAGCGGACGATGTGCTCCCCGGTGTTGACAAGCATGAAGTTGCCCGTGCCGTAGGTGTTCTTGGCCTCGCCCGGCGCGAAGCAGACCTGACCGACGGTGGCCGCCTGCTGGTCGCCGAGGGCTCCGGCGATGGGGATCGCGCCTTCCCACGGGCCGTTGGCGTCGGTGTGTCCGTAGAGGTCCGGGTCGCTCGACGGGCGGATCTCGGGGAGCATCTCGCGGGGCACGTCGAAGAAGCCGAGCAGCTCGTCGTCCCAGTCGAGGGTCTGCAGGTCCATGAGCATGGTGCGGCTCGCGTTGGTGACGTCGGTGACGTGCCGGCCGCCGCGGGGGCCGCCGGTGAGGTTCCAGATGACCCAGGTGTCGCTGGTGCCGAAGACGGCGTGGCCGGCCAGCGCCGCCTCGCGCACGCCGTCGACGTTCTCGAGGACCCACTGGATCTTCGCGCCGGAGAAGTACGTCGCGGGGGGCAGGCCCGACCGGTGCCGGACGACCTCGCCGCGCCCGTCCCGCTCGAGGGCGGCGGCGATCCGGTCGGTGCGGGTGTCCTGCCACACGATGGCGTTGTAGTAGGGCCGGCCGGTGCGTCGGTCCCAGACGATCGTCGTCTCGCGCTGGTTCGTCACCCCGAGGCTGTCGAGGTCGGATCCGGTGAGCCCAGCCCGCGACAGGCCCGTGCCGATGACGGTCTGGATGCGCTCCCAGATCTCCAGCGGGTTGTGCTCGACCCAGCCGGCGCGGGGGAGGACCTGCTCGTGCTCGAGCTGGTGCCGGCCGACCTCGCGCCCGGAGTGGTCGAAGATCATGAACCGGGTGCTCGTGGTGCCCTGGTCGACCGCGCCGACGAAATCAGCCATGGCCCCAAGGCTGTCACAGTCGGGGTCGCTGGCGGCGTGGCAGAGTGGACGCCGTGTCCGGATCCGCGTCGACGCCTGGGCCACGGCACCCGCCTCGGCGCCCGCCCCGGGGCTCCCGGGTCGCGGGGGCGTCGCTGCGGACCCGGACCCGAGAGGCGGTCCGACCGAGCGACCCCCCGACCGAGGGCATCCCGGTCTGGACCGGGCCGGACGGTGTCGACCGCGAGACGGCGCTGGCCGTCATCGACCTCGCCATGCGAGCCGGCGTGGCCCTGCTCGCCACCGGCGCTGCCGCGGCGGACGTCGTGGAGACGGTGCTGCGTCTCACCGCGGCATACGGGCTGAGGTCGGTGCACGTCGACGTCACCTACAGCTCGCTCACCGTCTCCTACCACCGGGGCCCGAGCGCCGACCCCATCACGGTGATGCGGGTGGTGCGCTCCCGCACGCAGGACTTCACCCGGCTCGAGCGGCTGCGCAGCCTCGTCGTCGAGGTGGCCCACAGCCCGCTCGACGTGAGCGAGGCGAGGGTGCGGTTCGACGCGGTCATCGGCGCACCGCACCCCTACCGGCGCTGGTTCGTCACCGGCGCCGTCGGGGTGCTCGCCGCGGGTGCGGCCGCGCTCGTCGGGGCGGGGCCGGTCATCGTCGTCATCAGCCTGCTCACCTCGATGCTCGTCGCCACCGTGCAGCACCGGCTCGGCCGGATCGGGGTGGAAGCCTTCTTCACCCAGGCGGTCGGCTCGGCCATCCCCACCGTCGTCGCCATCGCCGCCTCCCTCGTGCAGCGCTCCACGAGCCTGCTCGACGGGGTGCTGCCCTCGCTGGTGGTCGCGTCGGGGATCGTCGTCCTCCTGGCCGGGCTCTCCGTCGTGGGGTCTGCCCAGGACGCCATCGAGGGCTTCTATGTCACGGCGGGCGCCCGCGTCTTCGAGCTGCTCGTCCTGACCCTGGGCATCGTCGTGGGAATCACGGTGGTCCTCGCGCTCGCCCGCCGCCTCGGCGTCGTCATGACGATCACGCCCGACGCCATCGGTTCCGCCGACACCGGGGTCCAGGTCGTCGCGTCGGCCGTCATCGCCACCGCCTTCGCCGTCTCCACCTACTCGAGCGGCCGGGGCGCCGTCGTCGCGGCCGCCGCGGGAGGGTCCGGATGGGTCGTCTTCCTGCTCGTGACGGGCCTCGGCGGCGGGCGCGCCGCGGCCAGCGGGGTCGCGGCGTTCGCCATCGGGTCTGCGACGCAGCTGGCCTCGCGTCACGTGCGGCTTCCGGTGCTCGCCGTGACGACCGCGGGCATCGTGCCGCTCCTGCCCGGTCGCTCCGTCTACCAGGGCATCTTCGAGATCGTCTCCGACCCCGCCGGTCCCGGCGTCCACCAGGGCCTCGGGACGTTGCTCGGCGCGGCCGGCGTGGGCATGAGCCTCGCGGCCGGGGTTTCGCTCGGCAGCTACCTCGCCCGGCTCGCCCAGGACGCGCGGCCGGCCCGGACGTGAGCAAGGGCACCCTCGCCCGGCCTGCCGGTATGCCGTGCGGTCGGGGAGTATTCCGACAGGCGGTGTCCGCCCGGGATGGGTCTGTCCCCGACGCGCGAAGGAGTGGGCCATGCAGTTCGGTCGCAGCTACGAGGAGTTCGAGGTCGGGGCCGTCTACAAGCACTGGCCCGGCAAGACGGTGACGGAGTACGACGACCACCTCTTCTGTCTCCTGACGATGAACCACCACCCACTGCACCTCGACCGCAACTACGCCGAGAACACCACCGACTTCGGCCGGAACGTCGTCGTCGGCAACTATGTCTACTCGATCCTCCTCGGCATGTCGGTCCCCGACGTCTCGGGCAAGGCCATCGCCAACCTCGAGGTCGAGTCGCTGCGGCACCTCGCGCCGACCTTCCACGGCGACACGATCTACGGGCAGACCGAGGTCCTCGGCAAGCGGGAGTCGGCGAGCAAGGACGACCGCGGGGTCGTCCACGTCGAGACGAAGGGCTACACCCAGAAGGGCACGCTCGTCTGCGTCTTCCGGCGCAAGGTCATGGTGCCCAAGCAGAGCTACCTCGACGCCCGAGGCGGCGAGCAGCCCGGGCGCCCCGAGCTCGTCGAACCCTGAGGGGCGGTCGCTAGGGTTCCGCTATGAGCCGGGGACGGTCGAGCACGACCGAGGGTGGCAGGAACGCGGCCGAGCGGCTCGTCTTCTTCTCCGACGCCGTCGTCGCGATCGCGTTGACCCTGCTCGCCATCGAGCTGCCCGTCCCAGCCGGATCGACGCCCCGCGAACTGGCCGACGCGTTCGACCGCGGGGCTCCCGAGTATCTCGCGTTCCTCATCAGCTTCCTCGTGATCTTCCTCTACTGGAACGGGCACCACCGCCAGTTCCGCTACCTCGCCGACGCCCCGCCCGCCCTCGTTCGCTGGAACGGGGTGTGGCTCTTCGCAATCGTCCTCACCCCGTTCGCGACCCGCGTCCTGACCGGCGGCGAGGGCGAGGACCGCGGCGCCTTCCCGTGGCGGTTCAGCATCTATGCCGTGCTCCAGGTCGTCGCCGGGCTCGGCGCTCTCATGTGCGCCCGGACGATGGAGCGCGAGGATCTCGTGGAGGAGGGCTCGCCGCCCGACCTGTTCCACAACGCCTACATCCGGATTGGTGCGCTCGTCGTCTGCTTCGCCGTGTCCATCCCCATGGCCTTCTTCGTCGGGTCCTGGGCCTACGTCGCATGGAGCGCCTCGCCGCTCGTCATGAGGCTGTGGTTCGCCCACTCCCGGCGTCGTCGTCGCGCCTCGGCGGGACAGTGATCCCGTGCCCAAACACCACCTGCGCATCGACCTGCACGCGCACTCGACGGCGAGCGACGGCACCGAGACGCCCGCACAGGTCGTCGCCGCGGCCGCCGCCGCGGGGCTCGACGTCGTCGCCCTCACCGACCACGACACGACGCACGGCTGGGCCGAGGCACAGGCCGCGGTGCCGTCCGCGAGCGTCGCCCTGGTGCGCGGCATCGAGGTCTCCTGCGAGCGCGACGGCACCTCGGTCCACCTCCTCGGCTACCTCACCGACCCCGGCCACCCGGGCCTGAGCGCCGAGCTCGCCAGGTCGCGCGAGTCCCGGGGGACGCGCCTGCGCCGCATGGTCGAGCTCATGGCCGCGGACGGCATACCCGTGACGTATGCCGCGGTGCTCGCGCAGGTGCCCCCCGGCGCCACCCCGGGCCGACCGCACATCGCGGACGCCCTGCTCGTCCAGGGTGTCGTCGGGCATCGGGACGAGGCGTTCGCGCGATGGCTCGGCAACGACAGCCCGTACTACGTGCGCCACTACGCTCCCGACCCGGTCCGGGCCGTCGAGCTCGTCGTCGAGGCCGGCGGGGTGGCGGTGCACGCCCATCCGTTCACCGGTACCCGCGGCCGCACCGTCCCCGACCGCGTGGTCGAGGAGATGGCCGCCGCCGGACTCGCCGGGCTGGAGGTGGACCACCGCGACCACGACGACGCGGCCCGGGCCCACGGGCGTGAGCTCGCCGCCCGCCTGGGGCTGCTCGTCACCGGGTCCAGCGACTACCACGGCGCGGGCAAGCACAACCGCCTCAGCGAAAACACCACGGCGCCCGAGGTCCTCGCCGAGATCGTGGCCCGCTCAAGCGGCGTCACCCCGGTGGTGTGGCCGTGACCGACGCGGTGACGCTCTTCGCGTCGACGTTCATCACCCTGCTCGTCATCATGGACCCGCCCGGGGCCATCCCGATCTTCCTCGCCCTCACGAGCCGGCAGACGACCGCCGAGCGCAGCGGCTCCGCGCTACGGGCCTCGCTCGTGGCGTTCGGCGTCATCGCCATGTTCGCGGTGTTCGGCCAGCGGATCCTCGACTACCTCCACATCTCGCTGGCGGCGCTCCAGGGCTCCGGCGGCCTGCTCCTGCTCCTCGTCGCGCTCCAGCTGCTCACCGGGAAGGAGTCCGAGGCGATGGCCGACGCGGGGGTCAACGTCGCGCTGGTGCCGCTGGGGACGCCCCTGCTCGCCGGGCCCGGAGCCATCGTCGCGACGATGCTCGCGGTGCAGAAGGCCCACGGCGCCGCGTCCTACGCCGCCGTCGGCCTCGGGCTGCTGGACGTGATGCTCGTCGTCTACGCCTTCCTGCGCTTCGCCTCGACGATCCGCGGCGTGCTCCGCGAGTCGGGAACCATGCTCGCCACCCGGATCGCGGGGCTGCTCCTGTCGGCCATCGCCGTGCAGATGATCGCCGACAGCGTCCGCGCCTTCGTGACCGGGCCGGGCTGACGGGGCTGTAGCACGCGGCGGCCCTGTGGAGGGAGTACAGGGGTGTCGGTCGTCGTCGCTAGGGTCAGTGATGTGGCAGAGATTGCGGGGGGGACGACCGGGGGCGCCGGGCAGGGCGCCTTCCCGGGCCTGCCGACGCCGCTGTACTCCGCCTCCCCGTCCCGGCTCCTGGCCTGGCTGGACTGTCCGCGGCGCTACCGGATGCAGTACCTCGACCGCCCGCGGCCCCAGGCCCGCGCGCCGCGCGCTCACACGTCCGTGGGCGTCGCGACGCACAACGCCCTGCGTGACTGGTGGGACCTGCCCGACGGGCGACGCACGGCCGCGGCCGGGCCCGAGCTCGTGCGCACGGCATGGGTCGACGTCGGGTTCCGTGACGCCGACCAGAGCGCGCGGTGGCGCGCCCAAGTCCAGGGCGAGGTGACGGCATACCTCGAGGGGTTCGACCCGGGGAGGCCACCCGTGGGCATCGAGCGCACCGTCTCGTTCAAGACCGGCACGCTGGCCCTCACCGGCCGAGTCGACCGGCTCGACGACCGCGACGGCGAGCTCGTCGTCGTCGACTACAAGACGAGCCGGCGGCCGAGCACGCACGACGAGGCCCGCACGTCGCTGCCTCTGGCCCTGTATGCCGCGGCCGTGTGGAAGATGTTCCGCCGCCGGTGTGTGCGGGTCGAGCTGCACCACGTGCCGAGCGGCACGGTCGCGTCGCACGAGCACACCGACGCATCGCTCACCCGGAAGGTGGCCGAGGCGGAGTCCATCGCCCAGGACGTGCGTGGCGCCGACGCGGACTTCGCTGACAAGGGCACCGACTCGGCGCGCTTCCCACCCCGCCTGTCCGCGCTCTGTGCGTGGTGCGACTACCGGGCCTGGTGCCCCGAAGGGCAGCGGGTCGGGCCCGAGAAGTCCTCGTGGGCCGCGCTGGAGGACCAGCCCGCTGCCCGGTCCCCCTGACCGCGCCGGTCCGCGGACCGTGCCGAGCCTGAGAGACTGGCCGCTCCATGTGGGTACGGGTCGCGGCGAGAGGCACATTCGGTGGCGCAGGCAGCAAGCGGGGCCCGTGGGGGCCGTCGGAAGAAACGCCCGGCCGGAGCATGGGTGGTCGCCGTGGCCAACCAGAAAGGTGGAGTGGCCAAGACCACGTCGGTCGCGAGCCTCGGTGCGGCGTT
Source organism: Actinomycetales bacterium (assembly GCA_038237075.1). Classification (GTDB taxonomy): domain Bacteria; phylum Actinomycetota; class Actinomycetes; order Actinomycetales; family Dermatophilaceae; genus Lapillicoccus. The sequence goes on from JBBRZC010000070.1 coordinate 11,407, forward strand.
CGCCGAGCTCGGCAAGCGGGTCCTCCTCGTCGACCTGGACGCCCAGGCCTGCCTGACCTTCTCCCTGGGCGTGGACCCCGACTCGGTCGAGACGTCGGTCAACGAGGTGCTCCTCGGCACCGTCGGGGCCGCCGAGGCCGTGATCTCCTGTGACGACGGGGTCGACCTCATCCCGTCCGTCATCGAGCTCGCCGGGGCCGAGGCCCAGATGCTGCCCCGCCCGGGCCGGGAGTACGTCCTGCGCACCGCACTCGAGCCGGTCCTCGCCGACTACGACGTCATCCTCGTCGACTGCTCGCCGAGCCTGGGCGTGCTCACCCTCAACGCGCTCACCGCGGCGAGTGGTCTCATCATCCCCATGGCCTGCGAGATGCTGAGCCACCGCGGGGTGGGGCAGCTCCTCGACACGGTCGCCGACGTCCAGCGGATCCTCAACAAGGACCTCGAGGTCCTCGGCGTGCTGCCGACGATGTTCGACGGGCGCAGCAACCACGCCCAGGCGGTACTGGCCGACGTCGGCGAGCGCTACGGCCTGCCCGTCCTCAGCCCGCCCATCCCCAAGACCGTGCGGTTCGCCGAGGCCCCGGCCGTGGGCCGCTCGATCCTCACGACCTCGCGCACCTCCAAGGGTGCGAAGGCATACCGTGAGGTCGCCGCGGCGCTGGTGCAGAGGTTCTGAGGGGCGCCACGGCATACCGTGGCTGAGGGGAATGACCCCGCGGAACCGGCGGTTGTCACCTGACGTGTCCCAGATCCCCACCCGCAAGGAGTCCACCATGACCCAGTCCCGTGCCCTCTCCGCCCCCAGCGCCGGCGCGCCACTGGAGGCGACGACCATCGAGCACCGGGCGCTGCGCGACGACGACGTCCTCATCGACGTCAAGTTCGCCGGCATCTGTCACAGCGACATCCACCAGGTCCGTGAAGAGTGGGGGACCGCGATCTTCCCCATGGTGCCCGGCCACGAGATCGCCGGCATCGTGTCCGAGGTCGGCGACGCCGTCACCCGCTACCGGGTCGGCGACCGCGTCGGCGTCGGCTGCATGGTCGACTCGTGCGGCGAGTGCGAGTACTGCAAGGACGGCGAGGAGCAGTTCTGCGCCAAGGGCAGCGTGGCGACCTACAACGGACGCGGCTATGACGGCGAGCCGACGACCGGCGGCTACAGCGAGCACGTCGTCGTCTCGGAGCGCTTCGTCCTCCGGATCCCCGACGCCCTCGGCCTCGACGTCGCCGCGCCGCTGCTCTGCGCCGGCATCACCACCTACACCCCGCTCAAGCGCTGGGGAGCGGGCCCGAACCGGCAGGTGGCCGTCATCGGCCTCGGAGGCCTCGGCCACATGGCGGTCAAGATCGCCGCGGCGATGGGCGCCGAGGTGACGGTGCTCTCACGCACCCTCGCGAAGAAGGACGACGGTCTGGCCCTCGGTGCCAGCGACTACGTCGCCACCGGTGACGAGGGCACGCTCAAGGACCTGCGCGGCCGCTTCGACCTCATCGTCAACACCGTGAGCGCGGACTTGGCCATGAACGACTACCTGCGGCTGCTCAAGCCGCTCGGCGCGCTCGTCAACGTCGGGCTGCCCACCAAGCCCTACGAGGTCTCCCCGGGCTCGGTCGTCGGCGGCAGCAAGGTGCTGGCCGGCTCCAACATCGGCGGCATCCCCGCGACCCAGGAGATGCTCGACTTCTGCGCCGAGCACGAGATCGGCGCGACCATCGAGACCATCGGGGCGGACGAGGCCAACGAGGCCTATGACCGCGTCGTGGCGGGAGACGTCCGCTACCGGTTCGTCATCGACACGGCCACCATCCCGGCGGGCTGACCGCCAGACCGGACGCAAGAGCCCAGACCGGACGCAAGAGCGAGGCATGCCGGGGGCCGTGTCGGCCACCCGGCACACCTCTTGCTCTGTCTGGAGACGGGGTCAGGCGTCGCTGGGCGTCGAGGTCTCGGCGCCGGCGCTGGTGCGCCCGCGACGTCGACGGGCGCGCGGACGGCTCTCGCCGCTGCCACCCTCAGCCGGCGACGGGTCGCCGGCCGGGGCCGTGGTCACCGCGGCGTCGGTGCGGACGACCCGGCGCCGGCTGCGGCTGCGGGCCGGGCGCTCGGCGTCACTGGCTTTGGCCGGACCGTCGGGGCGGCTGCGGGCCGGGCGCTCAGCGCGGCTGCGGTCGTCACCCCCGCGCCCGTCCCGCCCGTGGTCGTCGCGTCGGTGGGAGTCGGCGGGGCGGCCGGTCGCGCTCCGGCGCCCGGAGGACTTCCCGGTCTCGCCGAGGTCCTCGAGCACCTCGGCGCTGAGGCCGGCGCGGGTCTGCTGCGACGCGCGGAGCCGGCCCGTGGCCTCCATCGGGATGTCGAGCTGCTGGTGGAAGTGCTCGGACGAGGAGTACGTCTCCTCCGGCTCGGGGATCCCGAGGTCGAGCTGGCGGTTGATGAGGCCCCAGCGGGGCATGTCGTCCCAGTCGACGAAGGTCACGGCGATGCCCGTGTTGCCGGCGCGACCGGTGCGCCCGATGCGGTGCACGTAGGTCTTCTCGTCCTCGGGGCACTGGTAGTTCACCACGTGGGTCACGTGCTCGACGTCGATGCCGCGCGCGGCGACGTCGGTCGCGACGAGGACGTCGACGTTGCCGTGCCGGAAGGCGCGCAGCGCCTGCTCGCGGGCGCCCTGGCCAAGGTCGCCGTGGATCGCCGCCGCCGCGAACCCGCGGTCGGCCAGCTCGTCGGCGACCTTGGCCGCGGTGCGCTTGGTCCGGGTGAAGACGAGGGTCAGGCCGCGCTCGCGTGCCTGGAGGAGGCGGGCCAGCATCTCGACCTTGTCGAGGGCGTGGGCGCGGTAGACGAGCTGCTCGGTCGCCTTGACGGTGTGCGCGTTCTCGTTCTCGTCGCCCATCGCGCGGATGTGGGTCGGCTGGCGCATGTAGCGGCGGGCCAGCGCGACGATGGCCCCGGGCATGGTCGCCGAGAAGAGCATCGTCTGGCGGTTGGTCGAGGTCAGGCTCATCAGTGTCTCGACGTCGGGCAGGAAGCCGAGGTCGAGCATCTCGTCGGCCTCGTCGAGGACGACCGTGCGGGCCTGGGACAGGTCGAGGTGCCCCTGCTTGGCGAGGTCGATGAGCCGGCCGGGAGTGCCGACGACGACCTCGACGCCGCGGCGCAGCGCCTCGATCTGCGGCTCGTAGGCGCGCCCGCCGTAGACGGTGAGGACGCGGACCCCGCGGTTGACGCCGAAGCGCTCGAGGTCGGAGGACACCTGCACCGCGAGCTCACGGGTCGGGGCGACGGCGAGGGCCTGCGGCTTGCCGGGGCGGGCCAGCGACTCGAACCCCGGGTCCGTGGGGCTGACGACGCGCTGCAGGATCGGCACGCCGAAACCGAGCGTCTTGCCGGTGCCGGTCTTGGCCTGGCCGATGATGTCGTGGCCGCCGAGGGCCACCGGCAGCGTCATGGCCTGGATGGGGAAGGGGTGGACGATACCGGCTGCGGCGAGCGCGGAGACGATGTCGGGGTGGACGTCGAAGTCGGCGAAGGTGGGTTCGGGTTCGGGTGCGACGGGCGCGAGGAGGTCGTCGGACGGTTCTGCTGGTCCGGACGGCACGGGCTGATTGGCCCGCTCGGGCACGCCGACCTCTGAGGTGATGTCGGTCATGGAAGTCTCTCGATCGTGCCGGGGCCCGGCTCGGCCTCACGAACTGGCCATGCGACGTCCCCGACTGCTTCAGCGGGCCGATCGGAGTTCTTCTACGAGGCCGAGTCCCTCCCCCACAAGCGGGAGGTAGCCCCAGGCAGGGTGCGATTCGGGCCGACCGGGCACCGGATGTCACCACCAGTCTAGCGGCACGCCGCCGCTGACCGCCCGAGCACTACTCTGGCGCCATGACCGACCACGCCCCGGACACCGGCTACGGCCCGGCCGTCATCGACCTCCTGGGCGCCCTGGCGTATGGCGAGCTGATGGCCTTCAGCCAGCTCGCCGCCGACGCCGAGATGGCGCCGAGCCAGCCCGACAAGGCCGCGGTGGCCCGGCTCGCGGTCGCCGAGTTCCATCACTACGACGCGATCATCGCCCGGCTGACGCAGATGGGCACCGACCCGGACGCCGCGGTCGCCCCGTTCGTCGAGGCGGTCGACAGCTTCCACGCGCGCACCAAGCCCAACGACTGGCTGGAGGGACTCGTCAAGGCCTACGTCGGCGAGGGCATCGCCCAGGACTTCTACCGCGAGATCGCGGCCTACGTCGACGACGACACGCAGCACCTGGTCCGCTCGGTGCTCGCCGACATGGGGCAGGCCGACTTCGTCGTCAACGCGGTATGCCGTGCGATCGAGGAGGACCCCCGCATCGGGGGCCGGCTGGCCCTCTGGGGTCGGCGTCTCGTCGGCGAGGCGCTGAGCCAGGCCCAGCGGGTCGGGGTCGAACGGGACGCGCTGGCCTCCCTGCTCGTCGGCGGCCCGGGGCGCCCGGGTGCCGACCTCGCCGAGCTCGGCCGGATGTTCGCGCGGCTCACCGACGAGCACACCCGGCGGATGACCCGGCTCGGCCTGAGCGCCTGACGCCCTGTGGCGCGCTCTCCTGAGAAATGAACACAGGGCCCGACCTCGCGGCCGGGCCCCGTGTCTGGAGTAGCGGTGTCAGGTGTCTGGAGTCGGGCGTCAGACGGCCTTGTTGGTCATCCGGCCGTAGAGCATGATGCCCACGGCGGCGAGGATGGCGCCGACGATGATCGACAGCCACGGGATGCCGCCGTTGTTGTTGTTGTACGCGGTCGCACCGAGGATCAGGCCGCCGATGAGCGACGCGACGACGCCGATGAGGGTCGTGACCAGCAGCGAGATGTTCTGGCGCCCGGGGAGGATCAAGCGGCCCAGGAGACCGATGATCAGACCCACGATGAGGGTCCAGATGATCGAGGAAATCATGTGTGAAGCACTCCTTCTGGTCGCCGCAGCGACGTCATGTGTCCGGTGCTGAGGCACCGGGTCCAGGGTGGTGGACCCAAACTCAAACCTGCCATGTCCGTGCGGCCTTCGCACGTACCGGCAGGGCGGGATCTGACAACGAGTCGGACTCGAAGCCCCACCCCGTTGCATTGTTGTTACCCGGCGCGGAGCACGCTCAAACCCGGGCGTCAGGTCGTGCCGAAGCCGACCCGGCCCTTCTCGGTCTCCCCGATGTGGACGTAGCCGAGCGCGGCGGCGGCGACGAAGTACTGCCGCCCCTTGTCGTCGGCAAGGGCGAGGACGCCCCCGTCGGTGAGGGCGCGGGTGACGCTCTCGGTGACCTCGTCGACTCCCTGGCTGGACTCGAAAACAATCTCGCGCGCGACGTTCTGCACGCCGATCCTGACCTCCACGGCTGTGGCCTTTCGTTG
>JBBRZC010000071.1:0-16767 GCA_038237075.1 Actinomycetales bacterium
CGGCTCGGGCGGGAGCCTCCCGGTCGGCTGGAAGGAGAACGTCGGCCTCAAGAACTACACCGACGCCCTGACCAACCCGACGCTGCGCAGCGGCTTCGTCAAGATCTTCGTCTGGAACATGGTCTTCGCGATCGTCACGGTGATCGGGACCTTCGTCCTGGGCTTCATGCTCGCCATGCTCTTCAACGACGACCGGATCAAGCTCAAGGGGTGGTGGCGATCCCTGCTGATCCTCCCCTATGCACTCCCGGGCTTCGTCACCGCGCTGGTGTGGAGGTCGATGTTCAACCAGGACTACGGCCTCATCAACTCGTTCGTCCCGGGCCACATCGACTGGCTGGGCGACCCGACGGCCGCGAAGGTCGCGATCCTCGTCACGAACCTCTGGCTCGGCTTCCCCTACATGTTCCTCGTCTGCACCGGAGCGCTCCAGTCGATCCCCGGTGACGTCAAGGAGGCCGCCAAGATCGACGGAGCCACGGCGTGGCGGACGGTCCGCTCGATCATCATGCCGCTCATGCTCGTCGCGGTCGGGCCGCTGCTCCTGGCCTCGTTCGCCTTCAACTTCAACAACTTCTCGCTGATCTTCCTCATGACGGAGGGCGGCCCGTTCGAGGACAACCAGGCCTCGATCGGCTCGACGGACCTGCTCATCACCTACGCCTACCGGCTCGCGATCGGCGGCACGACGCCGAACTTCGGCTACGCGTCGGCGATCTCCGTGTTCATCTTCATCATCGTGGCGTTGCTGTCCCTCCAGGGGTTCCGCAAGGCTGCCGCTCTCGAGGAGGTTTCCTGATGGCCACGCAGACCGAAGCCGTCGCCGTCCCGCGGGCCGCGCGCGGGACCGCTCCGGCCCGGAAGCCGTTCGACCGCATGGCAGTCGTGCGTTACCTCGGGATCTTCCTGTCGCTCGTCTTCGCCCTGTTCCCCATCGTCTTCATCGTGTCGTCGGCGTTCAACCCGGCCGGCACGCTGAGCACGACGTCGCTCATCCCCAAGGGAGCGAGCGCGGTCAACTTCACCGACCTGTTCTCCCTGCGGCCCTATTGGTCCTGGTACGTGAACTCGTTGGTCATCGCGGGCATCGGCACGCTCGCCTCGGTGTTCATCGGCTCGCTGGCCGCCTACGCCTTCTCGCGGCAGCGGTTCCGCGGCCGCCGCCAGGGCCTGCTCTTCCTGCTTCTCGTGCAGATGTTCCCCGCGCTGCTGACCTTCGTCGCCCTCTTCACCATCTTCACGTCCGTCGGCGACGTCATCCCCCAGCTCGGCCTCAACACCTCGGCTGGCCTGATCCTCGCCTACCTCGGCGGGGCCATGGGCGCCAATGTGTGGCTCCTCAAGGGGTACTTCGACACGGTCCCCCGCGAGATCGACGAGGCGGCCATCGTCGACGGTGCCGGGCACGCGCGGATCTTCTTCACGATGCACCTGCGCCTCATCACGCCGATCCTCATCACCGTCGGGATGCTCTCCTTCGTCGGGCTCTTCACCGAGTTCCTCCTCGCGAGCGTGTTCCTCAAGGACGTCGACAGCCAGACCCTGGGCGTCGGCCTCTACTCGCTGCTCAAGGCCGACAGGAACAAGTACTTCGGGCCCTTCTGCGCCGGCGCCGTGCTGGCCTCCGCCCCGATCGTGCTGCTCTACCTGTCGTTCCAGAAGCAGCTCATCGGCGGCATGACCGCCGGCTCGGTGAAGTGACCGACCTCGACCACCTCGGTCCCGTCGAGACCTGGCTCGCCCACCCCCACCACGACGGCTCCGCCCTCTACGTCTCGAACCTCACGCCCAGGCTCGGCGACACCGTCACGGTGTGGCTGCGGGTGCCGGCGGAGATGCCGCTCGACCACGTCCACGTCCGGATCACCCCCGACGGGGAGGGCCGCTACGTCCAGGCGGTCGTCGACACCGGCCGCACGGACCGGCTCGACACGTGGTGGCGGGCCGACCTGCGGTGCCACAACCCGGTGACGAGCTACCGCTTCATCCTCGCCGGCGGCCCCACCGGCTACGCCTGGCTCAACGGGACCGGGCTGCACCTGCGCGATATCCCGGACGCCGGTGACTTCCGGCTCGTCGCGCACCCGGCGCCGCCGCCCGAGTGGGCGCTCGACGCCGTGGTCTACCAGATCTTCCCCGACCGGTTCGCCAAGTCGAGCCGGTCCGTCCTCGCCGGCAAGAAGGCCAACGCCGTCCCTGAGTGGGCGGTCCCGGCGCGGTGGACCGACCCCATCCACGCGGTGCCCGGGTCCGACGTCATGGCGCGCCAGCTCTACGGCGGCGACCTCGACGGGATCACCGAGCACCTCGACCACGTCGTGGAGCTCGGGGCCACGGTCGTCTACCTCACGCCGTTCTTCCCGGCCCGCTCCAACCACCGCTACGACGCGTCGACCTTCGCGTCGGTCGACCCCGTGCTCGGAGGTGACGCGGCCCTGCGGCGCCTCTGCGACGCATCGCACGAGCGGGGCCTCAAGGTCATGGGCGACTTCACGACGAACCACACCGGCGCGAGCCACGAGTGGTTCCTCGCCGCGCAGGCGAGCACCACGGCCCCGGAGCGTGACTTCTACTTCTGGGAGGACGACGGCAGCTACATCTCCTGGCTCGGGGTGCCCTCCCTGCCGAAGCTCAACTACGACAGCAACGAGCTGCGCCGGCGCGTCTTCGACGACGACGAGGGCGTGGTGCGCAAGTGGCTCGGGCCCGCCGCCGGGTTGGACGGGTGGCGGGTCGATGTGGCGAACATGACCGGGCGCCAAGGCAAGCAGGACCACAACCACGAGGTCGCGGCGCTGATGCGCGACGCGATGGCCGACGTGAGGCCCGACGCCCTGCTCGTCGGCGAGCACGTGCACGACTACAGCCTAGACGTGCCCGGCGACGGCTGGCACGGGGTGATGAACTACGCCGGCTTCACCCGGCCGGTCTGGACCTGGCTCGCCGACCCGGCCGACGCCCCCGACTTCCTCGGGTCGCCGGTGATCGTCCCGCGGCTCGGTGGCGCCGCAGTGGTGGAGACGATCCGGGACTTCACGTCTCACCTGTCGTGGCAGGCGCTGACGCATTCGTTCAACCTCGTCGGGTCGCACGACACGAGCCGGCTGCGCAGCCTCGTCGGCCACGACCCGCGGCTCGTCGAGGTGGCGGCAGGCCTGCTCCTCACCCTCCCGTCGGTCCCGATGATCACCTACGGCGACGAGATCGGCATGGAGGGCGCCTTCGGCGAGGACGGCCGCCGCCCGATGCCCTGGGACCGGCGACGCTGGGACCACGACGTGCTCGGTCTCTACCGCGCGCTCATCGCCGCGCGTCGCGGGTCGGTCGCCCTACGCCGCGGCGGCCTCCGATGGGTGTATGCCGCGGACGACGTCCTCGTCTACCTCCGCGAGTCGGCCGAGGAGGTCGCCCTCGTCCACGTGGCCCGGGCCGCCCACGACCCTCTCCACGTCGACGTCCGGCACCTTCCGGGCATCGCCGCCGGCCGCACGGCATACGGGTCGGACGTCGAGGTCGAGGGGGCCCTCCTCACTCTCGAGGCGGATGCCCCCACTGTCCATGTCCGTCTGTGGGCGCCGCTGCCGCAGAAGCGGATCCGCGTTGGCGTGAGCCGACGCCGAGGGGTACGGGCGTCGTCATGAGGGCCCGTCTCGCCGACATCGCGAAGCACGCCGAGGTCAGCGAGGCGACGGTCAGCCGCGTCCTCAACGGCAAGCCGGGAGTCGCCGACACCACGCGGGAGGCCGTGCTCACCTCGCTCGACGTCCTCGGCTACGACCGGCCGAGCCGGTTGCGGCGCAAGAGCGCCGGACTCGTCGGGCTCATCACACCCGAGCTGACGAACCCGATCTTCCCGGCCTTCGCGCAGGTCATCGAGACCTCGCTGGCCCGCCACGGGTTCACCCCCGTCCTATGCACCCAGACCCCGGGCGGCGTCCACGAGGACGAGTACGTCCAGATGCTGCTCGAGAGGGGAGTCGCCGGCATCATCTACGTGTCGGGGCAGCACGCCGACACGACGACCGACCCGCGGCGCTACGTGCAGCTGCGCGACCGCGGCCTGCCGATCGTGCTCGTCAACGGTTTCGTCGCCGGAGTGGATGCCCCCTTCATCTCCAACGACGACGAGGCGTCGATGGAGCTGTCGCTGACCCACCTTGTGCACCTCGGCCACACCCGGATCGGGCTCGCCGTCGGTCCGCGGCGCTACGTGCCGGTCGTCCGCAAGATCGCCGGGTTCCGCGCCGCGATGAGTCGTCTCCTGGGGAATGACGACGTGTCGGATCTCGTCGAGACCGCGTTGTTCAGCGTCGAGGGGGGCGCCGCAGCCGGCGCCCGGCTCATCGAGCGGGGGTGCACCGCCGTTGTCTGCGGCTCGGACCTCATGGCGCTGGGGGCGATCCGGTCGGCGCGGTCCATGGGCATGCGGGTCCCCGAGGACGTCTCGGTCGTCGGCTACGACGACTCGACGCTCATCGCCTTCACCGACCCGCCCCTGACGACGGTCCGGCAGCGGGTCCCGGCCATGGCCGAGGCGGCGGTGCAGGCACTCCTCGACGAGATCGCCGGGATCGCGACGCCGCGCACCGAGTACGTCTTCCGCCCAGAGCTGGTCGTCCGCGGCTCGACCGGCGCTTGCCGCTCGCGGTAGGCGGTGCCGCGCGCGGGCCCGGGTCGGGTCAGTCGCCGTCGACGGCCGCGATCCGCAGGTCGCGCAGCTGCTGGAGGGTGGCGACGACGTCGCTCACCGAGCGGATCCGGAATGCTGCCTCGGTCGCCCCGGAACCGACCTTGACCGTGACGTCGCCGGTCTCGGCGTCGAGGGTGCGGAACGCGTCCTCGTCGGTGACGTCGTCGCCGGTGTAGAAGATCGCGTCCGCACCGAGCAGCCGGCCGAGCGTGGCGATCGCCGTGCCCTTGTCGGCGTGGGAGACGGAGAGCTCCACGACCGACTTGCCGCTGAGGACGCGCACGTCGTCCCGGTCCTCGCCGAGGCCGGACGCCTCGGCGAGCGCGGCCTGTGCGTCATCCTCGTCCAGCCCGCGCGTGTGCACGGCGACGGCGGCGCGCTTGCGTTCGAGCCGGGCCCCGCGATGCCGGTCGATGAGCTCGGCGACCTGCTCGGTGAGCTCGTTGAGCAGCGACTTCTGCGCGTCGTCGAGGGGCCCACCCGCCGCGACCTCCGCCTTCGTCGACTCGGCGCCGTGGCTGCCGATGAGGATGATCCGTTCCGCGGAACCGGCCCCGGTGAGCTCACGCAGGGTGCGCACGTCACGTCCGGAGGCGATGGCGACGTAGGTCCCCGGCAGCCGCGCCAACGCCCGCAGCACCGCCATCCCGCCCGGAGCCGGCGCGGCGTCACCCGGGTCGACGACGAACTCGGCCAGGGCGCCGTCGAAGTCGGAGGCCACGAGCAGGACCGGAACCTTCGCGGCCTCCTCCAGCGCGGCATACAGCTCGTCTCCGACCCCGGCGGGACTCATGCCGGAGCATTCGAGTCGTCGTCGCTGACCTCGTCGCGCTCCTCGCGCGCCTGCCGCTCGGAGGCGGACTTGCGGTCGACCCGGTCCTGGACGTCCTGGCTGGGCGGCCGCGCCGGCGCGGCGGCGAGGGCGTCGAGGAAGCGGGTGGCCCAGCGGTTGACGTCGTGGTCGGCGACGCGTCGGCGCAGTGACCGCATGATCCGGGCCTTGTCGCGGGTCGGGGTGTTGACCGCCTTGAGGATCGTCTGCTTGAGGCCCTCGATGTCGTGCGGGTTGCAGATGAATGCCTGGTGCAGCTCATGGTAGGCGCCGGTGAACTCGGAGAGGACAAGGGCGCCCCCGTTGTCGTGGCGGCAGGTGACGTACTCCTTGGCGACGAGGTTCATCCCGTCCCGCAGGGGCGTGACGAGCATGACGTCGGCGGCGAGGTAGAGCGCCGCCATCTCCTCCTGCGGGTATGAGTGGTGCTGGTAGTGCACGGCCGGGGAGCCGATCGGGGCGAACTCGCCGTTGATCCGGCCCACCGTGAGCTCGACCTGGGTGCGCAGCTCGCGGTAGGACTCCACCCGCTCGCGGCTCGGCGTCGCGACCTGCACCAGGGTGACGTCGGGCGGCGAGAGAACCCCGTCGCGCAGGAGCTCCTCGTACGCCTTGAGACGGTGCCGGATCCCCTTGGTGTAGTCGAGCCGGTCGACGCCGAGCATGAGCACCCGGGGGTCGCCGAGCTGGTGGCGCAGCTCGGCCGCGCGGGCGGTGACCTCTGGCGTCTTCGAGAGAGCCTCGAGACCGGCGAAGTCGATGGAGATCGGGAGGGCGCTGGCCCGGGTGGTGTGGGTCGACCCGTCCCGCAGGACCGTCGTCACCGTGTCCTTCTTCGTCGTCGCCCGCAACAGCTGACGGCAGGCGCGGACGAAGTTCTGGGCGTCGGCCGCGCGCTGGAAGCCGAGGAAATCGGCGCCGAGAAGGCCCTCGAGCAGGGCCCTGCGCCACGGGAGCTGCGCGAACAGCTCGACCGGGGGGAAGGGAATGTGGTTGAACCAGCCGATCCGCACGTCAGGCCGCAGCGCCCGGACCATCCGCGGCACGAGCTGGAGCTGGTAGTCCTGGACCCACACCGTGGCCCCGTCGTCGGCCACTTCCGCGACCGCATCGGCGAAGCGTTGGTTGACCTCCTCGTAGGTCCGCCACCAGTCGCGGTGGAAGGAGGCCTGGACGATGACGTCGTGGTAGATCGGCCACAGCGTCTCGTTGCTGAACCCCTCGTAGTAGTCGCGGATCTCCTCGGTGGACAGGGGTACCGGCTGCAGGTGCATCGTGCCCCCGGTGAAGGGCTCCGGGGCCGCACCGGCCTCGCCGGCCCACCCGACCCAGGCGCCGTCGCGCTCGCGCATCACCGCGTTCATGGCGGTGACGAGGCCACCGGGGGAGCGGCCCCACGAGACGGTGCCGTCCTCGGCGACGATGCGGTCGACAGGCAGGCGGTTCGCGGCGATGACGAGGTCGAACCGACGACTCGTGGCGGACACGGATGCTCAACTCCTGGACTCTGCGGTCCGGCGGCGGTCGCCGGGCGGCTGTCGGGGACTCGTTCACCATATGCCGTGCTGGAGCGGCCATCTCTGGCGCGCCCGCCCGCGGGAGGACTACCTTCCAGTCATGAAGATCTCCGACGTGCTCCGCAACAAGGGCGACGAGGTGGTCACCATCCGCCCTGACGATACCGTGGCCCACCTGCTCGCGGTGCTCGACGACCGCAAGATCGGGGCCGTGGTGGTCAGCGCGGACGGCAGGGCCGTGGACGGGATCGTCAGCGAGCGCGACGTCGTGCGCCACCTCCACCGCACGGGCTCGTCCGTGGTGGACGGGCCGGTGAGCGCGATCATGACCAGCGACGTGACGACGTGCCAGCGCGACGACGATCTCGAGGTGCTGGCCCGCACCATGACCGACCGGCGGATCCGCCACGTGCCGGTGACGGTCGACGGAGCCCTGCACGGCCTGGTGAGCATCGGCGACGTCGTCAAGCTGCGGATCGACACGCTCCAGTCCGAACGTGACCAACTTGTTGGCTACATCCAGCAGTGAGGGTGTCGGCGTGGGCGCCACCCCTCGCCTACCGTGGGGGGCATGACCGCGCAGGCCCGCCCCGGAGGTGAGGTGGCGGCCGGGACGTTCGACCGTCTCGGGCCGTACCGCCTCGTCCACCGTCTCGGTGAGGGCGGCATGGGGGTCGTCTACCTCGCCCTGGACCGGCATGGCCGTGCCGTGGCCATCAAGGTGCTGCGCCCCCACATCGCCCACGACCCCGACGCCCGGAGCCGGCTGGAGCGCGAGGTCGAGACCCTCTCGCGCATCGCCGACCCACGGGTCGCCCCCGTCGTCGACGCGGACATCCTCGGGGAGCGGCCCTACATCGTCACGCGCTATGTGCCGGGTCCCTCGCTCGACGAGGTGGTCGGCGAGCGTGGGGCCTTCTCCGCACGCGAGCTGCTCCAGCTCGGCCGGGGCCTCGTCACCGCGCTCGACGCCATCCACCGCGTCGGGGTGATCCACCGCGACCTCAAGCCCGGCAACGTCCTCATCGAGGACGGGGAGCCGGTCGTCATCGACTTCGGCATCGCCCACGTCGCCGACGACGTCCGGCTCACCAGCGTCGGGCTCGTCATGGGCACGCCCGGATACCTCGCGCCCGAGGTCATCGAGGGGGCGGGCGTCACCGAGGCGACCGACTGGTGGGGCTGGGCGGCCACGCTCGCCTTCGCGGCGTCGGGGCGCCCCCCGTTCGGTCGTGGCCCCATGGACGTCGTCCTCGACCGGGTGCGGCGGGGCCAGGCCGACCTCACCGGCGTCGACGAGCGGCTCACGCCGCTGCTGGCCGCAGCCCTGGCACCGGACCCCCGCAGGCGCCCCCCGGCTCCCGAGGTCGTCGCCGCACTGCAGCGGTATGCCGTGGGCGCGCCGGCCACCGTCGCCTTCCGCTCCGTGCCTGGGACCGGATCCGGTGACAACGGCTCGCCCCCGTGGGCCGTGCCGCTGGGTGCGGACCCGACCCTGCGGCATACCTCGCCTCCGCCCGTCGGGGTCACCTCGGCGCTGCCCGCGGTCGAGCCGCCCTCGGCCGACCCCGGCTGGGCCCGGGACGCCGGCCAGGAGTGGGACGACTCCGAGGAGGACTCCGACTGGCAGGCCGCCTGGGACGCCGGCCCCGACGAGCCCGACCCGCGGATCGGGCGCCCCGACCGGACCGGCACCCTGGCTGCGCTGACGGCGCTCGCGGCTGCGGGCGCCGCCACCCGGCCGGGGATCGCCGTCCTCGCCGTCGTCGCCTGGTCGGTCCTGGCCCGGTTCAGCGACCGGTCGGTGACCGCTCTCGTGATGCGCCGCTTCGACCGTGGCCGGCGACGCAGTGACGTGCCCCTCGCCATCGTGCTCAGCCCGTGGCACGTGATCAGGGCCACGTTGGCCACGGCCGTCGCCGTCGTCCTGCCCGGCATCGTCGCGGTGTCGGCCGCCATCAGCGCGACCCTGGTCATCTCGAACCTCACGACGATGCAGCCGGGGCCGGCCCGGGCGCCCGAGCTCGCTCTCGGCTTCCTCGGCGGGGCGGTCGTCGCCTGGTGGGGACCGGGCAGTGCGTCACTGCGGCGCGGGTCGCGTTCTCTCGTCAGGGGATCCGTGCCCTCGGGCACCGCCACTGACATCGTGGTCGGCGTGCTCGTGGCGGCTGCCCTCGGCCTGGCCTTCCTCGCGCTGGCACGCCAGGGCGACATCACGTGGTGGCCGCTGTCCGGTGACCCGGGGCGCTTCCTCCAGGCGTCCGCAGGCTGAGGCCAGGCTCCACAGGTCACGCAAAGGACACGCCCAGGTCACGGAAAGATCTCAGGAGGGGGTTGGATATCCCCTCGAAAGCCCGTACCGTCCTTTCTGGGTCGACGGCGGTGCCGTCGGCCCACCGCCCGTCGGCCCAGCCCGCCCGGCGACAACTGCAGAGTTGACACCCACCCATGCGTGCTCGCAGCGCCGAACCTCGTCAGGCGAGCACTTTCCCGGGAGCCTCCCGGGCATGACGAGGATGGGGGACCCAGTGTGCGACCGGTTCGACCCGGTCCTTGGGGTGAAAGCCAGCATCGACTGGTAGGGCACCTGACCGCCCGATCCCGACAGCTAACCCCGTATGCGCACGTCAGGAGAGGACAAATCCCTTGCATTACAACGCCAAGCACTCCGCCGCGCCTGCAAAGCGCAACGTCAAGGCTCGCATCGCCGGCATCGGGATCGCCAGCGTCGCAACCGTGGCCGGCGGTCTCGCCACCGCATCAAGCGCCCATGCCGCTTCGGTGTGGGACAACGTCGCCGCCTGCGAGAGCGGCGGCAACTGGGCCATCAACACCGGCAACGGGTTCTCCGGTGGCCTCCAGTTCACCCGGTCCACGTGGCTCGCCTACGGTGGCGGCGCCTTCGCACCCACCGCGAACCTCGCCTCCAAGGCGGCTCAGATCTCGGTCGCCCAGAAGGTCCTCGCCGGCCAGGGCCCTGGCGCGTGGCCGGTCTGCGGCGCCCGCGCCGGGTTGAGCCGGGCCAGCGGAGGGGCCTCCTCGGCTCCCGCTGCCGTCGCCGCACCCCAGGTCTCGCGCGCCGCGGTGCGCACCGCCGTCACGATAAAGAAGGCTGCCAACCCGGTCGTGGTCAGGAAGGCCACCGTCGTCAAGAAGGCCACGGTCGTCAGGAAGGCCACCGTCGTCAAGAGGGCCACGGTCGCCCCGAAGGCCACTGTCGCCCCGGCTCGCGCTGCTGCGGGCCAGGCCGTCACGATCCACGCCGGTGACACGCTCAGTGCACTGGCGCAGAAGTACGGCGTCAAGGGCGGCTGGGCGGCCCTGTTCGCGGCGAACCAGGGCGTTGTGAGCAACCCGAACCTCATCTTCGTCGGGCAGACGCTGCGTCTGCCGGCATGAGGTCACCGCTGACTCGCTGAGGGCTGTCGAGTCGCCGTCGAACGGCCCCGTGGGTGTCCCACGGGGCCGTTCGCGTGTCCGGACCACGCTCGCGGACAGCGGACGAGCGCGTCGTGAGCCCCGTCAGCCACCGCTGCCACCGCTGCCACAGCGGCTCCACTGATGAGCGTCGAGTCCATGGGATCCCATGGGCTCGGCGCTCACGCCCGCCACGCGATGACTGGCCGCGCTTGCCGAGCCGCAACCACGGCCGGGGTTTGCCCTGGGCCCGGTACGCTGTCGCCGTCCTCGACCGGCGCGCCGGCGAGTTGCCGGCGTGGCGCAATTGGCAGCGCACCTGCCTTGTAAGCAGGGGGTTGCGGGTTCGAGTCCCGCCGCCGGCTCGGCCGGAGCTCACCGTGTCGTCGGATGAACGACCATTGGCTGGAGGAGGCGCCGTCCGTGCGACTGGAGCGGCTCATGGTGAGGGCGCGGTCACGCCTTCGCCACCTGGTCTGGTGGATGTGGCCCTCCTTTCCCAGCTCCTGGTCCCAGGTGCCTGCGCGGCTGCGACCAGCGGCTTCCCAGATCACCCGGCTCACGGTGGCGGCGGTGGTCGCGTATCTCGTCGCCAACGCGGTGACGCCGGGCCTCCTCGACCTCACCGCGCCGCTGACGGCGCTGCTGGTGGTCCAGGCGTCCACGGTCGGGACCCTCCAGATGGGTCTCGTTCGCGTGGGGGCGGTGCTGACCGGCGTCCTGGTGGCGGTCGGGGTCGCCGCGTCGGTCGGTCTCACGTGGTGGAGCCTCGGAGCGGTCATCTCGACATCCCTGATCCTGGCCAAGGCGCTGCGCCTGGGTGAGCAGTCGCTGGAGGCGCCGATCAGCGCGATGCTCATCCTGGCGGTCTCCTCTCCGCAGCTGGCGGCCGAGGTGAGAGTCGTGAGCACCCTCATCGGGACCGTCGTCGGCATCGGGTTCACGCTGCTCGTTCCCGTCGCCATCCCGAACGCGCGAGCGCGTGACGCGGTCCGGGCGGTCGCTCGCTCGCAGGCCGCCCTGTTGGACGAGGTCGCCGTGGCCCTCGGCAGCCGGGCTCCGCACCCCGAGGAGGTCAGCGCGTGGTTCGCGTGGACGGAACACATCGCCGGCGACATCGACAACGCGTCAGCCGCCGTTGCAGCCGTCGAGGAGAGCCGCAGACTCAACCCTCGCGCGCTCGCCGCGGCCACCGTCCACGAGGGGTTGCGAACGGTGCTGCGTCGGCTCGAGCGTTGCCTTGCGGCTGAACGCTCCCTGCTCGTCGTGATCGCCACCGAGATCCCGACCGAACCTGAAGTGCCCGAGGCCCTCACGGGAGCCGAGCTGCGCCGCGCCTTCGCCGTCGTCCTCGACGACCTGGCCAGCGGGCTGCGTGCCTTTGCCGACGTGGTCGAGCTCGAGTACGGCACCGGCGACGCGGACGACGTCGACGAGGCGCTGAACCGGACTCTCGACATCGTGAGCGAGGCTCGGGCCGTGCTCATCGAGCTCATGCTCCTGCGTGTCGATCCCGGCGACCGCGCCGACCTCTGGCTGCTGCGGGGATCGGTGCTCACAGCGGTCGACGAGGTCCTCGGGCAGCTCGACCTGGAACGCAGCGAACGCAGCAGTGAAGCATGGTTCACCCGGCACGGGGTGCCCCGGCTGAGCGACACCTGGTCGGGGACCGGGCAGTCCGGCCGACCCGGGGACGCACGTCCCCGGGGGTGGCTGACCCGAAACCCGGCGTCCGCGAACCCGTCCCGGACCAGCGAGCGGCCGGCCGTCACCCCCGACGCGCCGCCCCCCGAACGACCGTAGACGCGATGCCACTACGGTCCTGGAGGTCTGGCCTGGGTCAGGCCGAGGCGATGGCCCTCACAGCCCCCGCAGGACGACGGCGGTGCCATAGGCGCAGATCTCGGTCCAGGTGCTGCCGAGCTCGCTCGTGTCGAAGCGCATGGCCACGATGGCGTTCCCGCCGCGCTGGGTGGCCTCCTCGACGAGGCGCTCGATCGCCTGCTGACGGCCCTGCGCCAGCATCCTCGTCATCCCCTGGAGCTCGCCCCCGACCAGCGACTTCAGGCTCGCCCCGATCTGGGATCCGATGTTGCGCGACCTGACCGTGAGGCCGAACACCTCGCCGAGCACCCGTTCGATCTCACGGTCGGGGAAGTCGTTCGCAGTGGTGATGAGCATCCCGGACTCCACTCGTGCTGTCGACTGCCATCGGGGGTGTTGCTCGCGCGGGGGCCGACGAGCGCCTCCACTCGTCAGACGAGGGGAGCGTCGGTATGGCGCGCAGCGGGCGGGACGGGGACCGACGTCATCTCGACGGCGACGAGTCTCACGTGACGACGAACTTCGCGGTCTCCAGCGAACGGGAGTGCAGGCTCTGCCCCTCGAGCCACTCCTCGTAGCTGAGGACGCCCGAGCGGCGCGGCCTCGTCGAGGAAGCAGGCCTCGGGGCCAGATCGGCGTCACGCAGCGCTGGAGCCGAGTCCTGCAGCGTCGGAAACTGGGCCTGCGTGTCATCACGCCGGGTGCGACGGCCGTTGCGTAGGACCGTCCGGATGACGCCACCCTCGGGCGCGGGGGATCGGCCTTTGGCCACGGGTCGCGCGGCCGGCGCGCCCAAGCCTGAGTGTGAGTTGTCCATGTCTCCCCGTTCCGAACCTCGACAGCCGTCGCCGGGTCCGGGGCAACCTCACCTAACGCCCTCACGGTAGGCCCGAACCCGGGAGAGGGCAACTTTCGGGTCGGCTACGCCGCCTCGGCCAGGAGGACGCGTCCGGTCGATGCCGGGAGGCCTCTGGAGCTGGTGAGGTATGCCCGGTCTGATCGCCGTGGGGGGTTGTCGAGATGGGGAGCGACGGCTAAGGTACAACCTTGTGGTTGTAGATCAGGCAGCGGAGGCCCGGACCGACCGGATCTTCCACGCGCTCTCCGACCCGACCCGGCGCGACATCGTGGCGCGGGCCGTGGCGGGGGAGCTGTCGGTGTCGGCCCTCGCCCGCGGCTACGCGATGAGCCTGACCGCCGTGCAGAAGCACGTGGCGGTGCTCGAGACGGCCGACCTCGTCGAGAAACGGCGGCGCGGGCGCGAGCAGCTCGTCGTCAGCAGGTTCGAGACCCTTCGCGGCGCCCGGCGCGTCCTCGACGACCTCGAGGCTCTCTGGCGGGACCGGATCGACCGGTTCGGCGAGGTGCTCGCCGAGCTCACGGAGCCCGACCCCAAGAACCCTCAACCCAGGAAACCCGACCCCATCGAAGGAGACACTCCATGAGCGTGACCAGCGTCGTCAAGCATCCCGAGACGCGCACGATGACCCTGACCGCCGAGTTCAGCGCCACCCCGGAGCAGGTGTGGCAGCTGTGGGCCGACCCGCGGCTGCTCGAGCGCTGGTGGGGGCCGCCGACCTACCCGGCCACGGTCGACGACCACGACCTCACCCCCGGCGGCTCCGTGACCTACGTCATGACCGGCCCGGAGGGGGACCGTCACCGCGGTTGGTGGCACGTCCTCGCCGTCGACCCCCCGCGCGGGCTCGAGCTCGACGACGGCTTCGCCGACGATGCCGGCCGGCCGGTGCCGGACATGCCGGTGACCCGCATGCGCCTGCGCGTCGAGCCGGTCGGGCAGGGCTCGACGCGGATGAGCGTGACGTCGACGTTCGCGTCGGTCGAGGCGATGGAGCAGCTGGTCGCGATGGGGATGGAGGAGGGCATGTCCCTCGCCGTCGGCCAGATGGACGACATCCTCGCCTCGCTTCCGGTGACCTGACGGTCTCGTCCTCGGCCGACGGTCCGGGCGGGACGGTATGCCATTGGTGACGATGTTGCCCCGGCTGCGCTGGATCGAGGCATGATCGTCGGTGGGCCGAGGAACGGGGAGACGAGCGATGGCACGGGGGAGCGCGCCGGTCAGCCGTCGCACCGTGCTGGCGGCCGTCGCCGGGGCGTGCCTGCTCGACGGTGGCGCCTGGGCGGTCGCCGCCGGCCGCGGCGACGGGCACACCGGCTCCGCGGCGTCACGCGCCGCCGCGGACACCCGGGCCGTCAGCAGGGCCGTCACGACCGGCCCGCACCTGGCCATCACGTTCGACGACGGGCCCGACCCCGACGTCACCCCCGCGATCCTCGACGTCCTGGCGGCCCACGACGTGAGAGCCACGTTCTTCGTGATCGGCCGCAACGTGCGGGCCCATCCCGACCTCGCTCGGCGGGTGGTCGACGAGGGGCACGCCGTCGCCAACCACACCCAGGACCACCTCTGGCTGGACGCGCTGCCGACAGCCGGCATCCGGGACCAGATCGCCCTCGGCGCACGATCACTGCGCGACGTCGTGGGCGGTCCAGGCCCCCTCTTCCGTCCACCGCGGGGCTGGACCAGCACTGAGGTGGCCGCGGTCACCGAGGAGATGCGGGTGCGAAGTGTGTTCTGGAGCGACTGTCTGGAGGCACACCTCTCCGCCGGGTATGCCGCCGGGGCCCGAGCCGTCGTCGACGGCGCCGAACCGGGGTCGATCATCCTCTGCCACGACGGCGGACGGCTGGATGGGCCGAACCCGCAGCGGCAGGACCGTTCCCGCACCGTCGCGGCGCTGCCCGCGATGCTCGCGGGCATCCTCGGCAAGGGGCTCACGCCGGTCTTGCTCTCCGACCTGCTTCGAACCGGCTGACTGACCGCTGTGTCCCGATTGGGGCGAATTACGTTCTCTGGGGCAGAAATTGACCTTGCCGGGCCCGGTGGCCAGGAGTACGTTCACGGCTGCGGCGCGTCACAGGATCTTCTCAGAAGAGGCAGTCGCCCCCCGGTCCGAGACGGTCGCAGAGGAGCACATATGTTGCGCAGAAGCGTAGGGTTCGCGGTGGCGGCAGGGGCTCTCTCGGCGGTGAGCGCGCTGGCGCTCGCGGCTCCAGTCGAGGCGTCGAGGGGTGGCGGACGCGAGATCGAGATCCACGACGACTGCCAGCCGGCGTCGTTCAACGCGGCGTTCGGTGCCGGTACCTGCGTCGGAGAGGGCAGGACCACGGTCGGCGCCTTCCTCGCCGAGCTGACCGCGACGAAGAAGGCCGCAGCGTGGAAGTTCGACCCGTCGATGCTCACCATCCGGGGTGGGCGTCCGGTGATCCTCGAGAACGAGGGCGGCGAGACGCACACCTTCACCCAGGTCAAGATGTTCGGTGGCGGGTTCATCGCGGGGCTCAACCAGCTGTCTGGCAACCCGGTTCCGGCCCAGGAGTGCGCGACCACCCTGCCGGACGGCAGCCTGGCGCCTACGCCCGCGTCAGCGGTCAACGTCTACGTGGCCGCGGACAAGGAGGCGGCGTTCCATACCGCGGGCCTCAAGCCGGGCAAGTACCTCTTCGAGTGCTGCATCCACCCGTGGATGCGGGTGGTCCTCACGGTGCGGTAGCGCGAGTCCGGTAGCCCGGGTCCGGGCGGGAGCGCGCTCCCACCCGGACCCGTCCGCGGTCCCGCTGCCGGGGCGACCCAGACGAGTCCGGTTGGGGTAGAGCGCAGGAGGACCGGTCAGTGGTCACCGCGGTCCCGGGCCGGGCCGGAGACCTCCCAGGTCACGTTGTCGCCGTGCTGCTGCGTCCAGAACATCCGCCACGCCCCGTCGAAGGGACGCGGGGTCTTCGCGCCGAGGATGCCGCCGGTCGAGGCGTCTCCGTCGGACACGTGGATCCCCGTGATCTCGTTGTCGCCGTCGTTGTAGCCCGGGCTCGTCGTGGCGTTCGTAGAGGGCTGACGCGTCACGTCCCTCGGCGAGCCAGCGGGTGACCTTGCCCCGCGGCATACCCCGCTTGTCGTCCTCCGACAGCTGGATGAGGTAGCCGGAGTCGAGGGCGTTGCGCTGGGCGTGCAGCGAGTCACCGGCGTCCTCGACGACGAGGAGCTCGTCGCGACCGGCGAACTGGATGTTGTCCAGCCCGGTGTGTGCCTTGTCGCCGACGAAGACCGGCGAGAGCCGACCGGAGCTGGCGCTCGGGGAGGACTGGGACAGCCGGAAGACGCCGCCGTAGGCACCGGGCAGGGTGCTCGTCGACGTCGTGTCGCCGGTCTCGGTGAAGTAGAGCTCGCGGAAGCCGGTGCCCGGGCGGAACACGCCGTTCTCGGGCCGTTTGAACGGGGTGGCCCCCGTCGCCGCGGCGCCGGCCGTCGCGTCGACCTGGGTGGTCCCCGAGGAGACCGTCACCCACCCGGTGGCGAAGGTCGTTCCCACGGTGTGGAGCTGGGTGATCTCGGGCGCCGACGGGTTCGCCGACAGCTGCGCGGCGGTGATCGCCGTCCCGTCGGCGCGCTGCACCTGGAGTGCCTC